>CALECP010000051.1 GCA_937949915.1 uncultured Anaerolineae bacterium
GGCCAATGTCGGCCGCACCACGGCCGACACCATTCTCGATCACGCCAAGCGCGATGTCAGTCTCAGCACATTTGGGTTCGGGATGGGCAGCTACAACGACACGATGATGGAGCAACTCGCCAACGACGGCGACGGCACGTATGCGTACATCGACACATTGCGCGAAGCGGAGCGCGTCTTTGTAGACGACATGACCGGGACACTACTCACCATCGCCAAAGACGCAAAAATCCAAGTCGAATTTAACGCCGATGTCGTCGCACGCTACCGTTTGCTGGGCTACGAAAACCGGGATGTGGCTGACAACGATTTCCGCAACGACACAGTAGACGCTGGCGAGATCGGCGCGGGGCATAGTGTGACCGCTCTCTATGAAGTGCGTTTGGTCGATGATGCTCCGGCCGATGCGAACATGCTCACCACCCGCGTCCGTTACGAAGAGCCAGACAGCAATCAGGTAATCGAAATTGCGGAGTCGTTCCAGCCCGGTGACATCACGGCCGACTATGCCAACACATCTGCCACCTTCCAATTGAGTGCCGTCGCGGCCGAATATGCCGAACTGCTGCGCGACAGCTTCTGGGCAGAAGCGAACTCGCTCGTTGATCTGTGGCAGGATGCGTATGCGCTCGGCCGTCTCTTCCCCGGCAATGATCAAGTAGACGAATTTCTTGACTTGGTTGAGCAAGCTGCTCAATACGAACGATAAAAAAGGCGTTTATCCTTACGTCAAGGCAGCTTGCCTGATCGCTCGTGCGCCGCAAATGTGTTTGTGAACGCTCGTTCAATGAGCGTGTGAAAGATTGGTAACAAGAATGGTAGTACACTCGTTCGACATACCAAGAGCCGATTTTTGTTTTATGAACGAGTGTTTAAAATGATGTTTTTGTTGCACGGACAGATGCGGGATTAGCCTCGCATCTGTCTCGAAGAAAACCGGTATGCTTCAGCACCGGGCGAAACTGAAGCACACAACCACATCGCCCACTTTTACGGTGCGTGAATAGCCGACAATTGGTTCCCATTTTGAGCCTGTACTGATGTTTTCGCGTGTCGTGTTTTATTCCTTTCAATTAATTTTTTTTGCCCATTATTATAACGCAGATGGCGCGTTTGTCTGTGGTGATCAAAGCGAAGCAACCAGAACAAAAAAGAGCCGACCTTTCGGCCGACTCTTGCTCGATTTTCGTTCCGGTTATCACCTAGCCATTGCGCCGCCGTAGCAGTCCGGCCGTGGCCACTGCGCTGATACCCAGCACGGCCGCGACCAACCACAACGTGTTCGCATTGGTCGCTAACACGTCGCCGCCCGTCACGCTCAATGGCACATCTGGCTGTTCAGAAGCAACCATTCGCAATTGAAAGTCGCCGACAACCGTCAACGGCTTTAGCCCGTAGCCCCAAACTGTTTCACGATATTCGCCGGTGATGATGCCACCCGATCCTGTTCCTTTTAGCTCAAATTGCCGCTCCACAAGCTGGCCCGATTGCGTCGTATACGCCAATCGCTCCGACAACAATTCAAGCGAACCGTCGTTGTATGTGCCGTTCACTTCTGGGCCCATCGTCTGTTGTGTCATTTCGCCCAACAAGGTTGCGTCCACTACATGCTCGGTGCTGTATACCAGCGAATGCGTCAGATCGACGTAGCCGCGCACCGAACCGGCCGCCACCTCTTCCAGCATAAAGCCGAAGTCGATTTCGCCCATGTCGGGCAGCGCGTCCAATTCGGCCGCCGATGGTTTTGTCAGGGCCTCATCGAAAACGCCATTCGTCGCCCATTCCAGGCGCACGTTGCCATACGCTTGCTGATCGACGGTCAATGTATCGGTCGGTGTCGCGTTCGTCACCGTAGCGATAGCGGCGGCGATTGCCAAGAGCAATGCGGCCGTCACCAGGCTAATAAGCAACGTGCGGGTGTGATTTGTTTCGTTTGTCATGTTCATGCCTCCGTTACCAATCGATCCGCACACAGTCGGCCGGATCGGGCGCTCCCGCAGTCCGTGACGACTTAACCGCGCTGAAATCGAGTTCGATGTCCGTCAACAGTTGCAAATTCATATCCGACTGGTTGACCGTAGGCGCACCCGCACGGACGAGAACTTCCCAATCAGTCGCGCTGATCGGCCGTCCCTCAAATGCACCGGTGCGGAAGTTGGACAACGCATACGGGTTGATGTCGTTGATGTTCGCGCTGAACGTCGCCGTTGTCGATTCTGAATTTTGGTTGCTCGGCCAAACACTGCCCAGCATCACGGCCGGTTCCACCAGCCGATAATCGTACACACAGCCAGCCAACGATTTGAGATGGGAAAGCCCACCCTGCGTCATCGAAATCGACCGATACGTGACATCAGCATCGGTCTGGGCTGTCACAAGATTGACACTCACACCCGTATTTTCGGCATAAGGCTCGCCTTTTCCACCCAACTGCAACCGCCAAATCGAATCGTACCCTTGCAAAATCAAGTTGGAGAACAAACCGCTATCAAACAGCGATGTCGTCATGTTGAAACGCAAAATTGGCTTGCCGTTGCCCTCGCTTGTGTTCAGCTCAGTATTGTCGGCTACCCATAGACGGAAACGACGGGTGCGCTCTGCTTCGATGGCGGCCGGGGTGGTAAACCCTTCGCTCATCAGCACATCATCCGTCAATTGCAGGACATGCTTCGCTACCGAAATAGTCGGCATATCAAACGCCTCATTGTCCGCATTGGCGGCACCAGCCATGTTGTTCGTCGCGTTCTGTAGACCATTGAGGAACACGATGATGTCATCGGCCGTGCGCGCCCGGTAAATGTCGGAAATGCGGAAATCGTACTTGTACAAGCTATTTGCATATTCGTACTCAGCGCGACGCGCCGCCAAATACGCGATTTGCGCCGATTTTTCTAGCTCTTTTGCCAGCGCAATCCGTGCCGAATCACGCACGATGCGGAAGCTCGGATCATTTGCGGGGCTTGAATCGAAGTAGGCACGTTGTCGTTGCGTTTCGAGATAGTCGCGGTTCAATCCGTCGAGCATTCCTTGCACATCTGACTTTTGCGAGAAGTAATTTTGGTGCGCCGATTTGGCTTGCAACACCAATTCAGTCAGGTCGAGCAACAAGTTTTCTGTTTCTTGCTTGTTCTCAGCGTCTGCAATGTCGATGTCGCGCAATGTGGTGGCGGCAACAGCCAGCCCTTGCTGGATGCCATTGTTCACACCTGCGGCCGCACATGGCACAGTCGATTGCCCCGTACCAGACCCCAAATCGCTGAAGTCGATACAGCTGATCGCATCGAGTGCTGCGGCCGAAACGGCCGCCAGCCCTTCGCTAATACCGGTCAAGCCTATCGCGTCTGTCACCGTCGCATTCGCATCATTCGATAGCCTGATGCGCTCGTCGATGTTTGCGGCCGCCTTTTTGATCGCCAAATAATCTTGGTGGACGCTATTCAAGTTGTACAACGCCGTGCGGCTGTCTGTGCCAGTGTTGACACTGTTCATGCACGTATCGAATGAATCGAGATGCGCTTGTCCCAAGCACGTTTCGATGGCAGCGATCTGTGTTTCGACACAAGTGAAATAGGGCGCGTCACTCGCCACCGCATTGCGGTCACACCCGGTCACATTGTAGATGTCGGTGTCCAGCCCTTGCCGGATATCATCCACCGCATCCCGCAAACTGGTTTGCGACGCTTCAAAGAAGCGCGTCTTGTCTTCTTCATAGATTTGCAATGAGCGGGCGTTTTCGGCCGCGCATTTCGCCTCGTCCCACAGGCCGCGTTCGCCAGCGGCCGTGTTACAGTTGAGGGCGATGCTCGATTTGTAATGTCGCGCCGGGGTTTGGGTCACATCAAAGCCAAAGATGTTGCGGCCGTCTGCCATTTCGGCCGATTCGCGCTGTGTCTCCAGCAAATTGATCGCCATATCAGCGACCAGGTTGCCGTCCGGCCGTTCTCCGGCCGCGCAACTGGGCGTTGTATCGCCGCCCAAGCCAGCCAACCCGATCAATTTGATATACCCATCAATCGCGCTGCGCCGGAACTCACCCTGCGCCGCATCTTGTGCTTGTGGCACACTTTGCGGGCTGCCCACACCGAGATAACTGAGCCGACTCGCAATGTGATATTGGGCATTTCCTTGCATCTCTGATGCGCGGGAGAGCAACGCCCACTCTGTTTGGGTGTAGAAATCGGAGATCAGACAGCCGCTTCCAACTGACTTTTTGAGCGCACTCGCCAAAAATGTTTCGGCCAGCTCAAATTGATTTTTGGCGGCCCGTAGTCGCGCCACTTCTCGCTCGACCATCTCTTCGCCGCCAAAGAAGTTGCCGCTAAAGTTGACACCGAGCGCATCGACCATAAACTCTTGCCCGAAAATCATGCGAATGTTGGTTGCTTCGCGCACACTTTGCCGCAATCGCGCCCGAAAATCGCACCAATCTATGACGGGAGGCAGCACTTGCCCAGTAAAATCTGGGTCTGCTGGGTACGGGTCTTCGGTGAAGGCGCACAACGCGGCCGAATAGTCGCCATCAGCCCGGAAGCGATGATCGGGCCCATGCACCACGAGAAACGCATACAAGTCACGCGCTTTTCGCAGATCGTCCTCTGCTTCCTGCACCACTTGGTTGAGCGTCTTGCCTGTGCCATCGGGCAGTGACCCGGTATAGGGTGCATCAAAACCGGATTGATAATCTAGCTCGCGCAAAAAGGTGTCGAAGTCGTTGTTGTCACGATAGGGAGAAATCGACTCGCGCAGCTCTAAGCCTCGTTTGAGGGCGGCGCGGGCTTCTGCTTCCAACGCTTTGTAGTCGGGGTAGATCAGTGCGCCGAAGGCGGAGCTACTGGCGGCCGTAATGCCGTCGATCAGCCCATCGGCATCGGCACTAACTGCGCTAAAGCCCGCACTGACGCGACACCGTTCTTCGTTGACCTCGCACGATTGCGGCCGGGCCGCGCCTGATATTTGGAAAAGTGTCAGCGCCAGCACAACGCCCAAAAAGATCCCGGAGAACGGTATTCGTCGTGGTGATGGCGCACGATCATGGTGATTGTGTTCATATTGATTCATTAGGTTGCTCCTTTTTTGTGGTGCGCCTAATAAATCCGACACAATTTCATCATGTCAGTATACGGAGGTAAATGGTTTGATGAAGTAACCGAATGGTTATGATTGCCAGCCTGACTTGTGTAATGCGTAAGGTCGTACCAACTCGATGTGAGAAAGAAGAAACCAGAGCCAGCTGTGTCGCTCCCGTCACCCCAATCAAATATCTCTCTGGTCGTTCCGTCAGAGTTCCATGTTGTGTGGGTTGGATTCGCACCCTCAATCTGAATCCAGCCGTGTGAATGTTGACCACTATATCCTGTCGAGTGTAAATGCGTTGTCGTACCGCCAGTACTACCTGTTGTGGAAGGATAGCCACCGCGCACAAATCGCCCGCGTAAGTCTGGCACAGCCTGCCCGTTGATGGGACTGCGTGTGTCGTTAACGATCTGACCATTACATTCCAAGAAACCGGATGGCATCGACTCGCCTGTTGGCTCCCACCAATCAACGATACCGCCAATCGGGATACCGTTAAATGCTGTCCGTGAGTTTTCGGAGTAGATCGCCCACGGCACACCGTGAATGCGTTCACGTGGGATCAGCTCGTCGGCCGTGCCGATTTGAATCCCCATGTAGAGCGGGGCTGTCTCAAACACGTCAAACAGGCTTTGTCCCTGCGGATCGTCGCCTAACACAATGCTGAACTGACCATCGCGCACATTTGTACCGGGGAATGATTCAGTGTAAAGAACGGTGCCATCGAGCGCGGCATCATAAATGGTGGCGGTAATATCGCGGTCGCCATTTGACAAAATACCTGTGTCTTCGCGCAATACGCCTTCGTAGTTAAAGGTGGCTGGAATGGTCGGGTTGGTGGCGATGCCGAGTCGTTCGGCCGCTTCTGCAAAGACGGCCGTGCCGCTCATCAGCGAGAATAGGCCATACAAGGCCAATGCGAAGAGCGTTAATAGCCCCACGATTTGTGTGACTGCTTGAAAATATCGCGTTCTCATTGTTTTTCTCCTCAAAACGTTGCATAACGTCATTGCCTCCACGCTCTCTGCCAAAGAGCATCTGTTTCCATCTGGCTGGAGGTGTTAGACCAGATGGGGATTATCTTTTTACACACGGCCGCTTGTACGGCCGTGTGCCATTAGAACAGTACGTGCAAGGCGTGACACAAACGTGACACAGCTTTTTGCCTTCGCTTTTTTCTCGCATATCGGCCGCGCAAGAAAGCGCAAAACACAACATACGCACAAGCTGAATGTCTGCTTCACCTGCAGACAAGGATTCGGAGCCGTAGGCTCGGTATCCGCAGGCTGTCAGGTGCAAGTTCTTGTTAAGCCGCACGTTCGGTGCGATAGCACGGGACGTGTCGGTTTAATAATTGGATAAATAGAGGGGGAATGTATAGAAAAATGAAGCGGAATACTCAATCAGAAAAATAGAATCAATAACCAGATTGTACCGATTCGTGAACGGATTGTCTATTATTCAGCCGTCATTATTTTTGATAGCAGCACGCTACTGCAATACCGTGACAGGCGCATGATATAAAAAAAGAGCCGACCATGCGGCCGACTCTCCCAGTTGTCATTTAGTCCAATTTTGACTGTTGCGGCCGTATCACAGCCATTGTCGCCAGCAGTGCGGCCGTCATCACACCGACCACAGGCAGCCATGTCACCGTCTGCGCCTGCCCACCGCTCACCGTCACCGCCAACGGCACATCGGGCGTGATTGCGGTCAGCGTCATCGCTACTTGGTACGTTTTGATAGCCTCATCGTTGGTATATTCATTGATGTAGAGATAGTAGTAGCCGGGGCCAATCGGGTTTGTCTCATCCATCTCAATCCGAGAGTAAGTATCTATACCATCGTCATCATCTTCATCGATATCCTCTGTTCCATTCTCATTCGTTACTTTTATGACGGTATCCCCACCAGCGATACCACTCGTTTCAATGACAAGTGTTGAGGTAACCTCCACATAGAATTGCAAAACATCTTTATCCCCAATCGGGAAGATACTGTGTGTTTGGGTGTCGCCCGACGCAATATCTGTGTAGTCTGGCCAGCCGTTGTCTGGTTCGTACTGGTCAGCGAATGCGCCTGCCTCGAACGCACCAGCATCGCACTGACCATCATTACGGGGTTCGCCGCGTTGGTCGGTGCTGGGGGAGTTGGCGCAATCGGCCGCGTCGATTACCAAACTCCCTTGCCCCACTGCAATTGTTTCTGTATCGCCACCGTTGTTGGTAAGGGGGAATGCGTTGAGTTCATCATTTGAAATCGTTGTCATACCTGTGCATGAACTATCAGTTGAAAAATTACTGCCTTCAAGCGTGATCGCCGTTGCCGTACAGTTGACAGATAGCCCGATCAAGAGTGAATTACGCACGGTAAATGGGGCATCACCAGACAATGATCCGCTTGACCCGATGCTTTTTGCGATTGTCACATGGTTAAGCGTCGTATTAGACCCGTTCGTTGCACGGATACCGCCTCCATTATCCGATGCACTGTTCCCGCTGAGGGTGCTATTTGTGATGTTCAATATGCTGTTATCACGCACATGGAATGCGCCCCCGTCGGCCGCATTATTGTTGTTAAACGTGCTGGCCGTCACCTTAATCGTGCCGCCCAGCCCACGAATTGCACCGCCCGATGCCGTGGCCGTATTCTCGCTAAATGTCGCATCGTCGATGATTGTTTCACCACCCGTTGCCACATAGATTGCACCGCCATAACTGGCACTGTTGTTGGTAAAAGAGCCGCCATTGATAATCAACTCGCCGCCCGCATTCACATAAGCAGCCCCGCCATCAAATCCGGCCGTACTGTCTTTCACTTCTACATCGTTTAACGTCACGGTCGCACCTGGATCAACCTCTAACGCTCCCCCATTCTGCACAGCCTTGCCTTCCAAAACACCACCATTCATCGTCACAGTTGCATTGTCATCGGCGTAGATCGCACCGCCACTTTGCTGTACTTCGTTGATGATGGCGGCCGCGTTGATCGTGACCTTGCTGCCCGGTTTTGCCCAAATTGCACTGCCATAATTTGTGCCTGTTGGTTGGATGATGATATTCGAGAACGTCACAGTGGTGTCATCCTCGACAATGAAGCCGCCAACCGCATCAAATGTGTTGTTTTCAAGGTCGATAGTAAGCGATGCGGCTGTGTTCTCGTTGTCGATATGGTGAGGGCTTGTGTCGGTTTTCCAGACATCACCGTACATTGTATAACTGCCGCTTGTTTGTGTATTGAAACAGCGAATTGCGTCATCAAATGGGGCATCAACGGCAATAGGCGCGATAGTCGATTCCCAAATAGGGCGCAGACCGGCGTTGTCATAGATGGTCGGCACAGCTTGTGGCACGGCCGTCAGTACATTGCCCGTTGTTGTACACAGCGGATACGCATCTCGGACACCCTGCATATCATAAATGCTGAGGTTGGTGCTACCAAATCGTTCGCCTGTCACATCAGCACAGCCGCTGTCATACGTCATGATCGAATCAAGATCATAATCATCTGGATGGATAATGGTGTAGCCTTTGCTGTGAGAAAACCATTTTTCGTGATTACTTGTGATGATCGTTTCAGTTGAGGGGCGGTTGGTACAGCCAGACGGCCGTAACGGGTGCGTCCATTCGTGCTTAAAGCCCAGCACATGCCCAAATTCGTGAATGGCGTACTGCTCCACACAGTCGTAGCGATGGGTGAAGGATGCCGGGAACGTGTAGTCAATACATTGTCCACCGTTGCCCCATGGCTTGAAGCCGATACCGCCCAGTGCGCCATCACTGTTTGCTGTCTTCCCTTTTGCGTTTTTCCCCAATATCGCATTGTTGCCGCGATCTGGGTGAATGTATAGATGAACGTAATCGTTCTGGTCAAAACTGCTCAAATCGTCGCAATCTTGCCAGCTGACAAAGCGGACACTGCTGTACTCCTCCCAACTGGTTGCCAGCGCGTACCGAATTTGGTTAATCACGGCCGCCAGCCCCGGCCCTGGCACTTCATTAAGCAAGTCGGCACTGTGATATTGTGTTGCCGAACTGCCTGCCACGATACAAACGGGTATGCGCGTGATGCCGTCGCTGTCTGTCGGCCAACGGACTGTGTTGTCAAAAACAGATGCCTCGGCCGCGCCCACAAACCCAGTCAAAAACAGTACCAGCGTCAAAAAAGACAGCCAGCAAATACGATTATGCAATACTGTGTCTATAAAACAGTTCATTTTTATTTCTGGATTTCCTCGTTTATTGGTCGTATATGTCATGGTAAGCTCCTCTATTTGTTTTTACCTCAACAGCATAATAGCACAGCGTGACATAAGCGTGACACCACAGTATTTCAACTCCTTTTCAAAAAATGATCGATGCAGTATGGCACACGCTTCAGTTCGATGACAGCGTTGGGATTACTGCATGGGCTACTCTATAAATCATTATATTGATATAATGTATCAATGAAGAAGCCGCAATTACCTTTTATACTACTCTTTTTACTTGTGTTGGTCGGCTGTACAGGCACGGCCGACCACGACGACCACGATCATGAAGATCACCACGACGATCACCATGCCCACACGGCCGATGCGACACCGTTGACATTGCCGTCACTGACGGCCGTGCAGTACGACGGCCGTCTCAATGTTGTGGCTACCACCAGCATTATCGGGGATGTGGTGGGGGAAATCGGTGCTGATGCTATCGCGCTCACGACGCTCATGTCTGACAACACCGATCCGCACAGCTATCAAGTCACCCCCAGCGATTTGGTCGCGCTGACTGAGGCAGACATCATTTTTGTCAATGGTTGGGAACTGGAGGAACAGTTGGCGGCCGAGATAGAGAACAACTATTCAGACAAAATGGTAGCGATTTCGGCCGGGGTGACACCGCGCACATTTGATACAGATGCGGCCGATCCGCACGTCTGGTTTGCGGTGGACAATGTGGCGCAATGGACGCGCAATGTCGAAACAGTCTTGCAGACAGTTGACCCGGCTAATGCCACTGTCTACGAAGCAAACGCGGCCGCTTATCAGGCGCAACTCGTCACGCTGGCGGCCGATATTGAGCAAATGCTGGCTGATCTGCCTGTCTCGCAGCGTAAATTAGTGACGGAACACGACGCGCTGGGCTACTTTGCGGCCGATCATGATTTTGAGATTGTAGGAAGTGTCATACCGGCATTTAGCACCAATGCTGAGCCATCCGCTCGTGATTTGGCGGCATTGGTCGATGCGATGGAGCAAGCAGAGGTTTGTGCCATTCTTGTAGAGCAGGCGACCACGCCAGCATTGGCAGAAACGGTCGCGGCTGAACTGGATGGCTGTGCATCTGTGCAAGTATTACCATTCTATATCGGTTCTATCGGAGCGGCTGGAAGCTACATTGGCATGTATCGTGCGAATATGGCGACGATTATGCAAGGCTTGAGCGCACCGTAGCCCAATTGGTATCAAGCTAAGTAAAGGGAAAAAAGTGATGCGATGCCACAAGCGCGAGCCTCTATTTTGGCTGATTTGCTGACAAGCTACGACTTATGCACACGCCCGTCACTGTCAAGATTGGCACAATGAGCGCAAGCCAAATAGAGCGCGTGTGTGCGTGTTTGTCAGCATCGGCCGATTTCAAATGGGTAGATAGTGGTGCGGGCGTAATCGCGGCCGTTCTAAACAAATAGCCATCCAAACCGCTCAAATTCCCAGCTACATTGTCATGCTCTGCCGTATACTCAGATGCTGCCAGTGAAATCGAGTCGGCCGCAACCGCCCAACCTAACATTTCTACATATTCTGTTCGCCCATCATAAAAACGGCCGGGATCATCGGCCGAAAGGCGTGAAATAGCATACGGGTCTAGCGCATAAACATCGTCACCGCTCTCTGTGTCACGCAGTAGAAACACCGGCTTTGAGTGAGGCACTTGATAATCATAGAGGTGTGCCGTGGCGGTGGTGGGCGTACAGTTTTCGGTCGTGTAGCGGCCGTTCACGGCGCAAAGATTGGTGAGAGGCGCATTGGATTCCGTATAGGCGACGATACCGTAATCGACTTGAGGAGCATAAAGATCGGCCGCGGCTATCAGCGCTGATTGCGACCCAAACGCCAAGTAATAACGAAAGAAAATAGTCGTGTCTGTGTACAAATTGAGACTGCGCCGAGACGAAACGATGTAATCAACCGTATCCGGCCATTGCGGCCGGTTGAGATCGCCAAATCGAACATCCGAATGCCGCCAAATATCATCGCCACCAGACGCATATTTTTCGCCACCGAAAATAATCGCCATGCCCAGCTTGTCACGATGATCTTCATCAATAAATGCCAACCACCCCGTCATATCGTCGCTTCTAACAATGTTGCTTGTCCAGCTTGTATCAGACTGGATCACGATTGTGCCATCACTGTCTCGATACCGATAATTATCAAGCTGTTCGCCAGAGAAAGAGGCCCAGGGTATAGATTGTCTGTTTTCAAGCGTGTCTGGGCCGAAGTTACTGATCAATTGCGTAATTTCCAACACACCGTTCCCCATATTGCGGGTTCGTTGGTCATACAAAATTCCTGACTGAAAAGTGGTTGGCAATGCAGATGGTGGTGTCCAAATGATCGAGCGTGTTTCGGCCGCGCTTAGTTTCTCATAACGCAATTGGGGCGAATAAAACGGGTCGGTTAAGCCATCGCGGATATATGTGCCACCCTGGTTCATGTCCGGGTTTTTGTTCAGGCTCAAGTTTGGATTGCAGTTGCACGTCGCATTGGTCAACCGGGGATCAGTTGTGTTCGTTACCACCGATTCAAGAACGGCATCATTCCACCGTGAAAATGAACTGGCATACGTGTGTTGACGGCCGATCAGCTCACCCAATGGTGTGATAATCGAGTAAAATTGCCCCCCCATCCCCATGCGTACCTCGAAATCATTTTTGCCGTCACCCGTGTATATCAGCGACGTGAGAAAAACGCCTTCCTCATCTTGCTGAGTCAAGCCATCCTGCGCCCAATGTGCCAGCGAACCAGGTGTGTAGGTATCATTTATCTGATAGTCACCCGCGTCAATCTCGATGTCTGGCCCCGATGGCAACGCTGAGTAGATGGGCATAGTTGGTAGCTGCGCCATGCTCGTTGACGGCCGGATCAGGGAGATGACAATCGCAATAAGACAGACAGATAGAAAGACCCGCATTGACTTTTTCATAGTTTTAAGTAGCTTTGAGATTTTGTCTCAAAGCCAGGGCGAAAAACCCGTTTCAAACGGGTTTCAGTCGGCGTAGCATCCGGTTTCAACCGGCGCGGTAATAGGCAAGACTTACCCTACCTGCACATAATTTTTGAGCCAATCGACCAATTCGGCCGCCTTTTCCTCCGAATCTGCCTCCGCAAAAATGCGTAATACTGGCTCTGTGCCAGAAAAGCGCAACAATGCCCAATTGTCATTCTCAAAATACAGTTTCGTGCCGTCCATATCTGACATACGGACAATCGGGTACGGGGAAGCATTTTGATCGAGGGCCGCTTGCAGGCGTTTTGGCACGGCCGCACGCATTTCTGATGTCGCCGGAATGTTCGCTTCGACTGCGTATAGTCGTCCGGTGATTTCCCACACGTGCGCTTGCAATTCCGAGATCGTTTTGCCCGTTTTTGCCAGCATTTCCACGATGAGGGCAGACGCAAAAATGCCATCTTTGCCCAAAATATGTCCGCGAATCGTCAGACCACCGCTCGACTCACCGCCCAGCAGCAAATCATGCTCCACCATCGCGGCCGCAATATGCTTGAACCCGACCGGCGCTTCGTGGCACGTCTCGCCCAAATGCTTCGCCATGCGATCCAGCAGGTGGGTGGTCGCCAAATTGCGTACCACACCGCCGCGCTCTTCCCGTACCTCGTGCATGTACCAGTACAGCAGCAACAGCACATCGTTGACACTAACATATTCGCCCCGCTCATCGACGATGGCGATCCGGTCTGCATCGCCGTCTGTGGCCAGCCCCAAATCGTACCCATCTTCGCGGACATGCGTCATCAATTGTTGTAACGCCTCTTGATCCGGCGCAGGAGAACGGCCGCCAAACAATGGATTGCGCCGCTCATGGATAAATGTCACCCGGCATCGCGCCTCATTCAGAATGATGCCTAGCGTCAACTGACCCACGCCATACATCGGGTCTACGATGACGCGCAGCGACGCATTGCGAATCGCCTTCAGATCGATCAACGCTTCCACCGCATCCACATATTCGTTTGTAAAATCTTTATAGGTGACGATGCCTGCTTCCAGCGCAATGTCTAGCTCTAACTTGACCACATTATCGAGCGTCAGGCGATTCGTTTCATCCGATAGCTGTTTTGTCTCATGCGAAAGCAGCAACGAGCCATCGCTGTGGAACACTTTCAGCCCGTTCCATTCGGGCGGATTGTGGCTGGCGGTAAAGGCGAGTCCGTAGGCACAATCGTCGATTTCGGTGGCGTAATTAATCAATGGGGTGGGCGCGTCTTCCATCAGCAAAATAGCGCGAATGTTGTTGCCAGCGAACACTTCGGCCGCCGCTTCGGCCGCCTTGTCTGCCAAAAAGCGACGATCATACCCGATCACAACCCCTTTCGTTTCTTGCCCCCGGCGGATGATTTCATTTGCCAATGCTTGCGTCAGACGGCGCACATTGTACATGGTGAACCCTTCGCCGATGACGGCTCGCCAGCCACCTGTGCCAAAGGTGACGCGGTTCTCTTCTTCGTTTCGTTTCGGCCGATAAAAGCGTTTTTGTAGCACAAATTCTGCTTGCTCTAGGTCGGCCGCTGTGTTGATCCCCAGCGCCTCATCTTCATCATAAATTTGATAGCTCTCTACCTGTGCGCCTGCCCGAATCAAACGGTGGGCGCAGTCGGTCAGGCGTACCTTGCCATTGACCGGAGAAATAGCGGCCAGCGTCTCGAAGATCAGCGGGGCTTCGACGATGTACGCGCCCACATTTAGCTCGCGGATTTCACGCACTTGGGGCGATGCGTCGCTCGCTTCGATGATGTCCATAATTTGATCGTTGCCATCGCGCACGATCCGGCCGTAGGGCAAATCTTGGGCGATCTTGGCACTGAGCAATGTCAGTTTTGCGTCGCGCAACTGATGGCGATTGACCAAGCCGCGCACGGTGGCGGGGCGAAATAGTGCTGTGTCACCGTACAAAATGAGGAGATCGCCATCGAAGTCAGCAAGGTGCGGCCGCAACTGCATCACAGCATGGCCTGTCCCTAGCTGTTCCGGCTGGATTACATACTGATAGCCGTCGCCCAGATGGGATTGGATACTGTCGTCTTGTGCGCTGACGACGATGTAGAGATTATCGGCCGACACAAATTTGAGCGCGTTCTGCACCACATAGTCGATGATCGTGTGTGCGCCCAACGGCCGCAAAAGCAGCAATTGACCGTCTATCTGTTCATTGCCACCCGCTAGGATGACCGCTTTCAAATTAGAATTTGACATGAAGCATTCTCTCCGTCGTTATCATTGCGTAGAGACGCAACATCTTGCGTCTTTCTTAATCTTGTCTTGTCTTTTCTTGAAGAAAGAGACGTAAAATCTTACGTCTCTACAAATACAAAATAGCATGTAGGGACATGGCATGTCATGTCCCTACATGCCCACCAAATTGACGTAGGGACACGGTTAACCATGTCCCTACACGCCAATCGACGTGAATTCTTTAACCCATCACCACAACCACATCGTTCACCGATCCGGCCGGTTGTACAGGCACATTGCCTGTCACGGCCGCGCCATTGACGGTCATCGACTGCACCCCTTTTTGTACGCCGTTGGGGTTTTCGATGGTGATGTTATATGTTGCGCCGCGCCATTGCCGCGAAATAGTGAAGCCGGGCCAGTCGGACGGAATGCACGGATCGATCACCATGTTATCAAAGCCGAGACGGATGCCGAGAATATATTTAGTGGCGGCCGTATACGCCCATCCGGCCGTGCCAGTCAGCCACGGATGCCGTGCGCGGCCGTGCCAATCGTGGTCTTCGCCATAGATAAATTGACAGTACGAATACGGTTCTGCTTGACGCACGTCGATGATGTCGTTTTGATTGTACGGTGAGAACGCATCGTATAGCGCCATCGCCTTGTCACCACGCCCCAGCACACATTCAGCAATGATCGCCCAGGGGTTCGGGTGGCTGAAAATGGCTGCGTTTTCCTTCACGCCTTTGTAGACGCGGGTGACGTAACCGATGGTGTCATCCGGTTCAGAGTAAGCAGGCCAGAACAGGTGCAACCCATACGGCGATGCGAGATGCTCATGCACTTTGTCCATCGCCAATTCGCCTCGTTCCTGCGACGCAACACCGGAATAAACGGCCCAACTTTGTGCGTTGAGGAACAGTTTACCCTCAAGGCTTGTCCGTGTCCCAATTTTCTGCCCTTCACCCGTAAAGCCGCGCAAATACCAATCGCCATCCCACAATTCGTGTTCACACGCCTTGCGAACACGCGCTGCCATCTGGCGATAAAATTCGACATCGTGCTGTTGACCAAGATATTCGGCCGCTTCGATGAACGCCTGAATCGCCCAATAGTGCATAAACGACACCATCGAGCTTTCACCGCCACCGAGATTGAGACAGTCGTTCCAGTCGGCGCGTAATCCTTTGCAAATGCCCGTTTGCCCCACATGCTCGTCCGAGAAATTGAGCGCACGTTGCAAATGCTCGTACACGGTTCCTTCACCGCCGTCAATAAAGGGGATTACCTCATCGAGAAAGCCAAAGTCACCCGTCTCTTTGATGTATTCGATAGTCGTCACGACGATCCAGAGTGCATCGTCGGCGCACGTATCTTCCAAGCCGTGAATCACGTCTTCTGGTTTTGGCTTATGGACAACGGTAGGCAGTTCCACGTCTGGCAATTTGCGATCTTCCGGCTCAAACATTGATGGGTCGAATAGATGCAACCCGTACCCTTGCGTCGTCTGTGCCATCAACAATTCAACGATGCGCTGCTTACATTTGGCAGGATTGGTATGCGCGACGCTCATCACGTCTTGTGAGGTGTCACGGTAGCCGAGCCCTGTCCGGCCGCCCACCTCCACAAACGATGCAAACCGCGACCACACGACACACGTTTCGGCTTGATACAGCGTCCACGTATTGATCATGCTGTTCAACCCTTCGTTGGGTGTTTGGCATTGGTATGCGGCCGTTTTGCTGGCCCAGTACGCTTTCAAATTGGCAAATGCGGTATCAACGGCCGTGAGATCGCTATACTTCGCTTGCATAGCCTGTCCCGCCTCTTCCCGCGAACCCACACCTAGCATCATTACCAACCGCACTTCCTCACCTGGTGCAAGTGTCAGTTTTTTATGCAATGAGCCGCAATGATTGCCTGTCAATGCAGTTGTGTTGCCACACTGCCCATTCTCGACAGCAATCGGGTTGGTTTCGGTGCGATAGTTGCCGATAAAC
The DNA here is from genome assembly GCA_937949915.1 of uncultured Anaerolineae bacterium. Taxonomy (GTDB): domain Bacteria; phylum Chloroflexota; class Anaerolineae; order Promineifilales; family Promineifilaceae; genus CALECP01. The sequence continues at coordinate 16,529 of CALECP010000051.1, forward strand.
GAGTCGCGCACACAGTCGTAGCTGTCTGGCGTGAAGCTGGACGCGAAATAATGATACGTCCACGGCTCATAGAAAAAATCGAACTCAATGATGCCCTCGGCGTAGTTTGTGCCACTGGCATACATGCTCATCTGGAAATTTTGGTTGTCGATTTCGACGTGCTGGAACGAAAATTCAACGTAACTAAACAGGCTGATCTCACGTTGCCACGTGTCGCCTGTGTTTTTGATGGTGATGTCCCACAATTCGACATCATCATCGACTGGAATAAAGAGCGTTTTGGTCGCTTCGATACCGCGATAATTACACTTGAATTTGGAATAGGACAAGCCGTGACGCACTTCGTACTGTGCTTCGTCTTTGGCATCATCGAGCGGTTTGCCGACTGGCTGCCATGAAATGCTCCAGTAGTCGCCATCTGCATCGTCTCGCAAATAGATGTAGTGACCGGGCCGATCCATCGGGAGCGCATTCGGCCGAAAGCGCGTCATTCGCTGGTGTTCGGCCGACTTATAAAATGAGTACCCGCCCGCATTGTGCGAGAGAACGGTACACATATCTTTCACGCCCAAATAGTTCGTCCATGAGACGGGAACATCGGGCCGTTCGACCACATACTCTCTGTTTTCATCATCAAAATAACCGTAACGCATGTGCTTTACCTGTGCTTAAAGTGTTTGAAGTCATTGCCCACGAAGGGAGAATAGTTACATAATTTTACTTTGTTTTCTGCTTGGAAAACAAATCTGTTTTCAGATTCGATTGAGTGAGGGTTGGGAGAGGTGTTTGAGGGAAGTAGGGACACGGTTAACCGTGTCCCTACAATATAAATAAAACTTAGTCGCGTGTTGCGATACGGCCGATAACCGTCATGCCCAACAATACGACGATTGCCGCGAACACAGAGACGAATGAGTTGTCGGCTATCTCATTGCCAGCCATGCTAACAGCTAATGGGATTACACCACCACCATCACCGGGGTCTGTAATGTCATCGATTAATGTTTCGCAGTCAGCAGGATCATAATCACCCAGTCCGGCCTGAACTGCATCATACAATTCGGTGTCGGCGCTATGGGTCGATGTTTCCCAAACCATGATGCCGCCCAAGCAGTTCTCTACAACATACTCTGCCTTGATTTGGATCGACTCCGCATCATCGTAGCTGATCAGTGTTCCACCATCGTTGTCAGGGTTGTAGGCGTAAGGAACTTGCGCCGCTTCATCCCAGTAGCGCGTATAACCGCCACCATTCAACAGAACATCTCGGATGTCGTCATAGTCAAAGACGCTCTCTTCCCATGAGCCACCGGCACTCGCATTGTTTGAGCCGCTCATTGGCGAACTCATTTCCCGGTAATCTGGCTCACAGCCACACACGCCTGTAAACGACACATCACCGTTGTTTGATGTACCGAACAGTCCCGGCAAGCCTGGAATCACTTCAGTCGGTGGAACGTTTGCCCATGAACGGCCGTAGAACGCCAAGCCCATCACCAACTTTTCAGGGGGTGTCCCACCTTGGATTATTTCGCCCGCAAGATTCGTCGCACCATGTAGATACGCTTGTAATGCAAAGTCAACATTGTAATCTTGTGAATTGGCATCTGTTCCAATACGTGGGTCTTCTGGTGTCTGGTACATCGGTGCATTGTGGGCTGGCATCTCTTGCCACGCACCATTCAAGTCGTATGTCATCACGCTGAGATAATCCATGTATTGTGACGCGCTTCCCATTTCGATGTGATTCATTTTGTCTTGACCCGCGCCAAATGCGGCCGTCAAGTAGTATGTTGCGCCACCATCTTCTTGTTCTGCAATGTCAAGAGCGGCACGGAAGTCTCGCATTAACTCGGTGAATGCGCGTGCATCGTTTTCTTCGTCAACGGTGTTGCTTTCGACACCACCACCACCGGGGTACTCCCAGTCAACGTCGATACCATCGAAACGATAGGTACGCATCATGTCAACACACGACTCGATCATGTGCGCCCGTTTTGCGTCATCATTGGCAACGTCAGAGAACCATGTAGACAGTGTCCAACCACCGAGCGAGAGCGTGATTTTCAAATCTTCTGAATAATCATCACGCAACTGTGCCATTTGACGGAGGTTTCCCTTTTGGGTGTAGGGGCCGACAGTTCCTGGTCGCTCATCGGCCGCCCAAGGATCATGGAAAATACAGTTGCCACCTTGGTCTACATTGATGAATGAGTATTGAATGACATTGATATGTCCAGCATCAACCAATGGTGCGAGGTCGCCTACGTGGAAGTCACGTGCGTAAACACCCCACTCCACAAAGTAGTAAATTTTGACAGGCCCTTCCAATGGAGGAGGAGGTGGTGGTGGTGTACACGCTCCAATTTCGGTCCACTCATCATTACCACCGGGCGTGGCAGCTGTCCAGAACAGCGCTTGATAATTTGTTGCTGTGCCATCATCTGCAGTCATGAAAACGATGTCATCTTGATCGTAGTTAGAGACGGTTGGGTCGAAGGGGACACCGACACATTGTTCCAAATTGCCGGGGTCGGTTGTGCCGCCGCCAGTACCGGGGTCAGTTGTGCCGCCACCGCTACCCGGCTCGGTACATGCGCCCATGTCTGTCCATTCAGAGCCGGGAGGCGTTTGCGTCGTCCACCATTTGGCACTGTAATTGTTGCCATTCATGTAAACAATCATGCCGCCCGTATAGGTGCCACCTTGCTGGTATGGATC
>CALECP010000052.1 GCA_937949915.1 uncultured Anaerolineae bacterium
AGTAACTGCGTTCCCATTTTGCGAATGAGTACCGTTCCAAACACCGGTTATTTGCTGGTTGCCGTCAAACGTCCATGTTACTTCCCAGCCATCGATGTCCGCACCAGATAAGTTGGTTACAATCACATCTTGGACGGTAAACCCGCCACCCCAATCGCTTGTGATCACATAGTCAACCGTACATGATACAGGGGCGACTGTAGGTTCAGGCGTTGGCGTTACATTGACATTGTCCGGGGGTAAGGTTGGTGCAATTGGCACGGCCGCATCTGGATCGGGAACGGGGGGCGCAATGATGTCTTTCAAGCGGCGAACACGAGTAAGATTGCCAATAATCGGCATGTTTCCCCACTCCTCGGCCGTATTTTGCCCATCGTAATGATATAGTGTCTCTGCAACTAATTGCCCCGTAACAGATGGATCAACATTGTATGAAACATCTACTGCGTCCTCGTAAATGCTCTCACGAACCACTCGATTGATAATATGATGATCCGGATTTGGGCGATAAGCTTGTTCAACAATGCGACTACGCTCAATACCACCGATATTACCGCGCTCAATTGTGTGTGTCAGGTTCCCGTACTGTTTCCCACCCTGCAAATCATGATCGTAGCGATACTGAATACATTTTTCTTCAGGTGTGCTACCTGCCTGTCCAACGACAAAATGATTGTGTTGTTCCGAGCATGTTTCCTGAACATAAGTGAATAGATAATCATTCCCCACGTCTTCAGCGAACGTCGATGTCTGTTTAACCAACAACACATCATCATTGATAGTTGCGCCTTCACCTGCATACGTTTCACTCCACTCAACCATGCCAAGACGAGCAACATTTACCCACTTGTTCGGATCGGTTTCATTGTAGCCTGTCGTTAGATGATGTAGCTTCTGTCGTCCTAAAATCGAATCGTCATAATCGTATTGAGTAATCACAACATCACTAAAACCATTCAGCTTAGGTGTGCCATACGTGTAGTCTTCATGTGGGTTTCGCGGTTTACACGAGGTTTCTACAGAAGGTGACACACTATCATAACAAGCACCGGAAAAATCATAGGTAGTATGAGCAGCCACATCTTTACTCGCCGCGACATCATTTGGATTGAATACGGCGTTTATGCCATCCCATGTATAAACTTCATTGACGTAAAAAGATTGTGTGTAATTTGGCAGAATACCATCTTCATCGTCATCATTGCCGTCTTCATCGTGCAATTCGTCACCAACATACTCGAAAAGGGTAGCCCCACCGTAGCCATTATTGATCTGAGATAGATAATCGTACTCAAAGCAAGTGCTATCGTCGCCTATACCGTGATGTAATTCTGTATAATCAAATGAAACAGGAGGCAATGCCAATTCACTGCTGCCATTCACATCATACGTCGAATAGGTTCTGATCATTTTGACCATATGAGTCACGCTTTGTTTGGCGCTACTGTCACTTGCTTGATCTGTTGTCATACAAGGCACATTTCCTTCTAGTGAATCACCCGCCGCATCCAATGTCACTTCAACAACACGGATCGGTGCTGTTTGGTCTAGGTGATAGATTTCAACGCGATCCAGTTTGCGTGGCTGTAAGTCAATACCATTCATAGGCATTGTTGCGTCGTATAGAACCAAGTCTACGCGCGTCGCAGGTGGATATTGAGTAGTATCAATCCGATCAACGTCCCAGATTTGGGTGCGCTCATCCAGTGCGAGGGCAAGTCCTGGCAAGGTTGCTGTTTCTTCAGAAGCAAAGTTATAGGTTATTTCTGTCAAATATGATTTGTCATCGAACTTATTGTTTTCTCTTTTAATTTGCTCGTACTGATAGTGAATTTGATTACCATGCGGGTCCGTAATCGTATCGACCTGCCAGCGAGTCGCACTATATTTTGATTCTTTTCCTGACTCGTTAAACGTAGGGTTATCATCAAAAACTACATCTTCATCATCACTTTCCATACCTGTCTCAGAGTTCTCATGATAACCTATGCGATATAGGTTGCCTCCTGCATCCAACACTGTCCAATAGATACGATCTTTATTGAGATTAGGATCGCTATTATCTGCATCATAGTGCATGATCGCTGTGATACCGGGGGCGTTACGCGCATAGAATGTAGCTTGATTACCATCTGATGTTGTTGAAATGTGATCGAGCGTAACACTTTGTCCATTCAGTAGTAATGTGTAACGACTCAGCTGCCGGATAACTCCATATCCTATAGGTTCAATACGAGTATTATCTCGTAGTATTTCAATCTGATTAAACGACCAGCCCAAACCTAGCAAACCTTGATCTTGATCCCAGTTTGCCATGAGTCCGTCAAGGGCGCGTGATGAATATCCAATATCGATATTTGGAGTTAAGCCTGCGCGGCCGGTAGGCAGTTCAATAGGATGACCATATGTTGCAGCACCGCTAAATGATGACGTGTTGGGTGTTCTCCAATTGAATGACCAAGGGGATACTGAACCGCCCCCTGTTCCACTTTGAGCGAGAACACGTTGTTGTGGCTTGGAACGATTTGCTTGTTCAGAGGAGTAAGTGAATGTAAGCAAGGCATCTTGTAATCCAACAAACCGTGAACTGACGAGACCTACCTCATTATGATTATTTAAGTGAGGATGCGAGGCTTCATCATGTTCAACGTCAGAAATCTGTAAACTGTAAGACCCCTTTTGGCTTTTAGCTAAATTAAAATCCGCGACAAGGTGTATCAATTTGCGAGGGAGACGAACAGCGTTTCCTGTTTCCGCATCCGTCACATTCAATAGATATTGGAGATTTTCACTTTGAGATAAACGAATTTGAATATCGTTCCCAAGTTGACCTTGCTCAAAAATGAGTGTGATAGCCTCATCAAAAAATGACAATGTACCACCCTCTCGGCCAACAATTGCTATTTCACTTTCGTCTGAAGCCGAAACTGCTGTGATTTGAGGAATGCCCCAATCTTGGAGCAACTGATGACGAACGGTAGCATACGGGTCTAAGATAACAGGACGAATGCTATTATCAGGTTCGTCCATTCGCAACTCAAAATTTGGATCGTGATCGTTACTTGTCTCTATAGAAGGTAGGGTTGTGGAACGATCTGATCGTATCGACAGCCAACCGGGGCCGAGATCGATTGCAGGCCAGATTGTTTGCATTAACATGCAGAAAACGAGAAATAGCGCAAGGCTATCTGAAAACGGTTTACGATATGGGTATGGA
>CALECP010000053.1 GCA_937949915.1 uncultured Anaerolineae bacterium
CTACGTGGCAAACATACGAAAGTGCATAACTCTTATTTATATAGATGGGATCGTACTGACAATGCGGAACTTTGCAAAATCAGAAATGATAGTGGGTTTGTTGGGCGGGGCCGTCATAGGTCATTTTCAGTTTGTTGAGAACATTCCGGCCGATCACGATCTCGTTTCCTGTCTCATCCCCCACCACAAATATCCCTCTGAGCGTTTGTTCCTCCATGCTCACATTGACCAAATAGCGATAAGCGATCCGCCACTCTCCCCAATGGCTACGCACCCGCACTTCCTCAAACACAGGCGCGTTAATCGCTCGCAGCATCATCATCGGCACAAACGTCCCATCCGCTCCCGTATCGAGCAAAGCGGGTAGCACGGCCGAACGTTCACCTGTCGGGCTGGTTAGCTGAATGTTGATCTCAGGAAATGGCGGATGATAGTCGTCATTGTAAGCAAAAATCATCATCACAACACGCTACTGTACCGCTTGCTCTATACGAAATCCGCGCCGTGTGATCACACTGTCTGGTTCAGCGTTGACTTGGGTTAGCATAACGGCCGCATTCCCAAACTTGGTTCGGACACGCGCAAACAATGCATCAAAATCGGGGTCGTGATCGACTAATTGACCACCATACATCGCCACAAATTGCCCTGCGTAGACGGCCGCTAATTGGGTATGTTGCGCCCGAAAAAGCGCATGTTCTTGTGCGATTGCTTGCTCATGCGGCCGCGCAGCCACTTCATTGACACGGCGCACCACAGGGGCAGGCAAACTGTATTGCACCGCCGATGGTTGCCCCCATTGGGCTTGCTCGGTACGATGCAATAAACGTAACGCTTCGCGGATCACTTCGCTGGCAGATGTGTACATACCAGAGGCGATCTTTTGTTGTATCCATGCTTCCATATCGGTCGTAATCGAAACATTCATGGCTATATTATAGCATAAATTGTTATTTATTAGCATAATTTGACAGATTTAACAAAAAAAGACCGATATAGCTGGACTACATCGGTCAATGTCGGGGGAGAGAAAAAAGGTTGTGTTACGGTGTCGAGTCAATCGTTGGCATAATGCCCGGCCCTGGAATGACGATGCTCGGTGCTGTGCCTTCGGCCGTAAAGATCAGCTTGTCTGATTCGTTGAGCGCACTCGCGTTTGCTTTCGCCATCAGGTACTGTGCGTACTCTGGGTTGTCGGCATAGATTTCAGCCAGCACCAGTTCGGTAGCCGTTGCGCCTTTCGCCTGAATTTCGGCCGCGGCCGTGCGCTGTTCGCTAATCGCGATCTCTGCTTCCGCTTCCAGCAATTCGTTCGCTTTCCGGCTCTCGATCAATTGCCGCTCCGTCTCCAGATTGGCTAATTCGTTGGCACGTTGCGCTTCGATGACGACCAACTGGGCGGCCAGTCGCTCTTGCTCAAGTTGGGCCAGCGTTGTCTGTTGCTTCGTTTCCTCTTGGATACGACTCTGGGCAACGCGGATTTCACCTTCTTGCTTCGCCTGTTCGGCCGCGGCTTCTGCCAACGCCCGTTGCTCATCCTGTACCGCCTTTTCTTCCTGCAACCGGCTTTGTACAATCGCATCCAAGCCAGCTTGTACTTCAGGAGACAAAATCACTTCTGGCACAACCAAGTTTTCAATGCGTAAGCCTAACTCTTCAGCAAGACCATTGATTTGCACGTCAACACAGTTGCGAAGCTCATCACGGCCGGTACCGATAATGTTGTCGTCAAACGAACGGTCGCCGACACATACCTTCATACTTTGCCGCGCAAAATTTTTCACCGACGTTACCGCTTGCTCATCACTCAAATAAACACCGCGATACTGCGACCATTTATTTTCGATGGTGGGTTTATCAGTGGGGCGGAAAATGTCGCCCGTCACCACAAGCCCGATTCGTTGCTTGTCTTTCGTGATCATCTCTTCATCGCGTGACTCAAATGGAATCGCTTGTGTCGAGATGCGGTCGAGTTCAACGAACAGACCAAAGTCTGAATAAACGCCAGGATCAACGATCTCTTCGATGCGCCCCTGCTTAAATTGCACACCGATTTCTTGCTCTTCGACGCGCTCAAACAAGTAGAAGAAGTTACCGACGGCCGAGATGATCAAGAAGATCATCGCTATTATCACGGCCAACACGAATAAAGGAACTGCTTTTCTTAATCTGTCCATGTAAACCTCCATAGTTTCATTGGTATTTATCAGCCTATACGCGCATTTGCAAAAAGAGTTGCAAAGACGGCTTTTCAGTTCTTTCGTCGTAACTACTCACGTAGTAGCCAGTCAGCTATCAGCCTGTCAGCAAATCAGCAAAGATGGATGTTCAAACTTGATGATTGACATCAAAATAGCTTGTTGACAAGGCACACCTGCTTGAGAAAGTACAAAGCTACCAGTCTGACCTGCTGACCTGCTGAGTAGTTACCTTTCGCCTATCACTATATTAGTCGGCCGCAAACAGCTTGTCTTGTCGATTGAAGCCACAACGATGCGTGAAAAGACGAAATGCGGATGCTAAAAGTGAAACATTGAAAAACCGTGACAATTTATATCAGCAACTTGCGCGATAGGCGATCAAGTGGTTCAATCCATGTTGAATACTACAACCAAACTTTAAGCGCGTTGATGACGCTGTGTGAGGACAATGTGATGAACCATTTAAGCCGTTTTTTCTTACTGACTATCGTTTTGTGTTTATTTGTAATGATCGGTTGCTCAGCCCCTCCAGTTGAGACACCCGCGCCGGGTGATGACTCGGTAACGCTGACTGTGATCGATCCTACGCCTGTGGGCGACGCGGCCGCGGCCGATGATGGCGCAAGCGCATCGGCCGAAACAGATGCAGCCGGGGACGCGACAACAGATGACGGTACGGCCGCATCGGAAACGGCCGCTGAGGGCGAAGCGGACGGAGCAAGTGCAGACGGGGACGCGGCCGAGGCAGATGCAGCCGCTGAAGGCGAAAACGCAGATGCGACGGATGCAACAGAGGGCAGCGAGACCACCGCAGCCAGCACCGATGACACGACTGGCGACACCATTACAGAGACGGCGACAACAGCCGAGGGTGAAAGCGAGGGTGCTGGCGATACCATTACCGATACGGTAACGGCCGAAACAGCAGACGCAGATGATGCGACAACGACAACAGAAGATGGCGACGATGCGGCCGCAGGTGAGGGCGAAGCAGCAACGGAAGGCGATACGGCCGAAGCATCTGAAACCACCGTCGAAAAACAACGGCGCATCGAATTTCCCGAAGGAGCAAATGGCACTATCGTAGGTAGCACCATCGCCGCCGATGTAACAGAAACATGGCTGGTCGGTGCAGAGGAAGGACAAACCCTCTCCCTCAATCTGTTCCCGTATCCCACCAAAACATTCACCGTTGTCTCGCCATCTGGCGAAGCGATGGAGGCGGCACAGGGTAATGGCATCTTCTTGATCGACATCACCGAAACAGGTGATCATACGATTGCGATCACGGGTGAATTTGACGGCGCGTATTCATTGACTGTCGAATTGTTTGGCGGTTGATAGATAAATGAGAACAATCAACCATTTGTAGGGACATGGCGCGCCACGTCCCTACAAATGGGGTATACGGAGGCAGCATGATCGACATTGAACAAGCAAATCAAGAAACAGTCACACGAATGATGGCGGCACGGCCGATACTGAAAACAATCGCTACAGCGCGGGACGTGATTCCCGGTATGCGAGACGATTTGTTGCTTCATGCAGGGCCACCGATCTCGTGGGAAAATGCGTCAGGGCCGCTCCGGGGTGCGCTGGTGGGCGCGTTGATTTTTGAGGGAAAGGCGGCCGATTGGGAAGCGGCCGAGGCGTTGCTTACCTCTGGCGCAGTGACATTTGAGCCCTGCCACGCACACAGCACCGTGGGCCCGATGGCGGGGGTAACGAGCGCGTCGATGAAGGTGTATGTCGTTGAAAATGTAACGCATGGCAATGTGGCGTACTCCAATTTGAATGAAGGGTACGGCAAGGTGCTGCGCTACGGGGCGTACAGCGCGGAAGTAATTGAAAAGTTGCGCTGGATGAATGGCACATTTGCTGATATTTTGACGGCCGCGCTGGCACAAACAGACGGTATCGACATCCGCGCCCTGCTAGCCGAATCGCTGCACATGGGGGACGAAGGGCATAATCGAAACAAGGCGGGATCGATTCTGTACACCGCCAAATTAGCCCCCTTGATCGCACAAACTGATTTTAGTGATGACGAAAAAGCGAAAACGCTGCAATTTTTGGGCGACAATGCGCTCAGTGTGCTGAATCCGGTGATGGCGGGGTGCAAGGCGATGTGCGACGCGGGGGCTGGCATTGCGGGTAGCACCATTATGACGACGATGGCACGCAATGGGACGGAAGTGGGCATTCGCGTCAGTGGGCTGGGCGATCAATGGTTTACCGGGCCGGTGGGGCAACCAGATGGGCTGTATTTTCCGGGCTACACGGCCGCCGATGCGAACGGCGACATCGGGGACAGCACCATTACAGAGACGGCCGGGATTGGGGCATTTGCGATGGCGGCCGCGCCAGCAATTGTCACCTTTATCAGTGGTACACCCGAATTGGCGATCAACACGACGATGAATATGTACGAGATCACCGAGACGGAACACACGGCGTTTACGATTCCTGCGCTCGGTTTTCGCGGTACGCCGACTGGTGTAGACATTCGCAAAGTGGTCGAATTGGGCATTCTGCCGCAAATCAACACAGGCATCGCGCACAAAGAGCCGGGAGTGGGTCAGGTGGGTGCCGGATTAGTATTGCCGCCAGCCAATATGTTTGAAGACGCATTGATAGCGTATGCGGAAAAATATCTGTAATATGTAGGGCATGGAGAAAGAAATTTGGGTTGCTCTCATCGGTCTTGTCGGCGCAATAGCGGCCGTATGGTTCAAATGGTATTTGGATAATCACCATCAGCCGCGTGTGGTTGATGACGCGCCAGTGCTAACCCATAGCGGCACGGTCAATATGGCGGCCGGGATAACGCTGTCACGAGACGGACAAGGGATGGCGTATGGGCATAAATTTACGTTTGCGTTCACGACGCTGGATGAGGGGCGTGTGCTGGTATTTACGGCCGAGGCACGGGCGCGGCAATTGATCGCTATCGAGCTATTTGCAGAAGCAGAAAACCAGCACACGCAGCCTGCCATCATCACGACCGGCCGCACCTACACACCGCGCCTAGAATGGATGGTTGAACCGGGCAATTACGTGGTTGCTATTGTCGCGCACAGTGATGATGAAATGACGGCCGATTTTGATGTGTCGTATCGTTATCACGTTGAATGATTGTTATCGATCAAAACGATCATGCGTAGCTCAAACCAGAACGCAAATCAGTGATCCACTGTTCAATTGCTTCATCGTTGATGAGATGAGGGTAATCTTGATCTTTCCATGACCCGGCCGTTTCGGCAACTACTTCGCTTTGTTCCAGAAGCAATAGCCGCTCTAAAAGCGCATCCATCACGAACTGTTCCCGCTCCTGTATCGTCACCCATTTATCTAACAAGCTGGAGAGCGTATCGGGAACGCTGATCGTCATTTGTGTCGTTTCAATCATGCTCTCAGTATAACGCTGGGTTTTATCGGTCGTCAACCTCTACACACCGCCATCATTCTAATCTAAGGGGAGCTATTTACGAAAATCATAGCAGGGGGCAGGGTGTGCGGAACGCTACGGCCGCGCAAAAGAGGGCAACGCTTGCCCCGGCATAATGACGACGCGCACCGGGTCGCCATCAGCGATCTGGATAGAGTGCAATTGCCAGCTATGAATAATGGTGCCATCATGCAACTGGATGCGATAGATGTTGGCGATACCGACAAACTGACGGTCAAGAATACGGCCGTTCCCCCGTCCATCCGGCGCAGGCTGGAGCAATACATCGTCCGGCCGCAGCACAATATCCACCTTCTCCCCATCGGCAAAATCGTGATGATTGGGCAAATCGCCAAGCGGTGTCGTCACAAAATCACCATGCACCACACCGGGCATAAAGTCGCTCTGCCCCATAAATTCAGCCACAAACCGCGTGCGCGGCCGATGATAGATCGTTTCCGGCGAACCTGTTTGTTCCAGGCGGCCGTTGTTCATCACCGCAATTTGATCCCCCATAAACAACGCCTCTTCTTGATCATGTGTCACAAAAATCGCCGTCATGTCGGCACGGCGCAGCAAGTCACGCACATCGTGGCGCATCACGTCGCGCAAAGACGCATCTAGGTTGGAAAATGGCTCGTCTAGCAACAAAACAACTGGCTCTGGGGCTAACGCTCTCGCAAGGGCGACGCGCTGCTGCTGCCCGCCCGAAAGCTCGTGAGGCATCCTGTCGCCCAGCCCAGCCAGCCCCACCAGTGCCAGCATGTCAGCGACCCGTTTTTTGGCGGCCGCCCTGCCCAGCCCAAACGCCACATTCTTCCAAACTGTGAGATGCGGAAAAATGGCGTAATCTTGGAACACCAGCCCGATATTGCGCTTTTCAGTCGGAATGTGCAGACGGCCGTCCCCCACCACACGCCCCGCGATCTCGATGCGGCCGCTGTCCAGCCGCTCTAGCCCCGCCAACATGCGGAGCGTCGTCGTTTTGCCACACCCACTCGGCCCGATCAACGCCAAAATCTCGCCATGCTCGACCGAGAGCGACACATCATTGACAATCGGCGCATCAGGCGCATCCGTAAACGTTCGCATCAAATTATGGGCGGCCAAAATCGGTGCGCTCATACTATCTTCTCCAGTACCGTGTACAGATTGAGATCGCCCTCTTTGCCGTCGCTGCGCCATTGTTCGACGACGGTCAAATCAGTGTCCGCCAACAAATCATCCAGCGCGGCCGCCGTGATCATGTTGACGTGGCGCACCCCGATAGTACGAAACGACATCAAATAGTCAGATGGCTCGACCGCGGCCGGATCGATGCCGACGCTCTCCCATGTCACGATTTTGCGCCGTTGCCGCTCATTACTCATAAATTGAAAGGTGGTGACGATCATGCGGCCGTGTGGGGCAAGATGTTCGCTCAACTGCTGCAACACACGTACCCGATTGTCCCGGCCGGGAATGTGGTGCAGGGTCGCCATACACGCGATAGCGTCAAAACGGCCGAGTCCCGCCAAAAAGTCAGGGGCAAGCAAGTTGCGTTCGTAGAAGTCGCCGACCGTTTGCGGCCGTCCAATCGCCATCAGTTCACTGCTGTAATCGACCCCCGTGTAGTGGGCGATCCGTTGCTGCTCAAGCAAGTAACGGCCGAGACGGCCGTCCCCACAGCCGACATCGAGAAAACGGGCGCACGGATCGGGCAGACAGCCCTGCAACCGCGCATATCCTTGCCAAGCGTAACGGCGCTTATTGGAAAAAGCGGTTGCCATTTCTCGATAAAAAGTGCGGTTGATCGCTACCAGTTGCTCAACAGTCTCACGTTTCATATTCACGCTTCATAGCTATGTGTTGCCAACCGTATACGCCGCCCATTGGTGACAAAAAAGCGATTCCCGGCCGTCAATTGCACCCACACGCCGGGGGGCTGGTGGGTGACAATCGTCCCCCGCCACCATCTTTGTTCAGTATCGGCCGCAAATTGAATCTCAACCGCACATCCTTCAGAAAATCGCTCACTCAATCGTTTCATCGCGCCCCATTGTACCAAGCTCGTGCCGTTTTTCAGTAGTTCGCCCACGACCAGACATCATCATTCGTGTCAGAATGCAATCATACACGCCAATCATAGGTTGCAGAGACGGTGTCGATCCATCACAATCCAATCCGAGGTAAATATGGCAGCTATTATGCAGGGTCTCGATGCCGAGGCGTATGACCGACAATACGATGATAAAGCGTTGCTCAAGCGAATCATCAGCTATTTCATGCAGCATCGCGGCCGTCTAGGCGTGATCGTGGTGTGCAACATCATGCTGGCCGTATTAGCCGCGTCACAACCGCTCATCATCCGACGTGGTATCGAAGAGATCGCCGAGCGCAATGATATGTCGCTCATTCCGGTGCTGATCGTGATCATCACGGCCGTTGGTTTCAGCGTGTGGGCGGTCAATTGGGTGTATCGCATCGCCACAGTCAAAGTGTTGCAGGGCATCGTTTTGAGTATGCGTACCGATGCGTTTGATGCGGCCGCACGGCAAGATATGTCGTTTTATGACGAATTTAGTAGCGGCCGGATCGTCAGCCGCATCACCAGCGATACAGACGAGTTCGGCCGGGTGGCGCAGCTTTCATTCGACCTGGTGCAGCAAGTAACGACCGCGCTGATCCTCGTCATCACACTCATGGTCGAAACGCGCCTCGCCCTTATTTTGCTCGCCATGGCACCGATCACCTATCTGCTGGCAAACGGTTTTCGCGCCCTGGCACGACGCACCACACGCCAATCTTCCCGCGCCCTCGGCGAAGTCAACAAGTCAATTCAAGAAGCGGTGACAGGCATCGGGGTGGCAAAAAACTTTCGTCAGGAGCAAGCGATCTATGACGGGTTTCACGACATCAATGTACAAGCGTATCGCATCAACATCCGACGCAGTGCAGTGATCGCCGCCATTTTCCCCGCGATGGGGCTGCTACTCGGCTTCATGGTGGGCGCAATTGTGTACTTTGGCGGCCAAGCGGTGATCACAGAGGTGATCGCTATTTCCGCTTGGTATCTGCTGGTCAGCACGCTGGATCGCTTCTGGTTTCCATTGGTCAATTTGTCCTCATTTTGGAGTCAGTTCCAGCAGGGGTTGAGCGCGGTTGAGCGGGTGTTTGCCCTGGTCGATGCAGAGCCTGTCGTAGTGCAACAAGATTCTCAAAAAGTACCGCCGCTAGACGGCCGGATCGATTTCGAGCATGTCGCCTTTCGCTACAAAACGGGTGAGCAAATCCTACCCAATTTCACGCTGACGATTGAGCCGGGGGAAACAATAGCCATCGTAGGACACACCGGCGCGGGCAAGTCGAGCATTATCAAGCTGGTTTCCCGTTTTTATGAATTTCAGGGAGGCAAGCTGTCTATCGACGGCTTCGATATTCGTGATCTTGATTTGACGCAATATCGTTCGCAATTGGGCATCGTGTCGCAAGTACCGTTTTTGTTTAATGGGACGGTGGCCGACAATGTACGGTTCGGCCGACCCGACATCACGGACGCACAAATTCTGAAAATCGCACATCGCATCGGCCGGGGGGAATGGCTAGAGACGTTGCCAGACGGCATCGAGACAAATGTAGGCGAACGGGGCAGTCAGTTGTCGATGGGGCAGCGGCAATTGGTGGCGCTGACGCGGGTATTGGCGGCCGAGCCAGCGATTTTCATCTTCGATGAAGCGACGGCTAACATCGATCCGTTCACAGAAAGCCAAATTCAGGAAGCGTTGCAATTGGTGATGGAAAATCGCAC
Organism: uncultured Anaerolineae bacterium; assembly: GCA_937949915.1. GTDB lineage: Bacteria > Chloroflexota > Anaerolineae > Promineifilales > Promineifilaceae > CALECP01. The sequence continues at coordinate 9,437 of CALECP010000053.1, forward strand.
CTCTATCGTGATCGCACATCGCCTGAGTACGGTCAAATCGGCCGACCGCATCCTCGTACTCGACCAGGGCGACATCATCGAACAAGGCAGCCACGATCAATTGATGGCACAGGGCGGCAATTACGCAGATCTGTACAATACCTATTTCCGCCATCAATCATTAGAGGCGATCAACAACCCTGAGTGGCTGGAACGGTGGCAGAAACGAGGCGAAAACGTTGACGATTAAGCTCAATTTTTATCAGAAATAGTTAAGGCGCGTCCCATACCATCTAATGTAACAAAGAGTCACACCACTCATTAACAATAGCAATAATGTGACGATGTGGGGTGAGATCGAAGTTGCTGCATTGGATACCAGTAACAAAGCTGATGGGATTGGGGGTGGTGTATAGTTTGCCATGGATGCACAACTCACCGTTCCACCTGCCGGAACATGGTACGCTTGCACAAGGCTCATAATTGATTCAATCGTAAATTCACGATGATCAAAGACGCACCACGCATCTCTAAATTGCCAATTGTCAGGTGCATATCGTTTTAATGTTATTGGCCCGGGAGGGAGATTTTCAAATGCAACGATTCCTGCGCCATCTTGTGTTGAGACGGTTTGTGTAACTGTCCCGGTTGAATGAATTGCAACGTATGTGAACGTATCATCGATATCTGATGAATGTGAATTGGGTTGATGATTGACGGTTAAAGTTACCATACCTGATGTCTGTGGAACATAACGGTATGTGCAATTTACATAGTTTGCTGGTGCGATGTTGATAGGGGTATCGGGCGAAACCAATGTTTCCAGAGGGCTATCGGATGGTGTTGGCCAATGGATGCACCGCTTTGGGCCAATCAGTTGCAAGTCAGGATTTAAAATCGGGGTGATATGATATGTTCCGTATGGAATATCAAGGCTGACGCGAGCGGGGTCACTTCCACGGGATGTTTCGGTAAATGTGTATGTGCCGCTTACGGCCGTTGTGGCAGTGATTTGATAGGTAAACGTGAAAGGTTGCTCAGCATATGACACATAGGTTGTGATATTTAAAAATGCGTTTTGACTTTCTGGATAACTTGTAAATGAGCAGTTGGCGGGGTGCGTATTGCTTATCTCGAAACCGCCCGTTGGTTCGATGCGTGTCCATCGGTCATTGTTCGTATAACATGATGATTTGACATTGATCCAACCTGCATCCGTTTTTTCCATAACTTCATATTGTCCAAAAGGCACCGCGATTGTAACGCTTTGATCTGTACTGCCGTACATCAATACGGTTTCAGTATGTGTAAAAACGGTGCTTTCTTCGGATGTGCCGGTGATCAAATATGTAAACGGAATGGGTTCTGTGGATATATTTGGGTAGACATTTGTACGATTTGTGATGTGGAGTCTGCCCGGCCGATTTTGGTCAAGACTTACCATTTCGCAACTCAAATGCTGCCCTGCTTCCAACACAATTTCTTCTTGTTCAAAAAACTCGATCAAGCTATTGCCCGTTGTTAAATTGTCTCCGTCGATGTGTCTGATTGTGTCAACATAACGACTATAATTACCATAGATCGTACACCATAGGTCATTGACCAATGTGTAATTTACTAGAGGGGTCGGTACGATTTGGTATGTACCGGATGGAACCATTGACGTGGAAATGCCATAACCATTGACAGTTGTAACCAATTTTGTAAATGAGAGTTCTGGTGTGACATTGCCACGTGACGAGACCATCAATGGGAATACTGCATCCGCGCCTTCAACAACATGCTTAAATGAGATGAGGGCTTGATTGTCTGGCACAATCTGGGTGCTTGAATAGAAGCAAGATAATTTTGAGGCTGGAAGCGTCGTTATGATGTCGCCTGAGCTATATTCGATCTCTATTGAAACAAAATCAAACGATTGTATACATTTGGCAGTCGTTTGCTCCCAGCTAGGTGGAAGCATATCGATTACTTCATACTTCCCTGTAGGGAGATTAGCGAACCTTACTGTACCGATCTGTCTGAAGTAACCACCACTTGCAGTGGGTTCAGGAAGTGCAATCGTCCTCGTTGTTTGGGCTGTTTCCGTCATTGTTGTCGATGAGATAACAAACGATGCTGAATCCTGAAGTCCAGATGAAGCAGGTACTCGTTTCTCAATCGTTAAATCAAATGTTCCCGGTTCAGGTTCGACAGACACATAAAAATCGCAAAATGTGGTTTCGTGTTCAGCCACAGTGAATTCGGACGGGCTTTCTCCTCCACAATCACCCTTCAGTACGATTGTGCCATCAGGAATTTGCTGCTCAATTGTTGCCGTGCCACTGATCGCCTTGAGATTGATACCAACAAATTCAGTGGTTCCAGTTACTGTGAATAAATGTTTGGTACTATCTGCCCCTGTAAGCGTATATGTGACTGGAAATGTACTGTTGATTGAGTGTTGTTGGACGACAATGCGTCCCTCATTATCGTTGAGGGCGATATAGCTTGAGCTAGTGCATTTGGCTTGATAACCAGTCGATAATATCATCCCTATGTTTGGTGCAATGGTGTCAATAATGTTGGAGTTGTTCGTTGTATCGATGATATTACAGTGTGGTTTGTTGATACCATTTTCATATAAATTCCATCCATTATCAGGCAATTCGTGAATATAATATGTTCCTGGTTCAACGGTCAATGTGATTGAACCATAACGATTTGATGTGGTGATAGTTGTTTGTGTTGAAGTTTCCGTGCCATCTAATAATGTGCCTGTGATCAAATATGTGAATGTTCCATCATATCCAATGGTTTCTTTTTCAATATGGATGGACACAGTTGTTGATTGGGAAGACTGAATCGGTTCAGCTAATTCTTGTGATATTTGAAGGGAATCAATTGTTGCATCAGATGGATGAGTTTGAGCGATAGCACTCAGTTTCATGCACCATATAAAAATAATAAATAGACTAATCAATATGGTGGTTTGGTATATATAATTCGTATTTTTATTTTCCATGGAATATTTATGCATTTTTGGTATCTCCTGGCAAATGCTTTGTACAGTCTTGAATGATAAAAATGATAAATATGTGATTGGTCACGTTTATCACTCAGCACTCAGGCACATTATAAGTGTTTTTTTAGGTTTCGTTTGATTGAGGTCTTTTTTCTGTTGATATTTGGATTAATGGATTTTAACGATGCTACAGATTTTGATATTGTACTTTATCGGAACAGAACCCAGTGTTTTTAGCCGATCCGCCCATGCTTGTTTTAGTTGCACTGCATATAGGTAGTACGATTTTACGAGACTTCTCTCTGGAAAAAGAACGAAAATGCAGGATACGCTCAGGCTCTCTCTCAACTTTGCGGATGAGAACTTGACCATTTCCATATTTTTCTCGCACCCGCTTGGCTAATGAGCCAATATCAACATCATGGTCGATCAAGAACTCACCATAAATTGCCACATATTGTCCTAAATGGTTTTTAACCAACGTGCTGTGCATCGCAATATACGCTTTGTTTTCAGTCGTGAATGGGTCAGGTTGTTTGATGGATGGTTGAGGCATGATGTTGTCTATGTGTCCTTCTTTTTCCCACAGATGACGAATGGCATCGCGCACGACATCGCTTTCTGATTGATAGCGGCCGGATGCGATTTTTGCCTCGATCCACTGCTCCATCTCTTCTGTAACAATGATATTCATGCTTACAGCGTACTCGTTAAAAAACAGTGCGTCAAGATTCGGCCGCGCCCCGTTCGTAAAAAAGCAAAACAGTACTACCATACGTCCGTTCTTTGAACAGCGTCAGGTGCTTGAGTGCGATTTCTTCGTACTCTCTGGGGTCGATCTGGACGATCACGATGCCATCTGGTTTGAGCAAATCGTCGATTCGCAATTCAATGCCAGCTATTGCGCCCACCCACACGCCATGATATTGCGGCGGAGCGACATAGATCACGTCAAAGGGGGTAGCGGCCGATTCGAGCCATGAAAACGCATCCGCATGACGCACCGTTGCCCGATCTGCCAATTTGGTGTGGGCAACATTGTCTTGAATCACTTTGATCGCAGGACGCACTTTGTCGATAAAGGTGACATGCGCCGCCCCTCGGCTGAGGGCTTCGATACCGACTTGGCCTGTGCCAGCAAATAGATCGAGCCAGTGTGAATCGATGATGTAATCGGCATCAACTAAGTTGAATAGATTTTCTTTGACACGATCCATGATCGGCCGGGTTGTGTCACCCGGCACTTTTTTTAGTTTCATCCCTCGTGCAGAACCACTGATAACGCGCATGTTTTTCTCAACTCTCGAAATCATATCCACTGTAGGGACACGGCTCGCCGTGTCCCTACAGTGAAATAGAAAAGGAAAAAGCCCGTTGGTACGGGCTGTTTTTCATTCATCGGTGCGACGGCCGCACATCAGCCGATTTTAACGATCTTGAAGGAGACAGAACCGGCGGGGGCAGCCACTTCGACCACCTGCCCTTTTTTCGCACCCAGCAACGCTTTACCCAATGGGCTTTCGTTGGAGATGCGCCCCTCGGCCGGGTTGGCCTCGGCCGCGCCCACCAAATGATACCGCTCTTTTTCATCAAATCCGTCTTCGACAACGGTGACATAAGAGCCGATCTGGATCGTTTTCGATTTCTTGTCAGCCATTTCGATCAGTTCATAATTTCGCAACATATCTTCGATCTCGATGATACGCCCCTCCAAAAACGACTGATCATTGCGTGCCGATTCCAATTCTGCATTATCAACAAAATCGTCGTCTTGTCCGTCTTCCATCGCCCGTTGCAAACGCGCAGCTACTTCTTCGCGCTTGTCGGTGCGTAAAATTCCTAGTTCTTCTTGAAGTTTTGCCAATCCATCTGGCGTGAGGAGAAAAGGCTTATTAAGAGCCATACAGTTACCTCGTTGTTATGCGTTTCATTCTGCCTACACAAACCTAATCGTGCAAAATGCCGCGACCCGAAACAATTTTCGGGCGGAGATTATACCAATTTCACTGGTAATGCAAAGCAACCCCGGCTAAACTTTGCCATTCGTATGAAAATCGTGCGCCAATCGTTGTCCTTCTTGCCGTTTATTCTCATTGCGCTGGCTTTGCTTGCGTATGTGGGTTATTTCGTCATTTACAACTATTATGCGTGGTCTTTGTTTAATTTTCCGTTTGATTATGACCAAGGGGAAGGTTTTGAGTTAGTCGATACGATATTGTTCGGCCAGGGGGAGTGGCCCTATCGCAGCAACGACAGCTATCCATTTTACTCATCCAACTACCCGCCCGTCTTCCATTTGGTCATCATGCCGCTTGTGTGGATATTCGGCCCGCAATACTGGACAGGGCGCGTTGTCAGTTGGGTTGGCACATTGATCACGGCGGCGGCCATCAGCTACGGTGTGCAGCGCGAGATCAAGCGGTGGTGGCTATCGCTGATCGTCGGCCTGGCTTATCTTGCGTCCAATTACATTTATCACGTGGGGCCGCTCTTTCGCCAACATTTGTTCATGGTGATGTTAGAGACAGTCGCTATCGTTTATTTGACCGTGCTGACAGAACGGGAAGAAGCGCGGGGATTCTACAGTTGGCCGCGCCTCCTGGTGGTAATGGGACTGCTCTTGCTGGCAGGCTACACGAAGCAATTGGCGTATGCGACAGTGATAGCAACCTTTGGCTTTCTGCTTTTGCGCGACTGGAAACGGGCGATCAAGTGGGCAATTCCGTTTGGGCTGGTCACAGGCCTGATCTTCCTATTGATCAATGTGGCAACGGGCGGCGAATGGTTTGTGGCAACAGTGATCGCCAATATCAATGAGTTTATGCCGGGGCAAGGGCGGGCATTATTTACCCAATGGTGGACGCTGCATCGTGTTTTGATCGTGATTTCGCTGATTTATGTGGTCAGCGATGCGGCGATTAATAGAACGCTCATGTCGGCGTATAGCATCTGGTTTGTGTTGACGGCCGTCAATGCGATTGTCACGGCCGGAAAGTGGGGTGCGGGTGAATCGTACTATGCGACGGCGATTGCGGCCAGTTGTATTCTCACCGGGCTGGCGTTTGGTCAATTGCTCAATAACACGCGGCCGTACAAGATAATTCATACGATTTCGCTGGCAGTCGTCGCACTTTTGCTACTCAATCAGGCAGATCGCGTCTTTCACATGCCGACGCACACACCAGAGCTACGCGCCATCGCCCGCTTCCTCAACAAGCCACAAGTCTCTTATATCGCGCCCCAGACATCTTGCTCACCAGAGCGCACTTACCAGATCATCCCCTGGGTTGATTCGGCCGGGGCGACCCTGCTCGGCCGGCCGCCAGGAAAAGAAGATCGACAATCTGGTGAAAATTTGGTTAAAATAGTTGAGCAAAGTGGCGAAGGTGCTATATTTAGCGAAGAAGCAGCCTTCAACCTGCGGCTGGGGCGTGATGTTGTCACCAACCCAACCCAGTTGCTCAATATCTACAAAAACGAGCGTGTTGATTTGACAGAGATGTTACAAATGCTGGAGAACAAGCAATTTCCGGCCGTTATTTTGCGCGGACAACTCTACCCCGAACCTGTTTTGCAGATGATCGGTCAACACTACCACCATGAACACCTTGTTCAAATGAACGGATTCGTATACTGTGTTTTGCTACCAAACGAAACAACCCAACCGTAGAGAACCAATAGACCAGGAAAGCTGTACATCGTGATTGCGTTATTGCAAGATGGCACGACCCTCACTCATCAAGCAAGCAAAGCGAAGTACATAATACACTAGACTAGGACATGGAACATAAAACCCAACTTTCTGGAGAGAGTAATTATATGAACGACCAAAAAATGAACCGTCGCACTGCGGACAATCCCTTGCTGCGACACACTTTTCGCTGGATGCTGCTATGCGCTATGCTGGCGATGATCGCTTTGGCTGGCAGCAATATCCTGGCGGCCGCCCCGACTGTCGATCTGCCAATTGGCGCAGACAGCTACAAAATCGCTGTTGATACAGACGGTGTCTACAGCCTAACATACGCTGATTTGCAAGCGGCCGGTATGGCAGTTGACACAGTTAACCCGACCACCTTCCAAATGATGCACCAGGGAAGCGATGTCGCCTATGTCCTCACAGGCGATGGCGATGACGTATTCGAGCCAGGTGAATCTGTTCTCTTTTACGGCTGGGGCTTAGACGGCAGCGATGACGAGCGCCAAGCTGCGGCCGACAATGGCTGGTCGTTTACGGCCAACAACCATGACCGCATGTATGTTGATCAAAACTTCTTCTGGATTTGGGCTGACGGCACACCGACAGCACCTACATCAAAATTGAATCTGGCAGGCAACACAAATGTCGTCAACACATTCCGCGACATAGTTGTACATGATGAAGATGATCGTTTCTCATACACCAACTCAGATGACTGGGATGAGTATGAAATCGAATCAACCTCATGGTTCAAGACGTTAATGGCTTCCAATTACGCGCCTCTGGGTGATCCTTTCCGCACCTTCCCAATAGAGATTATCGATCCAGACCCAAGTGGTGATGACGGTACTATCAACGTGGAGCTTTATGGTGTCTGTAAAGCGAGTGAAATGGGTGAACATGCTTTCCAAGTTGATTTTGCAGGGTCTAGCATTATTAGCACATGGGAAGGTCGCTTCGGTAAGCTGGTTCAAAACAGCTTCAGTGCAGCCAGCTTGGTTGACGGCATGAACGACCTCTACCTCGAAACGATTACGCCTGTAGGCAATGCGAAACCAGGTACCAGCATTTGTGCCAGTGGTACGCTCAACAGTGATCTCGTTTTCTACAATCGCGCCATCATCGAATATGATCGCCAAATGAACGCAGTCAACAATGAATTGATTTTTGACTATGATGATTCAGGTACATTCGACTTTGTTGTGAGTGAGTTCACAGAAGGCGATCCGGCAAAAGCGATTGTTTGGAACATCACCAATCGTCTCGTTCCAGCCAATATCCCGATGTCTGCCAATGAGATCAGCAGCAACGGCGGCACTTTCTCATGGACAATCGGCGACGAGAACGTCCCCGGTGGTCAATATATCGCTACGACGACCGATAATCTTTTGTCGGCCGCGTCAATCGAGCAATACACCGTCAACAATGTCGAGCCAACCGGTGGCGCAGAGTGGGTGGCTATTTCACACGGCAACTTCATCACCGAGGCATTGCGTTTAGAAACGCATCGTCAAAGTGCAGGCCGGACAACACATGTCGTTGATGTTGAAGATGTGATCAATCAATACGGCTACGGTTACCATGTACCAAAAGCGATTGAAAACTATGTCGATAATGCGTACACCACATGGACAGACGCGCTTAAATACTTGCTTTTGTTTGGCGATGCAACGATAGACCCACTCCAAAGAGAGTGCCTAGAATCATGTAATGGTGGCGGCTGGGGAACACACATGGAGACATATGTGGTTACAGATTTGCTGTACGAAGACCGCTTCTCTGGGCTTGTGCCAACCGACCACACCTTTGCAGACATCACGGGCGATGTTTCACCTGAAATCGCTGTCGGCCGTTTCGCTGTCAGCACATTGCAAGAAGCAAATAACGTGGTTGATAAAACAATTCTGTATGAACAAAATATCATCGACGAAGCTGAGTATCTTCAAAACCTGGCGTTTTTGGCAGACCGTGCCGATGGTGGTGGTGATTTCTGTCAAACGACGAAAGATGTTTCTGAAAACCCATACTATGTGGGCGAATTTACAGGTGAAATATCAACGTTCTGTTTAGATCAAGATTACACCGATCAGGGTGTTGCATTTGATGATGCACTTGTAGACATCAATGCAGATGTATTTAATTCGATCAACAATGATGGCGCTGCCATTCTCAACTATCGCGGTCATGGCGCGGCCGAGAATTGGGGACTTTCTCATATCATCGTTGATTGGGCGAGCCACTCTGACTCATGGGACAATGCAGGGCAGCCTGTTGTCATCATCAGCGCAGACTGTCTTGAAGGTAACTTTGCGAACACAGCAGATCGTTTGCAAGGGTTGGCTGAGAAGTTTATCGAGCTAGAGGATGTCGGCACGGCCGCGCATTGGTCGTCTACTGGCTTGGGCTTCGACCGTGAGCATACCGCTCTGCACCAGGGCTTCTACGAAGGTCTGTACACCGAGAACGGTGGCACATTGACAACAATCGGCGACGGTATCGTTTACGCCAAGACACGCTATGTCGATGGTACATTGGGGAACGAGGCTGAAATTTGGGCATTTACACTACAAGGCGATCCCGCTTTGATGATGCCAAATACAGTTGTTGCACCAGAACCAACCTCTGTATCTGTCAGCCAACAGCAATCAGATATGCCATTCGCATGGCAATGGGCGGCCGTCCTGCCAGTGGTTGTTGTTCTCACAGTGGGTACGGTGAATGCCCGTCGTCGTCAAGAAGAAGTATTGCTGTAAAACGCATAAACACAGTGTAAGGGCGATTATTCTATAGGGAAGCGGTTAACAGTTTCCCTAGGTTCAAAAAGAGATAATCGTCTAACAACAAAAAACCCTCCTTTGCACAAACAAAGGAGGGTTTTTTGTTATCTATTTACCACCGGGTAGAGACGTAAGATTTTACGTCTCCATTGTTATTACGAAGGCACAAAAAGACAATAAGAAGACGCAAGATTTTGTGTCTCTACGAGCATCGGTCAACGGTTTTCGGAGCGGATGCGTGTGGCTTTGATCGAGTAGGGTGTTTCGGGTGCGGCCGTGCGTTTTGCCAGCCCCGTCGCCACAAAGAGTTGGGGCGCAAAATAGGCAATCCACAAGCCGAGCAACATGTAATGCACAAACCGAAGCGTGAGCGTGATCCCGCGTATATCAGGTGGGGCAATCGCTTCAAATACAACCTCTAGCCCTAACCAAATTGCGAGCGCGAAAATCAACCCGATCAGCCAACGTATAATGCGGCCGGAAATGCCGCCTTGCACATCGAACCAAACACGGTTCATCTCAAATAAAAAGCCAACACCGACACCAAACAGCGCGGCTAAACTACGCACCACGCTATCTTGCCCCGTGTTCTCAGCGTCGGTTAAAAACGACCACACCACTGCATCGGTGTAATCCGCTTTGCCCAGCCGTTGCATAACGACGACGTAGACAAGGAATAATCCCAACGGAAAGAGCGCAGCGATAAATAACCGTTGCCCAAAAATGCGTTCGCGCAACCGAGCGGCATAGGTCTGCTCCCATGCCCAATAGCCAGCGACAATCACGCTGCCCAAAATTGCACCTGCTAATATGTCTTGCACAAAATGGACACCGAGGTAGATGCGGCTCATACCCATGAGTAATGCGTATAAAATGGCGAAAAACCATGCTATCGGCCGTCGAGACAGCCCCGCCAGAAAAAAGACGAGCGTGACCGCGATCTGTGTATGTCCGCTAGGCAAACCATACGATAGCTCTTCTGCCAGTCCAACCGATGAGTCGAGCCAAAACGGCCGGGGCAGGCGCAAAAATGCTTTGCCCAGCGTATTAATGGCGGCCGAAAACAACAGGAGATAGGCCAACGTACGGCCGTTCTGCTTATGAATGCACCAATAGATCAATGTCACGATCACTATATAAAATTCAAACCCACCCAGTAAACTGATGAATGCCATCGGCTCATCTAATTGTGGGTACGTTGCTTGCAACCATCTAATGAAGTTAAGACCGCTTTCGTAGTATTGTTCCAAATCAATATCGCCTTGTGTTATTTCACTCGCTGTATCATTCGTTGCATCGCTTGAGATCACAACTGTACGCTGTCATTGTACCCTTGCCGATTGCATTGACAATTAAAAAGGATGTTTTCTTTTGTTAAAATTTGTCGAGGCGAGACGGAACGGGCAAAATCAGTGTCATATAATAGTGATCCTGCTCGTTGTCATTTGTAATCAAATGCGACGCGCACATTTCCAGTTTGTCTATGACACAACATCAACCAACCCAACCTCTTTTTTTGAATGGCTGGTGGCGGGAGCTAATCGGCGCATTTTTGATCTTGTTTGCGCTCATGTGCTTGCTAGCGGCCGCCGGACTGACAGCCTCTGCCCCGCTCAATCGCATTGTACAAGCAACAGGCGCATGGGTCGGCCGGGGTAATTTTGCCTACTTTGCGCTTTTGGGGGCAACCGGTATCTGGCTTCTGTTACACCGTGTCACCGGCCGTCAACCTGTGCCGCGCTTTCTCGGTGCGTTCGCCATTCTCGTTTTGTTGGCATTGCCGATCCTCAATTTATTTTCGACCAACGTCACTTATTTCGATGCAACGGCCGGAAAAGCAGGCGGGTTGGTCGGATGGGTGCTGGCTGGGCTGCTCACCGTGTGGTGGGGATGGTTGCTCGTGGTGGGACTGTATTTGATCGCAGGTATGTTGATGTGGTCATTGCTGGTCGGCCGCAATGCACAACAGGTGGTGCGCTGGCTGATCAACGTCGCTGGTACTTTACGTCGTTGGGGCGAACAGGTGATGATTGAGCAGCCCAGCGATAAACGAGAGCATACACCCCAAATCGATACATGGTCGGCTGTGGATGGCACGGCCGCACAAGCACGAGAAGCGGCCGTGCTACGGCCGAAAACAATCTCACACAAGTTACCTCCTTTGCGGCTGCTGGACATAAACAACACGAAAGATGACAGCCATGCGGCCGATGTCGGCCGTAGCAAAGCGATCATCGAGCAAACGCTCGTCGATTTCGGCTTGGTAGGCGAAGTGACCGATGTACGGGCAGGCCCGACGATCACACAATTTGGCGTGACACCGGGCTACATAGAAAGAAGCGACGGGACACACAAAAAAGTGCGGATCGCGCAAATCGCCACGCTACGACCCGATTTTGCGCTGGCGTTAGCTGTCCCTCGTTTACGCATCGAAGCTCCCGTACCAGGGCGCGGCATTGTGGGCATCGAATTACCGAACAAAACAAAATCGTTGGTACGCCTACGCGAAGTGATCGAGTCGGCCGCCTTCAAAAAAGTGGACAAACGCTTGACCGTTGCGCTGGGACAAGATGTTTCGGGCGCGGCCGTGGCAATTGACCTCGCCAAAATGCCTCACCTGCTGATCGCTGGCACAACAGGGTCGGGCAAATCGGTGTGCATGAAAGCGTTGATCACCGCACTGGTAGCCAACAACACACCGGAACAGTTGCGCCTTGTGATGATCGATCCCAAGCGCGTCGAAATGATTCGGTTTAACGGGCTGCCTCATCTGTATGGCGCGGCCGAAGTAGAAGGCGAACGCATCATCGGTGTGTTGCGCTGGCTGGTAGCCGAAATGGATCGACGGTACGCTATTTTTGCCCAGGTCAATGCGCGGCAATTGACCAGCTACAACACCAAAATGCGTACTGAAGGCAGCCCGATCATTCCGCACTTGGTCGTCTTTATCGACGAGTTAGCCGATCTAATGGCGCAATTTTCGGCCGAAACGGAGCGAACGCTGTGTCGATTGGCGCAAATGGCACGAGCGACCGGTATTCATTTGGTCGTGGCTACACAACGGCCGTCCACCGACGTGATCACCGGTCTGATCAAAGCGAACTTTCCCGCCCGGATCGCCTTTTCTGTCACCTCTAGCATCGACTCGCGGGTGGTGCTAGACACGACGGGTGCAGAGCAGCTTTTGGGCAATGGCGATATGCTTTTCTTGGGGTCAGATGCCAGTATGCCGCGCCGGGTGCAGGGCTGTTTTGTCAGCGATGAGGAGATCGACCGCATTGTGTCGTGGTGGGAAGAAGATCGGCGCGACGATGAACAGTTTCCCCCACCCTGGAATGATCTGCTGGCAAAAATGAAGGTGATCGAGGAGACCGATGATGAGCTAGAACGCGCCATTGCTCTGTGCCAAAAATATGACAATATCAGCACGTCATTGATTCAACGGCGGTTGCGTGTCGGCTTCCCGCGTGCGGCGCGTATTATGGAAAACCTGTATGAAATGGGATTGGTGGAAGACCCGAAGCGGGGTGGCAAAACGCGCAAAACACATGTGTCGGAGAGCGATGGGGATGTTTTCGGCCGCATAGCGGATGAACACGGCCGTGACGACACATCATCGTAAAATGTAGAGACGCAACATTTTGCGTCCCTCTCTTGTGTCTCAGTACAACAAATTTCTCATCTGGGCAAGGTCGAGAATGGTGATCGCATTGCTTTTTCGTTCGATCAAGCCAAGATCGCGGAAGGAGCGAAACGTGCGGTTGACGCTCTCGCGGGATGCGCCTACCATGCTGGCGACATGGGCATCGCGCAGCACCATATCGATCCGAATTTGATTGTCAGATTCGGCCGTGCCATGCTTGTCTGCTAGGTCTAGCAACGTCCGTGCGACGCGCTGCATCACATCAAGGGAGACAAGACTTTCGACATGGCGCGTTGTACTACGCACCCGGCGACTAAGCAATGTCATCGTGTTGCGAGCGATTTGCGGAAAGCGTTCCATCAACTCATGAAAGGCAGAGCGGTGCAATGTGTGGCAAACTGTTTTCGATATGGCAACCGCATTGGCAGAACGGGGGTCTTCATCGATCAGTGCTAACTCGCCAAAAATTTGACCACGACTGAGCATAACGACAGATGTTTCACTGCCATCAAGCGTATTGACATAAATCCGTACTTGTCCTTCCTCGATTAAATACATCATCAAACCGGGATCACTTTCGTAGAAAATATGCTGTTTCGCTTTATAACGGCGTGCCTTAAATGCTTGGGCAATCTCTTCTAGTTGTTCTATATCCAGCCCCTCAAACATGGGGACATCATTCAAAAAAGTAACGAGTGCAGTCGAGGTTGTTTTTGCCATCAAAAAATTGTAACCCTTAGCATTGAACCGATGAGAAAAGCGAGAGACATGCTGCTGAGCGATTCAATAATCAAGCCATCTGCGCGACGGATAACAGCGTTTGATCTTGTTGTCATAGCAGTGCGTGGTAAGAAGGCGAATGGTATGAGCATATACTGTCCAAATAAAATAAATGTTACAAGCAGCAGTCGTTCGATGATACAAGTATATTTGATCTTGCTTGCATAGCAAAAATCAGGTGCCTGCCCTAACACAAGACCACTTATAAGAAACTCGATAGCGACCCAAGCAGGCATACTGACCAATACATACCCAAGGATAACCGTCCAGAAGCCTCCTGTTTGCACTTGTTCGATAAGGCAACTGATATGAATACATTCACCAGACAAATAAATCGCTCCCATAATCACGAGCATATGAAGGGCTTGGTCAGATACGAAAACGGTTAATGGATTGATAGAAGCCAGCAATTTTTTAGACTGTAATTTGAACTGTAACAAATCTATAATTGTGTGGAAGACACCGATGAGAAACGCCCATATCAAATAGTCGGGATGAAAAATAACGAACCCCATTGTGACAATGGTGACAATGACACCATGTGCGAGAACACCATAAACACTACGCGCTTTCCAGTTTGCAAAAGAATTCGGCTGTAGCACGTAGTCTGCAACAAAGTGTGCCAAGAGCATGTTGATAAACATCAGGTTGACCTTTTTAATCGGTGTTTTTTAGGGTTGATATTGTTTTTGGTATGCTGTCACGCTTGTACCAAACTTGTACGTTTATTGTACGTTACACATACGTTGTCGCTGTGAGTTGTGTCACAAAGAAACCCATAACTTAGTCACAGTTTTAGCCCTAATGGGGGAAGGAGATTACAATCCGGCCGTCATTTATGAGTATTGAAACAAAACAATTGCGTGGTTCTGTAGAACGGATCACATTTTATAATGCCGATAATGGGTATTCGGTGGTGCGGATCAAGCCGGATTCGCGCAGGATGCTGCCGTATGCTCATGGCAAGTTTGGCGATCAGTTGGCGACGGTGGTGGGCAATTTGCCGGAGCTACAGCCGGGGGAGTTTGTGACGCTGGATGGGCAGTGGGTCAATAACAAGCGGCATGGCTGGCAATTTACGGCCGAGCGTTGCCAGCAAGAGCGTCCTGCGACAACGGAAGGGATCAAGCGGTATTTGGGCAGCGGCATGGTGCGCGGCATCGGGCCGAAGATGGCTGAACGGATCGTGACGATGTTTGGCGAAGCGACGCTCGATGTGATCGACGCGCAGCCGGACGAACTGAATAGTGTGATCGGGATCGGGCCGAAGCGCGTGGGGCAAATTAAGAAAGCATGGCATGAACAACGGGCTATTCGTGAGGTGATGATCTTTTTACAGTCGCATAATGTCTCGACGACGCTGGCGGTCAAAATCTATAAGCAATATGGCGATGATGCGGTGCAGGTGGTGACGGAAACGCCGTATAAATTGGTGGCAGATGTGCGCGGAATTGGGTTCAAGACGGCCGACAAGATAGCCCGCGATCTGGGGCTGGCACACGATGACCCGCAACGGATCGAGGCGGGGGTGGCATATACATTAAACAAGATGGCGCAGGAGGGGCATGTGTATGTGCCGCAGGAGGAGCTTGAGCCAGCTTCGGCCGAGATTCTCACCGTGCCAGAGCAAGCAGTGGCTGATGTGATCGATGGGCTAGAGACGAGCGATTTGATCAAGCGGGAGACGATCACGTATGGCAGCCCGGACGGCACAGAAAGCCAGCCTCGACTGACGGCCGTGCGTGAGGAACGCGCTGTTTATCTGACCCCTTTTTACTACTCTGAGATCGGTGTGACAAATCGGGTCAAGAATCTGGTCGATTATCGGACAAGTCGCGTGAAGGCAAGCATTAATAAAAGCGGGATGACGGCGCAATTTTCTGAGATCGAGCGGCGGTCGGGCATAAAGCTGGCGCAGGAGCAACGGGCGGCCGTCTTCACAGCCATCGACAACAAAGTGACGATATTGACGGGCGGCCCCGGCACTGGCAAGACGACCACCTTGCGGACGCTGCTCGATTTGCTCGATAGATTGGGCAAAAACTACGTGCTGGCAAGCCCGACCGGCCGCGCCGCGAAACGGCTGATGGAAGCGACTGATCGGCAAGCGAAAACGGTGCATCGGCTGCTCGAATTTCAGCCCGGATCAGGCTTTCAGAAGAACGAACACAACCCGATTGACGCAGATATGGTGATCGTGGATGAAGCGTCGATGCTCGATTTGATGCTGGCAAATAATCTGTTTAAGGCGATTGGGCCTGATAGCCATGTGCTGCTGGTGGGGGATGTCGATCAGTTGCCGTCGGTGGGCGCGGGAGATGTATTGCGCGATTTGATCGCATCGGAAGTGCCTGCACTGGTGCGGCTGGCGGTGGTGTTTCGGCAAGCGGCGACTTCGTTGATCATCCAGAATGCACATCGCATCAATGAGGGAAAAATGCCGATCACGCGGGAGGATGCGGCCGACTTTTTTATCTTTGTCAAAGATGAGCCGGCGGCCGCGTCGCAACTGTTGGTCGATGTGGTGAAGCAGCGCATCCCGCTCAAATTTGGGTTTGATGCAGTCGATGATATTCAGGTGCTGTGTCCGATGTACAACGGGCAAATGGGCGTGACGAACCTTAATTTGAAGCTACAGGCAGCCTTGAACCCACCAGGACGGGGCAAGCTGGAGAAACGGGTGGGCGGCCGCACGTACCGGGTGGGCGACAAGGTGATGCAGGTCGTCAACAATTACGATAAGCGCGTGTTTAATGGAGACATCGGCCGGATCGTTGCGCTCGATGCCGTTAACCAAAATGTGACGGTGACAGTTGACGGTATGCCAGTAGTCTATGATTTTTTGGAGCTAGATGAGTTGATTCATGCGTATGCGATAAGCGTGCATAAAAGTCAGGGGAGCGAGTACCCTGTGGTGGTCATTCCGATGACGACGCAGCATTACATGATGTTGCAGCGCAATTTGCTGTATACGGCCGTGACTCGTGCCAAAAAGCTGGTCATCCTCGTGGGGACACGCAAAGCGATCAATATCGCCGTCCGCAACAACAAGACGAGTAATCGACATACAGCACTCGATTGGCGGCTGAATAAGTGAAATAGAGAACGGTATTTCAGTTAGTTAGTATATTGTTCAATTTGTAACATGATGTTAGTTTATACATCCTTTATGCTTTCTATCTAGAACCAAACAACCTTACCCTGATAAATGCGGGAGCGATATTCTAATGAACAAATATGGTCACTATCACGTCACGAATACATTGAAAAAAGAGTTAAGAAAAGGGCAGGTTCAGCTTGCCATTATCGGTACAGCTATTGCCTTGAGCATCATGGCTATTTTCCCGCCACCCACATACGCATCAGAAGGATGTGAAAAAGAAATTGTCATTCCAACGGTGCCGCAAATATGGGCACACAAAACCGTTCACTTGATCAACCTTGAGCGGCGCAAAGTTGGCGTTCCGCCTCTAAAAGTAGCAGACGAACTTGTTGCGGCCGCACGCTATCATTTGCAAGATATGCTCGATGATGATTATTACCATACTTCATCGCACGACCGGATCGATGGTGAGTTAGTAGAGGTCTGTCAACGGCATGAGCGTATCGGACTGTTTTATCCTGATTACACCTATACGGACGAGATTTTGAATGAGGGATTGTATTCGTATCCATTTGAGAAATTTGTTGTGCAATCATGGATTGACTATGATTTCACAAGAGGGCGTATGCTTGAGCCTGCGTATTGGGAGGCGGGCGTGGCTTATAATTATGGTGATCGCATTATGCAAACATGGGTTGCCAACTTTGGGCAACGGCCGAATGTTTACCCGATCATCATCAATGATGAGGCAGAAACAACCGATATAGATGATATAGCTATTTATCTATACGGTGATTGGCAAGAGGTGCGTTTCCAAATCAATGAAGGTGCATGGAGTGAGTGGATGCCATTCGAGAATGAGATGTACCAAACATTGTCTGATGGAGCTGGGGAAATGATGGTAACGGCCGAAATGCGAACGGACACACTTTCTACCACCAGCAGCGATACAATCATGCGTGATCCCGATCCAACGGCCGTGCAGACTACAACAATTAGCATCTCTCTGAACATGCCTATGTGGCTGTTTTTTACGGCCGTTTTAACGTTACTTACAATGCGCCAGGTTACGCGCCGACCTGTTAGCTAATCTGTGAATGGCATCAAGATAGCGTGCTGAAAAAGCACATCTGGAAGCGTTCCCAACACAGGTTCGCCTGACCAGAGTACTAATTATGACATAGATCACATCATCATTGATAAACAGTAGACTGCACATATTCTTGAAATCTATTACGCTACTAGTGGAATTGAGTGTTGTTACAGATGGCACAGACAGAAGATATTAGTAGAGAAGTTTTGTATTTAAGTAATTGGAGCAGTATCGTAATGATTAACGATGATCGCTATTCACATATCAAAAACAACCTAAACATCTATAAAGTACATGGGTTTCATATTATCATTATCAGCTTGGTGTTTGTATTAAGTATCATGGCTGTTTTCCCACCATCAGCACATGCGCTAGAAGGGTGCGAGAGAGAAGTTGTCATTCCAACAATAGCTCAAACATTGGCGCATAACGCTGTTTATCGCATCAACCTTGAGCGGCGCAAAGTGGGTGTCCCCCCTCTAAAAGTTGCCAATGAACTAACCCTATCGGCACGCTACCATCTACAAGATATGATGGACGATGATTACTACCATACTTCATCATACGACCGGGTCGATGGCGAATTGGTAAAAGTGTGTGAGAGGCACGAGCGCATCGGTCTGTTTTATCCTGATTACACTTATACAGATGAGATATTGAATGAAGGTTATTACACTTATCCATTCGATGCCTTTGTTGTTCAATCGTGGTTAAATTACGCGCCTACCTCGGAGCGTATGCTCCATCCTGCCTATTGGGAGGTTGGTGTAGCATACATTTATGGTGAGAGCGTTATGCAAACATGGGTCGCCAACTTCGGACAACGGCCGGAAGTCTATCCTATCATCATCAATGATGAAGCAGAGAGAACTGATTCGCATGAAGTATCTGTATACATATACGGGGATTTTAGCGAGGTGCGCTTCCGTAACGATAGCGACGCTTGGTCTGAATGGATGCCATTTAGCAATGAGATGGACATTTTGATCAATGGGACACCAGGCGAGCATTTGTTACGGGCCGAAATGCGTGATGAAGATGGCAACATATTCGCTAGTAGCGACAAAATCGAGTACACAGGCGAAGTGGTTGCGCCAACAGCAACCCCACTGGTGACAAACACGCCTGTCCCAACAAACACGCCCGTCCCGACAAACACACCTGCCCCAACAAACACGCCTGCCCCAACAAACACACCCGTCCCAACAAACACGCCTGTCCCAACAAACACACCCGCTCCGACAAACACACCTGTCCCGACAATTCCAGCAGTTGTCTCTATAGAGATTACTTTTGATTTGCCATCTACGAACACGCCCGAACCGACACCAGAGGGCACATCTGAAGGTTTAGATGCCCCCGACAATAACATCCCTCTCAACATATCGCTTGTGCAAGGGAAAGCGATACAGCAAACTATCTCGACGACACCACTCTTGGTGGTTATATTGATGCTGACAGTGGTATCCACAATGGTTGTCACATCAACCAAAATGCGCTATTTGCCGATACGTTAAACACGCAACATAACTCTGAGTCGCAAAAGTGGGTTTGGTCTCGGCCGAATCCACTTTTTTTGATCCCGTCACAAACCGATCACAATACAGTGATAGATGGTGGCGCAACCCAATACAACAACAAGCCAACCATATAAAGTCCGGCCGCCAGCACAATCCAGATAGTCATCCAGCGCGGCCGGGGGGTACTGTGCCGCAAGCGATGCCACATAATAGGCAAGCAAACCACACCAAATGGCACAAAGGCAAGCGGAATCACCTCTGCAAATGTAAAAAATGTGAATGCACACACCAAGCCAATCGTCGTCAGACGCAATAGCCACACGGCCGTATTCAAACCAAACATGACCGTAAAGTTGCGCTCCTGCAAGCGATCAATCGCATAATCACCAATTTGGTTCTCTAATTGCGAAGAAAGCGAAGCAAGCGTTGTACACACAATAATCGCACCATCGACAGGCATCCATTTACCATCAAGCAAAAACAACACCATCAAGTAAGGAAACGTTTCTACAAAAGTCGCATGTGTGATCAAATCTATGATCGGCCGGTTTTTCAGGCGTAATGGCGGCGCAGAATAGGCCCAAGCGATCAACAAACACACCGCCAGCACCAAAAACCCCCTCAGACCAAACTGCAAAAACGCAGGGGTGACAAGCAACGTCAGAAAAGCACTCCACAGCGCGATCTTTTTGCCAGTCACCTGCCGTTGCACAAAAAAGCTACGCGACCCTTTCTCATTGTCTTGGGCATCAAAAGGCGCATCGTAATAATCGTTGAGCGCAAAGGCAGCCCAGTATCCGAGGGTGATCGCCGCCAGCAAGTAAAGCGTTGCAGTCGATAGCCCATCATGCACCAGCAAAGCCAAGCCAGCACTGATCATCGCCACAACCCACGCATCCACATGATTGAAGACAAGTGTCATGTTTTGAGTAAATTTGTGTCTCATAAAGTAATTCATTGCCGTGATTTTACCGTGTATGCTCAATTGATTCGATTTTGCGTCCATCTGTCTACTTGCTTTACGGTTTTTCAGTTATGCAGTTATTCAGTTTGTCAGTATATCAGTCGGCCGCACACAGCTTATCTTGCCCGTTTAACGGCCTTATCGCCGCAAATAGACGTGACCAAACACTGTTTGGGTGTAAAAAGTCAAACTGACAGACTGATTTACTGAAACACTGACAAACCATGCTACTTGTTTGCCCAATACACCATCCTTTGTACACTTACATCTAGCGAGGTTATTTTGGACGAATTAGAAGAATTAGAAGACGCATCAACCGATCACAATAGGGTCAAAAACCCGTATGCACTACTCAAATTGGTTGTGCTACTGTTGCTTGTCGGCGGTGGAACATATTTGCTGGCACAGGCAAACCAAGTACGGCCGACACAGATCGCGCCCTGGGGGGCGTTAGGGGTAGCGGCCATTGGCACGGCCGCCTTGTTCGTCCGTCTACGTGCAGGTGCCACGGCCGAAAATGCACCTGCATGGCTGCAAAAAGCGATTTCGATCATCGCCAACAATTGGCGCATCGTCCTCTTTATCATTGCCCAATGGAGCATCATCTACGTGCTGTGGCGCATTCCCCAGCTAGACCCCCGCGCAGACGACTACACCCCGCTCGTTCCATTTTGGATCGGCGCATTCTTGCTTTTTTTGTGGGCGGTGTGGGGAAAAAGCAGCGTTGCAGACACGGCCGCGCCCATCACCCGCCAAACATGGTGGCTCATCGGTGGCATCGTCGCGGCCGCCTTTCTCTTGCGCGTCTGGCAGCTAGGGACGATCCCGTTCACCTTTTCCGGTGACGAAGCAGAGCAAGGGCTCGAAGCGTTGCGCGTGATCAACGGCCAAACGCGCAACCCCTTTCACACCGGCTGGCTGGGTGTCCCTTCGCTCAGTTTTTATTTTAATAGCCTCAGCGTGCGTGCGTTCGGCCGTACCGTTTTCGGCTTGCGCTTTCCCTGGGCAATCGTCGGTAGCCTCACCGTTTTGCTCACCTTTCTGTGGGTGCGCCGCCTCCAAAACAACACACTCGCGCTCATCGCGGCCGCGCTTGTCGCCGCCTATCATTACCACATCCACTTCTCGCGCCTCGGCTCAAACCAAATCGCCGACCCCTTTTTCCTCGCGCTGTCGCTATGGCTGCTTTACCGCGCCCTCCAGCGACAAAACAAGCTCGATTGGGCATTGACAGGGGGCGCGATGGGCATCGCCTTCTACTTCTACGCTGGAGCGCGACTGACCCCCGTCGTCGTCATCGCCACCATTGCCTATCTCTTCATCTGTCAGCCCCGCGCCTTCCGTCGTCAGCATGGGTTTGGCGTTCTCGTCATGATCGCGGGCTTTTTGTTCGTCGCGGCCCCCATGCTGCAATACGCTTGGCTCAATCCGGGCGAATTTAATGCGCGGCTCAATCAAGTCGGCATTTTCCAAAGTGGCTGGTATGACGGTGTGCGAGAAAGCGGCCGGACACCGCTCCAAATTTTCAGCAAACAGTTCGCCGAAGCCGCACTCGCATTCAATTACTACCCGGACAAAACGATCTGGTACGGTCTCAAAGAACCGTTGCTCACACCGTTGTATGGCATTCTCTTTTTAATCGGGCTGCTCTATGCGACCGTGCAAGTTTTCCGGTTCAAATCATACGCGCTGGCCGCCCCCGTCGCATGGTGGTGGGGGGGCATGTTGTCGGCCGGGTTTCTCACCGTAGACCCGCCCAACAGCCAACGACTGATCACATTAGCCATCCCTGTCTGCATTTTTATCGCGCTCATGTTGCACAAGGTGATCACATTGCTACAAACGGGGTTGACCGATACGAAAATGTTGCGGCGAGGGTTCTTGGTCGCGGCCGTCGGTCTGTTTGCGTTTTCCAGTGTGCGCCTCTACTTTGTCGAATTTTCACCACAACGCATTTCGGGCGGCGGCCGCGCTCTCTTTGCGACAGAAATAGCGACCCCGCTCAATCAATTGGTGCCAACCTACAAAGCGTATTTTGTGGGCGCACCCTGGATGTATTGGGGATTTGGCACAACAAAATATCTGGTGGGAGAAGAGTATGGTATCGACATGGGCATCGACCCCGTATCGGCCGACTTATTTGATCAACTGGTCGATCCAGCACAACCGGCCGTATTTGTCGTCTTGGGCGAACGCATCAATGAGTTGGAGACGATTATGGCAGCGTATCCGAATGGGCATAAACAAGAAATACGCGCGGCCGACGGCCGTCTGTATGGCGTGATCTACGCAGAAAACCGATGACAAATAATTATCCCGTCAACAACATTTACACCTGCATTCAGGGCGAAGGCGTACAGACAGGCGTGGCGATGGTGCTGGTGCGGCTGCATGGGTGCGCTGTGGGCTGTCCCTGGTGCGACACAAAAGAAACATGGGCATTTGCGCCAGCAGATGAACGGCCGACTCTACCAGAGGTGATGGGGCAAAACGGCCGCTTCACCTGGGCAGACAGCGCAACGATAGCCGCGTATATCGCGCAGCACCATCCCGGCCCACGCTGGGTGCTGCTCACCGGTGGCGAACCGGCCGATTACCGATTGGATACGTTGGTCAAAACGCTCCACGAAAAAGGGTATCAGGTTGCTATCGAAACGAGTGGAACGGCACTGGGGCATGTGACGGCCGCGTGTGACTGGGTATGCGTTTCGCCCAAAATCGGGATGCCGGGGGGTAAACAGGTATTAGCAGAAGCGGTCGCCAGCGCGGACGAGATCAAGCATGTGGTGGGCAAAGCGGCCGACATCGACCAACTCGATCACCTGATTGCGACAATGCCATTAAAACACACGGCCGTCATCTGTCTACAACCGATTAGCCAAAGCCGCAAAGCGACCGACCTGTGCATTGAAACGGTGCAGTCACGCGGGTGGCGACTGAGTATACAAATGCACAAATATATCGGCGTGGAATAAAATCAGGCGGGGCATTTTCCCCGCCTCACTTATTTATTCGTCCGGCTGTACGGTCGGTATCGGGTCAAATAGGCCTGTATCTGGCTCTTCTTCGATTATCGGAATGTCAAAGGGCGATCCACCCTCAAAATCATAAACAGGTTCATTGCCCCACACCAGTTCGCCACGATAGTAGATGCCGATGTTCTCGGACACGACAAACGAGGGCGCATACGTGTAGGAGTGATCGTCTGTTTGATCATACGTTTCGCGCCAGTCGGTATAGCGAACGCGCACCTTGATCAGGCCAGACTCTGTTTCGCCCATCAACATCCCGGCCGCTTCGTCAAACCCGATCTCAAGATAGTCGCCATAAACAGTCATATCTAGGTTGCCGCACACGACGAGAGCATAGCCGCATTCGACGATTTGTGTGCCGCCCGGTGGCGTGTTGTACCAGTAGCGAATGGCGAGATCAGATAGGTGAACGCTCCGGCCGTAATTGTCGATCCGTAGCAATGGATAGATGGCACGAGCGGGATCATCATCCCCGGTGCGGTAGCGTATTCTTACATCAAGCGTCTCATCATTGGCGGCCGCCATCACAGCATCAAGCGCATCGAGCAAGGGGAATGTTTGCCCATACACCCGTCGCGGATGTGCGCTCTCTTGCAAAATCGTTTGCAGACATGCGGCCGTGCAATCAGGGTTGGCTTCGTGCATCAGGGCTGCCACGCCGGTCACAAACGGGGCCGCCATCGAGTTGCCTGTCCAGAACGCATATTTGCTAGGGCCACCCGCATAGGCAGACAAAATCGACTCGCCCGGTGCATAAATATCGGCCGGATGATCGTCGTATTTCGCAAACGACATCGGCATATCTTCATCACGCCTGAGAGCCCCCACACTCAAAACAGTCTCCATCCCTGCCGGAATGCCTATCGACGGGTATCCGGCCGAGGCGACGATCAGCACCCCATTTTCATACGCATACCTGACCGCATCCATCAAATTAAGCGTCGATACATCGCCACTCCCACTCAAATTGATAACGTCCGCCCCATTATCGACCGCATAGCGAATACCATCAGCGACCGTATCATACGCGCCCTGTCCATCAGGGTTAAAAATACGCACGGGCATAATCCTTGCATTGGGTGCGACTATGCGAACGATACCAGAGACATGTGAGCCATGCCCCATCGATTCGTCAACGAAGCGATCCCCGTCTGTATCGAGGTTGTCCCATGTGTCAACGG
This sequence comes from uncultured Anaerolineae bacterium, assembly GCA_937949915.1. GTDB lineage: Bacteria > Chloroflexota > Anaerolineae > Promineifilales > Promineifilaceae > CALECP01. The sequence continues at coordinate 34,213 of CALECP010000053.1, forward strand.
GGTCGTTGTCTTCGTCGATAAAGTCGTAGCCGGGAAACAAGTGGTCGCCCAGCATGACGTGTCTTGTGTTGATACCGGTATCTAGCACAGCAACCACTACGCCTTCACCTGTCGCATGGTCTTGCGCCAAATCTAAGCGAATCTGGTCACGGGCTGTTACGTTTTCAAATATCCCACTTGCATCGCTGTTGACGTTGATCCAACTTGTTTGGGCTTCGAGCAAAGCGTCGTTGTTGACATTGATCCAACTTGTTTCGAGTCCTGTTTCGATGGTGGCGGTATCGGCCGTGTCTGATGGCACAATCGGGATGTCTGGATATTCAGGCGTAACGGGAACGGATGACGTAGCAGGTGCATTAGCAATCAGGGGCAACAAAACACGCACCGTCATCTGTTGTTCTGGTTGGGTAGGTGGCGCGGCCGTTGCACGCGCCACCGATAGTGACACAAATAGAACAGTCAGCATTAAAAACCACTGCCATCGATACGTGCTTTCTGTAAGACAATACATATAAATAAAAACTCCGGCCGCTCACTATCTGCTCCTGGCACTCAAACAGTTAATCGAAGGTATGAATCGCCAGATAATAAAAACGGGGCCCAATAAAATGGATGATCTCTTTTCTGCTTCATCGTTAGTTGTGCTTGACGCAAAGCGTGGCTGACTGTATGACCATTATTCAAGAAAGAATAGAACACAGTCATCAATTCGGCCGTGGAAAGGTCATCAACCATCCACAAGCTCACAACTAAACTCTTGGCACCAGAGGCAAAGAAGCCACGAGACAGGCCGACCAATTCGTCGCCTGCCGCCATCTGGTGCCGCCCCGTCTCGCAACCGCTCAGAACAATGAGCGCGGGAGAGAGGACAATGCTATAGATGTCATTAACTGTAAACCACCCGTCGGCTAATTTCAAGGCTGAAAATGCAGGATTGTCTGTTCTAAATAAGGCATGAGTGGCTAAATGAAGCAGGGTGTGGCGCGTTTGAAAATTCAGTTTGTCAAGCGTGGCATCGACACCAATATGCAGAGCAGGGTTGTCGAAAAGGGCGGCAATCGCCTCTGTTTCCGCCTCTGTATGGGGAACTGTGTCGTCAGCAAGACCAATAATGACGGGATCGCCTTCGACTTGGTGTGATTCGGCCGCTAATGATTGATAGAGGATCGTGCCGCTAGGTGCAATCGAAACAGCAAACAGATCGATCATATATTGCGTACCATCAAACAGTGCATTCAGTGGCAAATAGTGAATGATGCCGTGCGGGATAATGAACAAATTCTCATAATCGGCCGCATCAATCCGCTCCAAAATCGGCCGTAACAGCCCATCATACAATTGTGCCAATACATCTTGGCTAGTCGCCAGCAGCATATCGTGAAATTGCGCGAGGTACGATTTGCCATAACCAAATTTGTTGAGCTGGAGTCGCCATTGTCCCAACAACTGTTGCACTTGTTGGACGGTGGCGGTCAAGGGGATTTTTTGCAGCCCGTCTTTGGTCAGCAGAAAGGCGATGATCGTTTCGTCGATAATGTAGTATTCGATCAAAATCGCGTCGTCGGGCAACACATCGATCAATTGCACAGCCGAAGCTGTCCAGACCAAATTGTAGGAAGCGGCCGCGCTTTCTGGCGTGTTTAATTGATCGAGCAACCCATCGACGGCCGTTTCCCGTTGAGCGATCTCTGCCTTGAGTCGTGCCATGTCGTCTGGTTGGCGTTCTGGTGCGTCAGTATCTGGGGAGAGCAACCGGGAATAGTACCAGCTCAATTCACGGCGCGTTTGAGCCAGTTGCGTAACAAGAGGATCAGCATCGCTTATTTCGCGGCCGGGTGGCGTGGCGTGCGTCATCACATCGAGCAGCACCCGCGCCCGCGAGCGTTCTGCCATGTCAAACGCTTGGTGCAAAGCTGCGTCTGTGTCGATAGACAATAACAGTTGCACAATCTCTTGATAGACATCACGCTTGTCCTGCAAAAACGAGAGTTTGTGCGCTTCTGTGCCGATGTTTGATTGCAGTCGCTCAATATCGTTGATCGCTTTGGTAAACAACGCACACGCTTGGTCAACATGGCCACGCGCCTTTGCCGTATGGGCAAATCCTTCGTAACACGCATGACGCAATGCCGAAAAACCGATCTCTTCCAATTGGCTCATGGCAGCGCGGTATTGTTGGTCGGCCGTTTCATAATCGCCCTGCAAATACGCGATCTCGCCCATCAACAATTGGGCGCGAACAGCATAGCTGGGGAAATGCAGATCGCTGAATGTTTCTTGGGCGGCCGTCACCAGCTTGGCGGCCGCATCATATTGCCCTTGTCGTATGAGCAAACTCCCACGATGCAAATCGCAGATCGCCGCCCATGTGACACTATCACAAGTGATAAAACTGTCTCTGGCTAGCCCCAAATGCGTCGAAGCTTCTTCAAATTGCAACAGACGCACCAAAATGATCGCTCGGTATAAATGCGTTTGCCCCTGATACCAACTCATCCCCATCCGTGCAAACGTTTCCCCCGCTTCTTCCGCATACACCAGCGCCTCATCCCACAAATTGAGCGTAAGATGCACCTTGCTCAAATTAAGTGCGGCCGTCGCTGTATGAGATGTATCTATATTGTCGATAGAAACATAAGCATCACGTGCTTTTATCCCCGCTTGCAACGCCCGTTGATAATCTCCTTGTGCCATATAAAGCTCAAGCAGGCTCGTATCGATTTGTGCGATCACCAGCGTCATACCCAACTGTTCCAAAGCGTATTGCGCTGCTTCATACCGCTCAATAGCCTCATCAAAATCATCTAAATGCGCCAGCGCAATCGCATAGTTAAAGTTGAGGGCTGCCAGCAAATTGGCGGGGACATCAGCTAATTTTTGGTAAGCAAGTTGCGCGTTCTCATAACATTTTTTCGACTGCTCGAAACGGGCAAGCGCCCCGTAGATGTTGCCCAAGTTGGTCAAAATTTTGCCTTCGCTCAACGCATCCCCTAGCTGCTGGGCTTGTGCTATCGCTGTCTCCCCCAGGGCAAGCGCGTCATCTGTGCGCCCCAAATAACGCAATGCACCGATATGTCCCACCGCAACCTGAACCATTTTGTGCGGCATATTTAATGTTTGATATTGGTCAGAGGCTTGTTGATACAGTTTGTGGGCTGCTTGGGGATCACCCATTTTCTCTTGAATATCGGCCGCTGTATGCAAATAGAGCGCGGCCGTGGCTGCATCTTGCCAACAGTCGGCCGCCAACGACAAAACCCGCACCAGCTTCTCCGCTTCATGCGGGTTTTTCCAGCTAGCAGAAATACACGCCTGCCGCATAGCAGACGCAAATTGTTCATCCGGCCGTGGATATTCTTTTGTTAGCCAATCTCGTTGCTCACTTTCATCATCCAGCGATAACAACAGATCAAGTTGTGAATCTATAGATTGCATGTCCCATCAGGCGACATGGTGGGGTATCAATAGAACAATTATCAGCCCTACGCTGCAACTGTAATCGGTTCAATCACCACATCGCTCTCTTCCCCAAGCAATTGCAAAGTGTAATTGCCGGGAAGGATATGGGTGAATGTAAAGCGTCCAAAGCGGTCTGTCAACCCTATGCGAGTATCTGCATCATTCTCTTGGTGTATCAGGTGCAGTTCCAGCCCTGTCAGACCATCGGCCGTATCGGCCGACATCAACACTTGACCATGTACCGTTTTATCGGCCGTCACGATCTGCATGTCAATATGAACAGTGTCACTGCTAAACATCAACTGGCGTTCATCCAAACTACCACCACGAACACCAACAGCCCCTGCGATCAAGCTATCAAATTGCAAAGCGGCATTCTTAGTCGGCCGTACCTGCGCTCTTTTGGCACGGCGTTGGTAAACAGACAAGACGCGATCCAACACATCGGCCGATGGCATCGTCAACTTTGCGCGACGCAATTTTGCCAACTGCTGCTCATACTGCGTTTCTCCGTTTTCTAACAAAGACGCGATAAGTGCGTCCAATCCCTGATTATTTTTGCTATACATACAAAAAATCCCTGAAAAATATCTGTGTAAATCTCTGTCTATACTGTATCTATATTAATAGAGGGCATAGGACAGCCTAAAAATACATATCAACAGCCCACTTTTTCCAAACGGATAATCGCTGCCCGTAATTTATTCAACGAACGCCGTCTATTTGGCCCAATACTGCCTGTAGGAATCCCCAATTCGGCCGCGATCCGCTCATACGTCCACGGCGGGTCGGCCAAAAATAACGCCGTCAACAAATCTCGATCTCGCTGTGCCAACAAACCAATCGCCTCTTGAATTAAATGTTTCTGTGCGATCAAATCAAGTTGCTCATCAACCTCATCATATTCCCCCAGCTCCTCTATTGCTTCAATATCGCTCAACTGCACCTTTTGGTGCGTCCGCCAATACTGTATCGACTTGCGTTTCGTCGTCGTTACCAGCCACGCACTGAGGCGCGTCACATCGCGCAATTCCCCCAAATTCTCTAGCAACAACAAACAGACTTCCTGAAAAATCTCATCAGCGACCTGATTGGAAAAACCAAACCGCAACGGCACAGAATAGATCAAGCGACTGTAACGGCCGATCAGCAACACCCATGCAGATTGATCACCCGCAAGGCAAAGCGCAACCAGTTCGCTATCGTCCTGCGGCTCAACTATAGTCGTGTCAGGTGAATCTGCCTGTAACAAGGCAGATTCGTCAATACGTTGCATAATCAAAAGTGTAACCGGATTGTGTTATATTTCTCTCGCTTCTCTTAAATCTGTCATAATCTATCGACAACGATTATTGTATCCTATTTTACAGACAATGCTGATAGGCGGCTTAACGGAAAAGCGGAAAGATAGGCGATAGCCACGTTGTGCATATAATTGTTGGTTATAGAGCGTGTAGAGCAAATAGGGTTGCGAAGGGTTCACGGGTAAGAAATTGCAAGTTAGAAACGTGTAGACAACTATGTTCAGACAAAATCAGGGTGTATGTACAACGGAGTCAACTGATTGGGAATTAGTACAAGCGTGCCGTGCGGATAATGAAGCCGCATGGGATATTATGCTAAACCGCTATCAACGGTGGGTATTTTTTGTGCCGCGTCGCTATGGGCTAACGGATGCGGACGCGGCCGACATCGTACAGATCACGTATACGATTATGATGGATAACTTGCATGTGTTCCATGCAGAAAGCAACATCAAAGCATGGCTCGGTACAGTGGCAAAGCGACAAACATGGCTGCGACTGAAAAAGCATGATCGAGAAGATGTCTATTATGAGGAAGATTTGAGCGACAGCGCATTGCTGATGAGCAAAAGCGGCAAGCCACAAGACACACTCGCATTAGCCGACTGGCTGCACGATGGCCTCGGCCGCCTCGGCGAAAAATGCCGCACGCTCCTGCTTGCCCTTTATCTGGAAGACACCAAGCCCTCTTACGACGACATCAGCAATCGGTTCGGCATGAGCGTGGGCAGCATTGGCCCCACACGAGCGCGATGCTTGAAAAAATTGAAAGAGATAATGAACGAGATCGGGTGAAATGTGATGCAGCCGACAATTGAAATGCTCGCAAACTAACATACAATCATAAGTGATGCGCTACTGCTTTTGGCTGCTGCTCCCTTTTATATTCGTCGCTTGCACACAAACAACGGCCGCGCCTACGCTCACGCCTATGCCAACCACACAATCGATTCCGTCCCCTACGCCTGATCCCATCTCTGTCGCTGGATTCGAGGCATTTTTAGAGAAAGTAAAAGTTGCCCCCACCGAAGACCGCAATTGGATGGTGGGTCAATACTTTGTCAATGAGCCGCCGTCACCCCTGATGAGCGACACGGCCGCCATTTTTATCTATCAGGGCAGTGGGGGCAGTGTGCGGATCACGGGCGATCTCAATAATTGGGATGCGGACGGCAAGCTGTATATGCAGCGCGTTTCCGGCACCAATTTATGGTGGCATCGGGGCGATTACGAACCGGCCGCACGGCTCGACTACACCTATGTGATCGACGATGTCGAGCGACCCGATCCGCGCAACCCATTGACGATCAACACCGGATTTGGGGTACGCTCTGTGCTGCAAATGCCCGGTTACATACCGCCCAGATCGTATGAGACGGCCGTGGCGCGTGGCACACTCACCCCCCATCAAATCAGCAGCGAAAACCTCGGCCAAGCCCGTACCTTTTTTGTCTACGAACCGCCTACCAAAATCGTCGGTCAATCGCTGCCATCCGTCTACGTGCATGATGGCGGCGACTATTTATCGTTGGCCGGAATGCAAGCGCAGCTAGACGTATTGATCAGCGAACGCGCTATTCCGCCCCTTGTCGCCATCTTTGTGCCACCGATTGATCGCCAAGTCGAATATCACAGTCCTGCCTACCGCGCCTTTATCGCCCAGGAACTCGTCCCGTTTGTACAAGAAAAGTATGATGTGGATGTATCGGCCGCCAAAACAGGCACGATGGGCGCATCATTAGGCGGTCTCGTCTCGCTTCGGCTCGGCATGGAATACCCGAAAGTGTTCAACCTGATCGGCAGCCATTCCGGGGCGTTCTCGCTCAGTCAAGATCGCACCCCCACCATGTTTGCCAACCTGACCAAACAACCGCTCAAGCTCCATCTGATCATCGGCACATACGAGACGGCGATCCGACTCCCCGCGCCGGAAGGCGATCTGCTCGCTTCCAACCGTCAAATCGCGGCCGTGCTGGAAGAAAAAGGGTACGCATACACCTATGTCGAATACCCAGAAGGGCATAGCTGGGGCTTATGGTCGGCGCACATTGCCGACACCCTCTCCTACCTTTATAACGATCATAACGGTTGATAAACGAATGATATTTCTCATCACGCTCTCTTACTGGATTCATCTCATCGCCACCGTCATCTGGCTGGGCGGCATCGTGATGATGGCGTTCGTTGCGCTCCCCGCATGGCGCAAACAGACACTGAGCGACAATCAATGGCTGGCTCTCCAGATGCGCCTCACACCGTTGGTCAATGGCAGTATGGCTGTGCTATGGATCAGTGGCTTTATCCAAATGACAAATGATTCGCACTACACGGGTTTTTTTAGCATCGACAGTACGTGGGCGTGGGCGATGTTGCTCAAGCATCTAGCGATTATTGTGATGATGGGTCTCACGTTATTTGTCCAGTTTAATGTGCATCCGGCCGTCAAGCGGCAAATGTTAGGCAAACAATCGACCACCCAACTAATCGGCCGAGACATCACCCTCCTCCGCCTCAATCTGCTCCTCGCGCTCATTATTCTACTGTTTACGGCCGTCGCTACGGCCGTCTAAGCAAGACATAGTAAGTGTCTATATTTAACTTCCTTTTTCCACAAAGTTCGTCACAGTTAAACGGTGTTAAATAGAGAGGCTGTTTTTAGATATACATACGTGCCACAGTCCATTTCTCTAATTAGCACACGGATTTAACGGATAGGACGGATTAATATGAAAAGAAATCAGTGAATATCCGTGTTTTCCGTTCAATCCGTGCGACCATTTTTTTACTCTCGTGCAGTTTGCCGCCAAACCTAACAGGGAACTAATTTTTAGACGCTTA
>CALECP010000054.1 GCA_937949915.1 uncultured Anaerolineae bacterium
TACACTTTCGTGAGGGCGGAGAGATGCCCGGCCGTTACTCTTTTTGCCCCGTTTTTGATAGAAACGTCTGCGACAAAATGCTCACAGTGGCTGCGAACAACAAAAATGTGACGGTAACATTTGTTTGTAACATTTTTGTAGAGAGTGTGGAAATGCTATCTACGGAAACAGAAAGCGGCGCACTGCCTGTGTATACGTCCTTCGAGATAGCGGTGGACATTTTAGGAGCAAAGCCCGGAATGACATCACCATTTTGGGGGGTGCTGACAGTGCGAATGCCGCGATCATCGGGGAGGGTGGCTGCCAGCTCAAAAGTGAAATCGCCATTTTCATCGGCCGTAGCTGTGCCAAGATAGGCGTATGCTTCTGCTTGGGCATCGAGATTGTCCAAATAGAGATCGACCAAGCAATTGGGACACAGGCTGGTTTCATCCAATATCGGATCGTAGCCGTTTGTTCCTATCACTGTTGTGCCATTGATCGCGGTGATCTGCCCAGGGTCAAATCGCTTCATGTTGAAGTAATCAGGATTTGCCGGATTGCCAGAGGGCGTGGCGAAATTTTGCAGATAGAGTGGATTGTCGTCGTCTGCATCTTCACTGGTGTCATCGGTCAGGATGTTGCGGCGCATCATGATCCAGTCTGTGGTCGTCGTTTCATTTTGATTGCCCGCGATGAAGTCGGAAATGTCGCCCACGATGATAGCAGACGAAATAGTTGAACCGTCGCTGTCTGGGAATACGCCTACGTCATACATTTCATTGTCGAGAATGGCGATTTGCGAACCACTGATGTTCATGGCGGGGCCACATGTACCGATTTTGTTGTCCGCGCCGTCGATACCGATTTTGTTGTCTTTGATTTCGACATCAACTCCAGTCACATCAAGCGCAATCGGTTTGGTGGCGAATGCAGATTCGACGTTGTACAGACCGGCGATGGTGTTGTTCAAAATTTTGTTGCCCGATTCGGTGATCTGCAAGCCCCAGCCGCCATACCAGTTGTCGGGGTTGTAGGTGGGGTTGCCGTCTTGCAGTTCAATCGATTCGCATTTGATAGCGGGATCGACGACCGGGACTGTGCCATCGCTGCGTGTGCCAACAAAGTTGTCGCGGATGACGTTATCGCGCCCCTGCACATTGATACCGATGCCATACGCGCCGATGACGTAGCTGTTGCGGAGGATGTTGTTTTCGACAAAGGTGAGGTTGATACCACCACGTGCGAGCTTCGCTTTGTCATCTTCTGTACTGAGCGAGAGAGACATGCCATCGGGAGACAGCCCCATCCAAATGCCGTCGATGATGTTGTTGGCACCGCGCTCGTAGCGGCCGGCCGTGCCTTTTAGTGTCAGTGTGCCACCACCGATAAAACCGAGATTGGCAATGGTGTTGTTTGCGCCCAGCAACTCCAGCGAGTAGCCACCGATTTGCAGGTCAGACGCATTGGTGTCGATGAAGATGCGCGGCCCTTCTGCCAGAGCGCGGCCGCCCGGTTGCGTGTCGCCGTCCATCGTCAGCCCCAGATTGGGATCGATGACATAGCCAACTGGTTCGACTGATTGCAGCGCACCTTCTATTTGCAGCATCCAGACACCGAGCGTCGCATCGTAATGGGGATCGCTGGTCGGGATATTGAAGACGACAGCCACCGGCCGCTCCGATTGGTCAAGGTTCTCTACCTCGACCATTGCTCGGCGCAGATTGCATTGGCCGTCGCTGGCGGTGCTACACTTGATAGACAGCCCATCATCTGGGGTGTCTACGGTGGTGTTGATCTCGATGGTGGTGACAGGTGTTTGTGCGAAGGTGGCGCGGGGGGCGACAATTGCACAGAGAAGGGTGAGAAAGGCGAGAAAGGTGATCGGTTTTTTCATCTTGAATGCTCCTTGCTTTACGTTATCAAGTATGCGTTATGGTACATACTCACAGACCGAATAATCTGTGCATGTTTATCAATAGAAGGATGAAATTGTTCTGCTCTGTATTGGCTGTTCGGGTGTGTGAACATGCCTCGCTTGTTTGATTGCATCATATCAAATGTCCGGCCGAAAAAAAACAGCCGCTTGATTGACGCACGGCCGGGCATGAACCTTTCATTTTTCGTTCTATTCGTTTTTGTGTGGTGGCTTGTGGTGACTAATGAACGAACTGATTTCTATACATTGCGCTGTGCGAGGACGGCCGTCAAATTGATCACAAACGCCGCCAATAGCAAAATCACACCCAGCGTCAGAGCGGTATCGAAATTGCCCTGGCGCGTTTCTAGGACGATGGCCGTTGTTAGCACCCGCGTCCGGCCGTCGATATTGCCGCCCACCATCATCACCGCGCCCACCTCTGAGATAGCCGCCCCAAACCCCGCCACCAGACTGAGCAATACGCCGCTCCGCGCCTCGTACAAAATAGTCCGGCCGATTTGACGATTGGTTGCGCCCAACGATTTCAGTTGCAAGTGTAGCTCTGGATCAACATCGCGCACGGTGGACATGGTGATACCGATGATCAACGGAATGGCGAGAATCGCTTGCGCTGTGATCATCGCGGCCGGAGTGAGCAACCAATTGAGCCAGCCAAACACACCCTGCCGCGATAGCAACAAATAGACAGCCAACCCGATCACAACCGGGGGAAAACCCATCCCCGTGTAAACGAGCGCACTCAGCCACCGACTACTTTTTTTGCGCCGCAGCCCCAGCCACGCCCCGATGGGAATACCGATCACGGCCGCGATCAACACCGCCACGCCACTGACATACAATGTCCGGCCGACTATCTCTGCAATCGCACTGTATTCGACCATAGCAATTATTTAGAAACCACAATCGGTGCGGAAAAGCGGCCGTCCATTCACTGTATACGCATTGATTTTCGCTTGTGTTGCGGCCGACACCAGCCAGTCGATGAACTGTGCGGCCGCCTCCTGATCGATGTCGTGTGCGGCCGGATTGACCATCATCACCCCATACGCATTGAGCAGCCGCGCATCTCCTTCTACCACCACCGTCAAATCGAGATCATCCCGCTTGAGATACGTGCCGCGATCTACCAGTGCGTAGGCCTCCCGTTCATTTGCCAGCGTCAGCGTTGCGCCCATCCCTTGCCCAATGCTGTTGTACCAGTCGCCAGATGGCACGATTCCGGCCGCCTCCCATAGTGCCATTTCACGAATATGTGTGCCAGAATCGTCCCCCCGCGAGAAAAAGTTGGCTTCGGCCGTCGCAATTTGTGTCAGCGCATCGGCCGCATCTATTTCGCCCATGATTTGTGCTGGGTCGCTGGTCGGCCCCACGATCACAAAATCGTTGCACATCACATCACGACGATCTATCCCATGCCCCTCAGCCATAAATTGATCTTCGCGCTCCCGCGCATGAACCAGCACCACATCGGCATCCCCCGCTTGCCCCAGCCGCAGTGCCTCCCCTGTGCCAACCGAAATCAGATCGACGCGCACGCCATGTTGCGCTTCAAAGTCGGGCAATATCGCCGCCATCAACCCCGAATCATACGTGCTGGTCGTGGTGGCGATCACCAGATTGTCGGCCGTGCGGCCGCAGCCTATCGCGCTCATAAGCAGGAGCAACCAAGTTAGCAAACGTCTCATGCGCCCGATTATAGGGTAGAGAAGCAAAATGTTGCGTCTGTTTTTTATAAGAGCGTATCAATTGTCTATTTGCTATACCGTGAAAAACGATAAACAGAGTATAATCCCGCCCTGCTATGAGTAAAAGACCCCCAGCAATTCTTGCACTAGAAGATGGCACTATCTGGCATGGTGAGGGCTTCGGCCGTATCGGCGACACCACCGGCGAGATCGTGTTCAATACCAGCATGACCGGGTATCAGGAAATTTTGACTGATCCCTCCTATCACGGACAAATCGTGACGATGACGCAGCCCCACATCGGCAACTATGGCACCACGCCAGAAGATGACGAAAGCAACCAGGTGTGGGCGGCCGGATTGGTGATCCGTCAACTAAGCCCTGTCGTCAGTAATTGGCGGTCGCGGCAATCGTTGAGCGACTACATGGCCGAGCGCAATGTGGTCGGCATCACCGATGTAGACACCCGTGCGCTTGTGCGCCACATTCGCACACATGGCGCGATGCGCTCCGCTATTTCGAGCAGCGATCCCAATCCAGAACGCTTGATTGCGCTTGCCCGTGCCAGCCGCGACATGAATGATCTCGACCTCGCCCAAGAAGTGACGTGCGCCGAGCCATATCGCTGGACAGAAGGCAAAACGTGGTGGACTCCGGCCGATGAGGCACTGCCCGCTCCCGACAAATATCATGTGGTGGCGTATGATTTTGGTATCAAGCGCAACATTTTGCGGCTGCTGGCGGCGCGTGGCTGCCATGTCACCATTGTGCCAGCCCACACCACGGCCGCACAAGTGATGGCACTCGCCCCTGATGGCATCTTTTTGAGCAATGGCCCCGGCGACCCGGCGGCCGTCACCTACGCCATCGACAACGTGCGCCAATTGCTAGGACAAAAGCCGATGTTTGGCATCTGTCTGGGACACCAGATCATGGGGCTGGCGTTGGGCGGCGAAACGTTCAAAATGAAGTTTGGGCATCGTGGCGGCAACCAGCCGGTGCAGGTCGAAGCAAGCGGCTCGGTACAAATTTCGGCGCACAATCACGGCTTTGCGATTGATGCTGATACGCTCCCGGCCGATGTTGTCTCCTCGCACACCAATTTGAATGACCAAGTGTGCGAAGGGCTAGACGCACCGGGCTATAACGCCTTTTCTGTGCAATATCATCCTGAAAGCTCGCCCGGGCCACATGATTCGGATGAATTGTTTGATCGATTCATCACGCTACTCGCTAGGAGCTAGGGCTCAGAGTGGATAGTCATTGGGTGACGCGCCGCCGTCTACTGGCTCTTTTGGCTGGTAGCGGGGGCGCGTTTTTGTTGGGGAAGGGGCGGCGTTCGCTGCTATCATAGTCTGATGAATGTATTGATTGTAACACCGGGCTACCCGCCGATGCCGGGGGGGTGCGAAAGGCAGGCGCAAGCGGTCGGCCGTCAATTAGTCCACTTGGGGCATACGGTGACGATTGCGACCGGGGCGACGCGAGAAGAGGCTGACTTTTGGCAGGGCAACGGAGATGCAACGGCCGCACACGAAGACGGCATGTACATCGTCCGCTACCCGATCCGGCCGAGCGTAGGTGGCAGGGCTGGCTTGTTTGCGTGGCGCAAACTGATGGTGGTGCTATCGAATAGTCCGGGGCAGCATATCGGCCGTTTACGCCAGATGGCGACGCGCATTCCGGCCGTGCAATTTCCCCACTATCCGCCCACACGCCCCGACATTATCCATTCGCTCAACATCAGTTGGGAGCAAGGCATGATGACGGCGTGGCGCTGGGCAGAACAACTCGGCGTTCCTCACATTGCCGCGCCCTCCACCCATTTTGGGGATGATCCAGTGGGGCGGGTGGCACAAAATTCGATGATGCAGCACCAACGGGCGATGTTGCAGTCGGCCGCGGCCGTGCTAACGATGACCACCACTGAAGAAGCCGGTTTCCATGCGTGGGATGTATTCCCGCAGCGCGTCGTCGTTACAGGCAATGGTCTGGACGCATTGCCCACATTAGCCGATATAGAAGCGACGCGGGTGCGCTACAAATTGGACGGGGCTTATGCGATATTTGTCGGTCGGGCGACCTTCGACAAAGGGGCGATCCATGCGGCACAGGCTGCCATTCATGCCAAGCAAACACTCGTCATGATCGGATCGCGCACCCCCGCGTTCGACCAATTTTATGCGAAGCTGCCACCGGAGCAGCAAGGCATGATTCGCCATCTCGGCCGTCTTTCTGACCAACTGAAACACACCTTGATCGCTGGCAGT
>CALECP010000055.1 GCA_937949915.1 uncultured Anaerolineae bacterium
TTTTGACAAGGACAACGTGGTGCAGTATGGCTATGTCGCCGACTACCCCGGCACAGGTGCGTATGGTCAGACGGTGTTCAGTATGTTCGCCGCCAGCACCGGCTGGAATTTTGTCGATGGCCTGTATGCAACGCAATACAACTATGATGATCAACGCTTCATCGACACGATGCAGTACTTCCAAGATATGATCGAGCAAGGTTTCTTTGCGCCTTACGAAGAAGCATCTAGCCTCGGCTACAGCGCGATGTTCTCGGCCGGAAATGCAGCCCTGACAACAGACGGCTCTTGGATGATCGGCTTCTATGCTGGCTTGGAAGAGATGAACGTTGGATTCGCTAAATTGCCAGAAGGGCCAGAAGGACGCAAGAGCATGTTCAATGGTCTCGCTGACTCGATTTGGTCTGGTACAGAGAACCCAGATGAAGCGTGGGAATGGGTTAAATATGCCAGTTCACCCGCTTGTGAAGAGTTGGTTGGCACGTATGGTGTGGTCTTCCCGGCCGTTGAGGGGGGTGTGGCAAACGCGCTCGCTTCTTATGAGGAGCGTGGTCTGGATGTGAGCGCATTCACTGAACAAGCTCTGGAAGAAGGCGGTACGTTCTTGTTCCCCGTCACCGATAATGCGGCCGAAATCGGCAGCATTATGACCGAAGCACTCGATGCCGTTTATCTAGGACTCGCCCCAGCGGCCGACCTATTACCAGATGCAAACGCACGTGTAACTGCAACATTTGGCGACGCGGCCGGATCAAGTGGCGAAGCGGTTGAAGGGTCTGGTCTCGATAGCATGGCAGGAGAGGCAGACATGGGCAGCCTCGTGATGAACACAGACGTTTCGGGCGACATTCGCTATGTGCTGTGGGACATCAACCAATTCCCTGCTTATGAACAGTGCGCGACCAACTTCAACGACATGTACCCAGATGTAACTGTGACCGTAGACCAAGTGGGCTGGGATGATTACTGGACAAACTTGCAGACAGATATGGTGGCGGGTGCTGCGGCCGATGTGTTCACCAACCATTTGGCAAAATACCCCGAATTTGCGTCAAAGAACCAAATTTTGGACATTTCTGACTGGGCAGATCGGGACGGCGTAGATGTCAGTATTTACTTGGGCGAGCTAGAAAAACTGTGGACACGCGATGGCGCACGCTACGGTTTGCCAAAGGATTGGGACACGGTAGCAGTCGTCTACAACCAAGATGCGCTTGATACGGCCGGTGTCACATTGGACGAGCTAAACAGCGCGACCTGGAACCTAGAAGACGGCGGTACATTCACCGAATTGGTCAAAAAGTTAACGATTGACGAAAACGGCAACAACGGCATGAGTGCCGATTTTGACAAAGACAACGTAGAGCAATATGGCTATGTAGCTGACTATCCCGGCACAGGCGCGTATGGGCAAACGGTGTTCAGCATGTTCGCCGCCAGCACTGGCTGGAACTTTGTCGATGGACTGTACGCAACACAGTACAACTATGATGACCAACGCTTCATCGACACGATGCAGTACTTCCAAGATATGATCGAGCAAGGCTTCTTTGCGCCTTATGAAGAAGCATCCAGCTTGGGCTATAGCGCGATGTTCTCGGCCGGAAATGCAGCCCTGACGACAGACGGCTCTTGGATGATCGGCTTCTATGCTGGTTTGGAAGAGATGAACGTTGGCTTTGCCAAATTGCCAGAAGGCCCTGAAGGACGCAAGAGCATGTTCAATGGTCTCGCCGACTCTGTTTGGGCTGGCACAGAAAACCCAGAAGCAGCATGGGAATGGCTCAAATATGCCAGTTCACCTGCTTGTGAAGAGCTGGTTGGCACGTATGGCGTGGTGTTCCCGGCCGTAGAAGGAGGCGTGGCAAACGCGCTCGCTTCTTATAACGAACGTGATTTGGATGTGAGCGCATTCACTGAACAAGCATTGGAAGAAGGCGGTACGTTCTTGTTCCCCGTCACCGATAACGCGGCCGAAATCGGCAGCATTATGAGCGAAGCACTCGATGCAGTTTATCTAGGACTCGCCCCAGCGGCCGACCTATTACCAGATGCAAACGCACGTGTCAACGAGACATTTGGCGACGCGGCCGGATCAAGTGGCGAAGCGATTGAAGGCGCGGGATTGACCGACGATGGCGCGATGATGGATGAACGTGCCATGAACACCGATGTGTCGGGCGACATTCGCTATGTACTGTGGGACATCAACCAATTCCCGGCATACGAGGAATGTGCAACCAACTTCAACGACATGTACCCAGACGTGACTGTGACGGTAGACCAAGTAGGCTGGGATGATTACTGGACAAACTTGCAGACTGATATGGTGGCGGGTGCTGCGGCCGATGTGTTCACCAACCATTTGGCGAAATACCCCGAATTTGCGTCAAAAAACCAAATTTTGGATATTTCTGACTGGGCGGCCGAAGATGGCGTAGACGTAAGCATCTACCTCGGTGAACTAGAGCAGCTATGGACACGCGATGGCGCACGGTACGGTTTGCCAAAGGATTGGGACACCGTTGCAGTTGTCTACAACCAAGATGCACTCGATGCGGCCGGTGTCACATTGGACGAACTAAACAGCGCGACATGGAATCCCGAAGATGGCGGCACATTCACCGAATTGGTCAAAAAGTTGACGATTGACGAGAACGGTAACAACGGCATGAGCGCAGATTTTGACAAAGATAATGTGGCGCAATATGGCTATGTGGCTGACTATCCTGGCACTGGCGCGTATGGCCAAACGGTGTTCAGTATGTTCGCCGCCAGCACCGGCTGGAACTTTGTCGATGGACTGTATGCAACACAATACAACTATGACGATCAACGTTTCATCGACACGATGCAGTACTTCCAAGACATGATCGAGCAAGGCTTCTTCGCGCCTTATGAAGAAGCATCTAGCTTGGGCTATAGCGCGATGTTCTCGGCCGGAAATGCAGCCCTGACAACAGACGGCTCTTGGATGATCGGCTTCTATGCTGGCTTGGAAGAGATGAATGTTGGGTTCGCTAAATTGCCAGAAGGGCCAGAAGGACGCAAGAGCATGTTCAATGGTCTCGCTGACTCTGTTTGGTCTGGCACAGAGAACCCAGAAGCGGCGTGGGAATGGGTCAAATATGCTAGTTCGCCTGCATGTGAAGAGCTAGTTGGCACATACGGGGTGGTCTTCCCGGCCGTTGAGGGCGGTGTCCAAAATGCGCTGGCTGTGTACGCGGATCGCGGTCTCGATGTGAGCGCATTCACTGAGCAAGCATTGGAAGAAGACGGTACGTTCTTGTTCCCCGTCACTGATAACGCGGCCGAAATCGGCAGCATTATGACAGAGGTTCTCGATGCGGTGTATCTAGGGTTAGCCCCAGCGGCCGACCTATTGCCCGATGCGAATGAGCGCGTCAACGAAACATTTGAGTAGTCACGAGTAGCAACAACCCTGAATCGGGGGGCGATAAATCACCCCCCGATAACCTTTCGACACGATCTGCAACACCATGAAAACAGCGAGATTGATCACCCTTTTGGCAGTGGTTTGCTTGAGCATTGCTTGTGGGCAACGCGGAAATGATGAGACGGCCGCTTTGGTTGATGTCACCGTGCAAACGGCCGACCTGACCACAGGCGACTGTAGCGGCCGTTTCGTCCCGCACGAACTGGATCACATCACCACCAATGCGTACAAGCCGATTGACATGTACGACAGCAACGGCGCAGGCGTAGCGGTGGGCGATCTCGATGGCGACGGCGACGCAGACATTGTGCTTGCCAATCTCGCGGGTGATCATCAACTGTTTTGGAATGAGGGCGACTTTGTTTTCCGCAGCCAATCATTGCAAATGGGCAATGCGCGGTCGGTGGCGATGGTCGATGTCGATACAGATGGGTTGCTCGATGTGGTGTTTGCGACGCGCATGGGCAGCCTCAGCTATTGGCATAACAACGGCGATCAACAGTTGAAACGAGAGCCGTTGACCGGGGTGCGCGAACATGCGTATGCGATGGCGTGGGCTGATCTGGATGGCGATCTCGATCTCGATTTGGTGACTGGCTCGTATGACACCGCGCTAGAGCGCGAACTACGCGACTCCTTTTTGTTCAGCGATGGCGCGGGTGTGTTCTACTATGAAAATACGGCCGATGGGTTTGTCCCTACTCGCCTGATAGACACCGCGCAAGCGTTGGCGATGCAATTGCTCGACATCAATGGCGATGGCCTGAAAGATATTTTGGTGGGCAATGACTTTTTCACGGTGCGCGACTATGTGTTTTTGGCGACGGCCGATACTGATGATAACGCTGAAAACAAATGGGTTGCGGCCGAGCCATTTGCCACCACCACCGAAAACACGATGAGCTTCGACATCGGCGACATCAACAACGACGGTCAATGGGAACTGTTCGCCGTCGATATGCAGCCATACGCGGACGAACCAGATACCGATATAACGTGGTCGCCTGTGTTGCAATTGATGCTCGACAACCACGTGGAGATAGAGGGCGATCCGCAGATAATGGCCAATGTGCTACAGGTGCGCGATAGCGAAGGCCGTCTGGTCGATGAGGCGGCCGCACGTGGCGCAGCGCACACCGGCTGGAGTTGGTCATCGAAATTTGGTGATCTCGACCAAGATGGATTTGTCGATATTTACAGTGTCAATGGGATGGCTTCGGCCCAAACATTTGCCCATCTGCCCGACTTTACGCTGGTGGAAGAAAATCAGGCGCTACGCAACGATGGTAGCGGTCACTTCTCGCCAGCTCCGCAATGGGAGCTGACCGATACAAAGGGCGGCCGGGGCATGAGCATGGTAGACCTAGACAACGACGGCGATCTCGACATCGTGATCAACAATTTGCTGGCAAAAG
>CALECP010000056.1 GCA_937949915.1 uncultured Anaerolineae bacterium
GGTATACTTTGCGTGGGTAGGGTGCTGTCACACAAAAGTAAACAAAACCGTCAGCAACCCACTTATCATTATGCTAATTCTTGCTATCGAATCTTCTTGTGATGAAACGGCCGCGGCCGTAATCGAAAACGGCCGCCGCATCCGCAGCAACATCATTGCCAGCCAGACAGACCTCCACGCTCAATATGGTGGCGTGTTTCCTGAAGTGGCTTCGCGCAAACATATCGAAGTGGTCTATCCTGTCATCCGCCAAGCGATGGTCGATGCGGCCGTGCAGTACAGCGATCTCGATGCCATCGCCGTTACACGCGGCCCCGGCTTGGTTGGCTCATTGCTCGTCGGCGTGAACGCGGCCAAAGGGATCGCGCTTGCCCATGATTTGCCGATCATTCCCGTCAACCATATCGAGGGACACATCTACTCATTATGGCTGACTGAATACGCGGCCGACATCACGTTCCCCATCATCAATTTGGTCGTCAGTGGCGGTCACACCGAACTGTATTTGATGACTGATCATCTCACATACCAGCACTTGGGCGGCACATTAGACGACGCGGCCGGAGAAGCGTTCGATAAAGTCGGCCGCCTGCTCAAGCTCCCCTATCCGGGCGGCCCTCACATCGACCGCGCTGCCAAGAATGGCAACCCCTACGCCTTCAAGCTGCCCCGTGCCGTGATGAAAGATGGGTACAACTTTAGTTTTAGCGGTCTCAAAACGGCCGTCCTACGCGAGACACAGAAATTGAACGGCGATATGCCAGTGGACGATCTTGCTGCCAGCTTTCAGTACGCTGTCGTCGATGTACTGACGATGAAAACGGCCGCGGCCGTCAACGAAACAGGCGCAACGGCCGTCCATATCACCGGCGGTGTTTCTGCCAATAGCGGTCTCCGTGCCACGATGGATGCCAATCTCGATGTCCCCGTGCGCTACCCGCCGCTCATCCTCTGCACCGACAACGCCGCTATGATCGGCGCGGCCGCCTACCAACGAATGCTCAACGGCGACACGGCCGATCTCGCCTTCGACGTAGTACCCTCTCTCCAAATCGCCTGATACAATTATAAAAAAACTCTGCAAAACTCCGCGCATCTGCGGTTAACGTGAATAAAAAACTATGTCTGACCAAACTGGAATCGACCGCATCACCCAAGCATTTGCCCACGCGCAAACTACCCAATCGGCCGCGCTCATGCCGTACTTCACGCTGGGCTACCCCAGCCCGGCCGAATCTGTCGCCATCATCGAAAAATTTGCGCCCCACTGCGATCTGATCGAGCTGGGCGTACCCTTTAGCGATCCGATTGCGGACGGGCCGACCATTCAGCGTAGCACCCAAAAATCACTTGACGCTGGCACAACGGTCAAAAAATGTTTGGCGATGGTCAGCGAATTGCGGACACGCGGCGTAGACACCCCCGCTATGTTGATGGGCTACTACAACCCGATTATGGCGTATGGCATCGACAACTATGTGCGCGACGCAAAAGCGGCCGGGGCGGATGGTCTCATCGTGCCAGACCTGCCACCAGAAGAGTCGGCCGAACTGGAAGCGGCGGCCGATAAACACGGTATCGCCTACATCTTCTTCCTCGCGCCCACCAGCAACGAAGCGCGTATTGACGCTGTTGCCGAACGCGCCAAAGGGTTTATCTACATGGTCAGTGTCGCCGGGGTGACGGGCGCACGTACCCAAATTCGCACCGGGCTTGACGAATTTGTGCGCGATGTACGGGCAAAGGCGGCCGTGCCAGTCGCGGTCGGCTTTGGCATCAGCAGCCCCGACCAAGCCCGTACAGTAGGCGACTATGCCGACGGCGTGATCGTCGGTAGCGCCCTCGTTAACGCCTACGATGCTGGCGGTGCAGACAGTGCTGGCGAATTTGTCGCTGCTCTCCGCGCAGGTCTCACTAACTAAACGCTTTATGCAATCGTATCTTGCCCTTCTCCGCCACATTCTCGACAATGGCACAGATCGCGGCGACCGCACCGGCACCGGTACACGCAGCGTCTTTGGCTACCAGATGCGCTTTGATCTCGCGGCCGGATTTCCCCTTGTCACCACCAAAAAATTGCATTTGCGATCTATTATTCACGAATTGCTCTGGTTTTTGAATGGCGATACGAACGTGCAATATCTGCATGATAACAATGTGTCGATCTGGGATGAATGGGCTGACGAAAATGGCGATCTCGGCCCCGTCTATGGCAAGCAATGGCGGTCATGGGCAACCCCGGATGGCACAACGATTGACCAAATGCGCGACGTGATCAACCAGATCAAGCGCAACCCTAATTCGCGTCGTTTGCTGGTGACGGCGTGGAATCCGGCCGATCTGCCCAAGATGGCGCTCTCCCCCTGCCATTGCCTCTTTCAGTTTTATGTGGCGAATGGCAAATTGTCGTGCCAGCTTTACCAGCGTAGTGCAGATGTCTTTCTCGGTGTCCCGTTCAACATCGCCAGCTATGCGTTGCTCACGATGATGATGGCGCAAGTGACCGACTTGCAACCGGGCGAATTTGTCCACACGTTTGGGGACACACACCTGTATCGCAACCATTTTGAGCAAGCGCAATTGCAACTAACCCGTCAGCCTCATCCCCTGCCGACGATGCACCTAAACCCGGCCGTGCGTGATCTGTTCAGCTTTCAGTACAGCGATTTTGAACTGATCAACTATCAGCATCATGCGCGAATAAAAGCCCCTATTTCTGTCTAGTACAGACTGGCTTAAATATCCAATCATTATCTATGCACATAAAGGTCTTCCCTTGTATGTCCACTTGAATGGCTTGGCAAGCGTTTTATTGAAGTAGTCGATGAAATCAAGGAGGCGTTGTCACAACGCCTCTTTTGACGTAAAACTCCCACGCTTGATGACCCGACGGGAAAGAATAGAAAACCATACTTCAACTTGATTGA
>CALECP010000057.1 GCA_937949915.1 uncultured Anaerolineae bacterium
CGTGGCGACGGTATCATCAATTGGTCAGTCATCTGGCGGCCGATGCCGTGGCTGCCAATGTCGTAGCGGATGATCTCAACGCGCCGTACCGACAGATATTTAAGCGCAAAAAAGGGGAATTTATCCCCAACGGTTTTGATCTTAAAAGCATTAGCACGGCCGCGCCATTGCCTCTGCGGGAGCTAGGGTTAGATGAGAATAAGCGAACGGTGGTGTTTGTCGGCCGTCTGATACCGCTCAAAAATGTAGATACCATTATCAAAGCGATCCATCATCTCAAACAAACCGATTGCGATGTACAATTGGTCATTTGTGGCGATGGCGTTCTACGCGCTGACTTAGAAGCGTTGGTCACGACACTTGATATGAGTGATCGCATCTTATTTGCCGGATTCCGAAAAGATGTTTACAACATTGTCGCCGCAAGCGATATACTCGTCATGGCATCGTTCACCGAAGGGTTGCCGAATGCGCTCTTCGAGGGCATGGCAGCAGGCACAGCGGCCGTAGTCTCAGACATTCCTGTACACCGCCGTTGGGTTCAGCACGAAAAACACGGGCTGCATTTCGATCCGCACGACGCACAGGACTTAGCGGTACAAATTCGCCGCTTTGTCGAAAATGAAACGTTGCGAACGACCTGTCAGCAAAACGGCAAAACAGTCGCCCACTCTCTCAGTATTGAGCGGCTCGTACAATCATTTGAAGCATGGTATCAAACTCTCTTGACACAGTAGCTGCCTCAACACAAGACAGCCGTCACCCTCTCATCTATAGCATCGACTTTATCCTGCTTGGGTTGGGTCTCTTGATCAGCATCTACGTTGGTTCATTGGTATGGACAGAGCAACCCTTACCCATTGATAGTCTGGAAGTAGCTGGAACAGTCACATGGCTATATGCTCTGCTATGTACCGGTATCGTGTGGGCTTTGTGTCGCTTCAAACTGTTCGCCTTTCCTTTTCTTTACATGGTGATCATGTTTTTCTACACATTGGGGGCGTTCTTTGTTGTCACCATCGAAAATGTTCCCTTTTTCTGGGAAACTGATCGCATCCCGCCCCGCTACTATCATTTGGCACTACCCGTTGTAGCCCTTAGTTATTCAATGATGCTGGTCGGCGTTGTGCTGGGACGAATGCGCGATACAGACAAAGATACAATGCAGCCCAGCATGATGAAGGCGCACTTCCATAGCACACACACACAAATTATTCGTCAAATAGCGATAGCGATCTATGCGGTGTGTATTTTGCTCAATATCTATTATGCGATGCAGGGAAGTGGGCTGGCGATTATGTTTCGCCACGGATACGCAAACAGTAGCGGCACAGGTTTTGCCGATTTATCGGCCGTCCGGGGAGGGCTTCCTGTTGGATTTGTGCCATCTTTGCTCTGGTTTTTGCCGTGGAGCGCATTGATATTGATGGCAACTTCTCGCACACGCAGAGCGCTGTATATCGCGGCCGGGTTGACCGCACTGGTTGCTTTTTTGACACTGCTCACCGGGCAGCGCAATACATTTGTCGCCTTGTTATTGATGATGTTGACAGGGCTTCATCTACGGCGTGTTCGCATTCGTCTGCCCGTACTATTGGGGGTTTCGTCCGCTATCATTTTTATTTTGCTCACCTACGCAATGATCCGCGTCACGCCCGTTAACGAATGGACACTGGAATTGATCATCGAGCAAACACAGATCGCAGCCTCTGGAAACGTGACGAAAACAGAAGGAGGGCAAGTGCTGGGCAATGAGTTCGAGTACCCATTGTCAGATGTATTTATGGCGATGGGACAAAGCTACCGCACATTGGCCGCCACGATGTACCTTGTGCCAGCACGCGATGATTATCGTTTGGGTAGCGATTATATTCGGCCGATCTTGACTCCGATCCCATTTTTGGGCTGGCGCACACTTGCCCAGCTAACGGATGATATACAACCTTCTCTATGGATGTCTGATTTTCTTCTGGGAAAAAACACCGATCAGGGAACAGGCTACAGTGCTATCGCAGAGGCTTATTTACAGGCAGGCAGCTTTGGGGTGGCACTGTTTTCGGTGCTGAATGGATTTATCCTCTATCGTTGGTGGTCGATCATCAATCGACGGCCGACACCTCACGCGCTGGCGTTTACATTGATAGCGATGGGGGCCATCTATGTTTGGGTACGCAACGATTCAGTTTTCATTGGGCGGCCTATTTTTTGGGCGCTTCTCCTTGTCTATTTTCTCCCCTCTTTGATCATGCGCCCTTTTCGGAATAGCGATGGATAAGGCACTTAACGGCCGACTCGTATGGGCTGCCAAAGCGGCCGCCCACCATACCACCATGTGGATCGGTGTCCGCTATGGACACAAGTTTCCCATGCACTTTGTGACAGGCTACCCCCGTTCTGGCACAACATGGTTCAGCGAAATGTTGGGCGACTATTTGCGCCTCCCCCGGCCGAGCCACTACCTGCTACCGATTGCATTTCCGGCCGTCATCCACACCCATTACCTCGCCAAAGGCAAGCTCAACGACTGCTTTTACGTGGTGCGAGACGGCCGTGACGCGATCACATCGAGCTACTTCTACATGATCGATCTGCAAAAAAAGAATGTCCCCATCGGTCATATCGCCCCCTTGCTCAACTCATACACCGATTTAGACGACATCGAGACCAACCTCCCCTCTTTCATCGAAGCGATGTTTCTCAATCCGCAAGGGGTCAAAGAAAATTGGGGCGATCATACGCTCAATTGGGCAAAGAAAGCAGACCGCTATCCCGCCATCGTTCCCGTCCGCTTTGAAGATTTGCTCACCGACACGGCCGGAACATTCAAACAAGTGCTACGCCAAAAATATAGCATAGTCGATGAAGCAGAGGCAGACGACATCGCCCAACGTCATCAATTCAAACGCCAAGCCAAACGGGACGAAAGCAGCCACCGTACCCCCATGCGAAAAGGACAATCGGGTGATTGGCGCAACTATTTTTCGCGTACTAGCCGCCAAATGTTTGACCATTATGCAGGGGATTCGCTCCTCGCATTTAACTACGAACCAAACCGAGATTGGGTACACATTACCGATGAACCAACGTAAACGCATTCTATTTGTCCACCCTTCGGCCGAACGGCCGAATGGCCCCGATACGTGCCTGTACGAATTGGTCAGCCGCCTAGATCGCACCCAATTCGCCTTCTATTTGGTCATCCCCGCCTACACCGAACTGATGCGGAAATACGAACCGTTGATGGAAGCGATTGAGATCGTGCCTAGTGTGCAGGTGGTCAACATTCCTGCCCCGGCCGCTGCCCCGGCCTTTCTCGCTCAAAATGCGGCCGGAGCGATCCAAGTACGCTCTATCCTGCAAAAACACCGCATCGACATGGTACACAACAACGTCGAAAGTTGTTGGTTGGTCGGCATGGTAGCCAAGCAGATGGGCATTCCGTCAGTCATGCAAATTCATGGGCTGACCGCCATCAACACCCCGGCCCGTCAACAAATTGTGCCACGCGCCATGCGCCTCTCGGCCGACCGGTTTGTGGCGGTCTCTCGCGTGGTGGGCGAAACATATATCGATGCAGGTATTGCACGGCCGACGATGAGTGTGATCGACAATGGCGTAGACATTGCACACTTTCAGCCACACGATGAGCCATCTGCCCTGAGACAACAATTTAACATCCCGCCACACGTCCCCCTGATCGGTGCCATCGGTGCGGCCGATGCGCGGAAAGGATGGATTTATTTGGTGATGGCATGTGCGCTTATTCGCCAGCAGTTCCCCGACATGAAATGCGTTTTTATTGGAGATGACGGCCGCATGGGGGCTGGTACAGAGCTGTTTAATGGCGTAGACCGCTACATAGACGCGATTGACGGCCTCATTCACGCCTTGCAGTTACAAACGTGCATTATCTTTGCGGGGCCACAATCAGATATGCCCCAAATCTATCGCTCACTGGATGTTTTGGTGCAACCATCGATGATCGAGGCGGGCCCGCGTGCTGTCATCGAAGGGATGGCAAGTGGTACGCCGCTTGTCGCAACCCGTGTCGGTGGTAATGCTGACTACATCACCGATCAACATGATGGCTTGCTTGTACCGTTGTGCGATCCGGCCGCGATGGCAGCAGCCGTCAACCGAATTTTAGGCGATAGAACATTAAAACAACGACTGGCAACCAATGGACGTGAGACGGCCGAAAAACGTTTTTCCCTCAAAACACACGTGGCACACTTCCATGCCATCTACGCCAAATAGCAAACGAGAGGTGCGCCATCAACACGCAATTAAACAGCGAAAGACAAACAAGAAACAAAACGCCCTCTCAACATCTCCATGAACTGCGAAACGCACCGTGGAAAGGGATAAACGAAGTGCGGCGCATCTTGTCATGGCCGCTTGTAGTGGCTTATTGTCGGCTTAATGGCGTTACACCCCACCCCTCTTGGCATATCTTTGGGCTACCATTAATCCAGCGTTATCACGGCAGCACCATCACGATTGGCGCACATTTTGATGCCCGTAGCTTTTATGGCGCAAACCCGCTTGGCACACGCCGCACTGTGTTGGCGACGCGCACGGCCGATGCCCATATCACCATCGGCCGCAACGTTGGCACTACCGGCTTGGTGGTGGTGGCTGAAAGCGGTATTACCATCGGCGATAACGTCAAAATCGGGAATGCGACCACCATTGTTGACACAGACTTTCACCCGCTTGACCCCGCCCAACGTTTCATTAATCCCAACGACGGCCGTGCCAAGCCGATCATTGTCGAAAACGATGTCTTTATCGGCATGAACGCGATCATTCTCAAAGGCAGCCACATCGGCGCACGCTCCATCATCGGTGGGGGTGCTGTCGTCTCTGGCAAAATTCCGCCCGATAGCATCGCAGTTGGC
>CALECP010000058.1 GCA_937949915.1 uncultured Anaerolineae bacterium
GCAATTCAGTTGCTGCGATCTCGGTTGGGTATCGACCCTTTGATTTAATCATCATGCAACTATTATATCGCATGTTCATTTAAGCCAATGTGTACTAGTCCAAAATAGAGTTCGACAAAAAACAAAAAATCGGACTTATTATGGATGCCGCCTCGACACAAATACTACTCGTTCTTGAATTTCTCGTAAAGCCTGTTCAGATTGGGACAAATACGACTACGACCGCCAGACAATCCAACGCTGCTGGCGTGCGTTGCGTTATGGTGTCTGGTCAATTGAGGAACTTGTCATGCGCTGGCAGGTGTGGTGCGAACCAGATGCTCGCCTTGTTGCCAAGCATTGGGATGTGCCATCGGCACAACCAATGTGGATGAGCCAGAGACAGAATGCGATGGGCGCATCGAGCAAATTCCCCTCAACGCATACGCCTGACGAATTATGAGAATTACCCCCTAACCGCGTAAGCAAATCACAATGTCATTCACATTTGTCCCGGTTGCACCGATGCGTAAATGGCCTCGGCCGATTTTCTCGAAAAACGTATAGCTATCATGGTGAGCGAGATAACGTGCGGCCGACAATCCCAACTCCTGCGCTTGCCGCACACTTTCTCCCGACACAATCGCCCCGGCCGCATCGTTCGCCCCATCCTCGCCATCAGTCGCCAGCGTTGCGACATATAGATCGCGCTGCCCATCAAGTGCGATAGCGGCCGCCAGTGCCAGCTCCTGATTGCGCCCCCCCACACCAGCATTATCGCCCAACGTGACCGTTGTCTCACCGCCGTAGATCAAGCATTCACCCGGCCGCAAAGCCAGCGACCGTTCACCCAACTGGCGACCCACCTCTTTCGCTTCACCCGTTAGCTCAGTCGAAACAACATGCACTTCATAACCGTGAGCGCGTGCTGTTTGCGCGGCCGCAGCGGCCGATTGTGTTACGTCGCCGATGATTTTGTTTATCGGCCGTACCCGTAGAGACGCAACATTTTGCGTCTCATCTTCAACATCTTGCGTCTCTTCTTCAAAATTTCGCGTCTCTACCTGTACAAGATGTTGCTTGATTGCCGCGCACGTCGCATCAGACAACCGTGACCACACATCAAAGCCGTTCATAATCGACTGTACCAGATCAAGATTGCGCGGCGTGATCACCGTCGGCCCACTGCCGATATGTGCCACGTTGTTGCCGATCACATCGCTTAATATCAGCGTGTGGCAGTGGGCGGGAACAGCCCATCGTGCCAGCCCCCCACCTTTAACCGCATCAAATTGCTGGCGAATGTGGTTGACTTCGTTGATGGAGCAGCCGCATCCGATCAGGGCTGTATTGAGTTCGCGCCATTGGGGTAATGTGAGGACAGGCGCGGTTAACAGTGCGCTTGCACCGCCCGAAATACAGCACAAAACGAGGTCGTCGGCCGTTGTTTTCTCAAGCAACTGCCGAACGTAGTTGGTCGCGGCCGTGCTACGCGCATCAGGAATGGGATGCCCCGCTTGGAAGTGGGGTAAATGATCAGGCAAAGCGGTCACAGCCGCGTGATCGTCGCCTAATTTGCTGATCACCGCGCCTGTGACAATGCGCTCGCCCAGCGTTTCGTGCGCGGCTGTCGCCATCGCCACGGCCGCCTTGCCCACGCTGATCAAGAAGATACGCTCGCCGCCTAACGCAGTCGCACGAAGATTGTCTGCTACCAATTTTGCAGGATCGGCCGCTTCGATTGCAGCCGCGATCATCGCATGGATTGTCTCGATGGGGTTGGTCATAGATCAAAGTACCGTTTGGCTGCTATCGTCCATAATTGCGGATCACATGAGGGCGCATCATCTGTTGTGATGCGGATTTGTAGCGTTTCCGGGTCACGGCCGTCGATGGCGCGTTGTACCCGTTCGCACACGCGCTGCACCCTGTCCAGCCCAAACTTACCCGCCCCCGCATGAATCATTCCCTGCTCAAACGGCCAAATCGTGTTGGCGTGGTAATTGTATGCCGCCTTTGCCGCCTCTTCTGGGCTCATGTTCATGTACCCTATCGACGTTTCGAGTGCTTCACTGGCCCGTTCGATTCCGGCTAACTGTGCTGGCGTGAGATCACCCGGCTCAAGGAAGTAGAGTGCGTGGAGTGCGTCTGATGTCACGGTTTGAATCGCGCCGTTTTGATCGAGCGCAACATTGAACATGGCGGCCGCATCGTCCCAAAACAGGCGCAGTGCCGCACACATTTTGATCGCCGTTTGTGCGAGGGTGTCTGAATTGAGAAGACGCGCGGCCGAACGCATCGCCGCCAAATTCTGAGCATGGGCCAGCAAGTATGAAACGGGGTAAATTGGCTGACCGTTCGGCCGATCCAATATCTCCGAATCCTTCCAGTATGTCACCTTGAGTGCAAACTGCTCTGCGCCACAAAGGTGTGGGCTTTCTTCAAAAAGTGCGGCCGCATTCAAATGGCTTTCGATGTATTGAACAGCCAGCGCGATCTCGTTTGACTGCGCTTCAATGAGTGAGTGATCGGCCGTCTTGTTCACATAAAAATCATGCCCGATCAGGAAAAAGGCGGTGCTGTCACACGCATTGTACGTTGTCATTCTGTCGCGCAACGGATAGCCGGGGTATTCGTGGTGGATTTTGCCCGGTTCTTCGCCTGTCAATGGATCGGCCGTTTTGCCCTGATGCCGCGCACAAAAAAGCAACTGGTCGCGCATCATCACCGCATCCTCTGCCAACAGTGCCGCGATCACACTGTCCCGCGTAAAGTTGCGCGGAAAACGGGGCAACCCCGCATCATACACGCGCAATCCGCCTCGCATTTTTGCCAATCGTTCCATCATGTTACCCGAATCCATTTAATGGTATATGGTGGTAGAGACGCAAGATTTTGCGTCTCTACGTCGGTTAATAAATCATGCCCACAAATCAGCGTGTCAAGCTCAATCACATCGGCCGACACATTATGCAGACACAAAATATCACCGCGCTGCACGGCGAACACGGCCGGATGCAAATCGACAATCGTCTGATCCCCGTTGGGATGAAAGGCTGGTTCGGCCGCTCGCACTTTTAACATGCGACAAAACCCGTCAAACACTTGCCGCCGCAAGCCAGAAGCGAGTTCGTTTTCCAGTTGCTCACGCTGCAATTTTTGGCGATTGATGGTGCGGTTGCGGCCGGTTAGCGCGACCCCTTCTTGCCACCCCCGCGATCCGAACAAGCTATGAAAATAAATACCCGGCACACCGCGCAACGCCAGCATAATCGCTTGCGAACAGAGAAAACGACGGCCGATCAACGCCTCATCTTCATCGACGCTTGGCACACCGAGCGCGTCCAGATAGTTGATGTTCAATTCATACGCGCTTTGTGAGCCGTCAGAGTTCGTTTTGTAGTTGACCCGGCCGCCCAACGCTTCCACGCGCTGCGCCATTGCCGCGATCTCATCATCGCGCAAAATGCCCCGTGCTGGCGTAACCCCGATGCCATCATGCGACGCGCAAAAGTTGAAAAACGTGGTCTGGTCAGACGGCAAATCGAGCGTTTTTGCCCATTGGGAGAGTACGGTCGCATCCCCTGTGTGAAACGCATGAAGCGTGAGCGGCGGCAGCGAAAAGTTGTACACCATTTGCGCTTCGTTGCGGCCGTCCCCAAAGTAGCTGATATTCTCCACATGCGGCACGTTCGTCTCTGTCACCAGCCCAACCTGCGGCGCGGCTTCGTTCAAAATGGCTCGCATCAGTTGGATGAGCGCATGGGTTTGAGGCAGGTGCAAGCAGCGTGTGCCAGCCTCTTTCCACATAAAGCCAATCGCATCGAGCCGGATCATTTGTGCGCCGTTGTCGGCATACGCCAGCAAAATGCGGATGATTTCGAGGAGCAGGTCGGCCGATTCATAATTCAAGTCGATTTGATCAGCACTAAACGTCGTCCACACATGCTGTGTCCCGTTCGCTGTCTCAACAGGGGTGAGCAGCGGCAGGGCGCGGGGGCGAAAAACGGCCGATAAATCTGTTTCCGGCGATTCGGTAACAAAGTAATCATTCTCCCCCCGCTTAAACGCCTCAAACCATTCACTTTCCTGCGAAATGTGGTTGACCACCGCGTCAAACATCAGCCGAAACGTATCGCCAAACGCCCGCACATCATCCCAGTTGCCCAACGCTGGATCAACCGCCGCGTAATCGATCACCGAGAAGCCATCATCAGACGACCAGGGGTAAAACGGCAACAAATGCACCCCTTTGACAATGCCGCCGATCTGTTCGTTCAGGAAGCTGTACAGCGTCTGCAACGGCTTTTCGCCATCACATTGCACCATGTCCCCATACGTGATCAGAACGGCATCCGTCTGGTCGAAATAGCCCGTAGGGACATGGCGCGCCATGTCCCTACGGGTGGCGATCAATCGGCCGAGACGGGCAGCGATGTCGGCCGCCTCATCCCCATACACAAATTCAAGTAGTTCACTAATCGAGAGCTGCGACGACATAATCAAAAATCCGCCTCTTAATCCGTAACTGATTCAACTGCCACCCTATT
>CALECP010000059.1 GCA_937949915.1 uncultured Anaerolineae bacterium
CATGTCCGACCAATCGCCATCATAACCATGATCGTCGTGATGCGACCAATCAGGCATATCGTCCCAGTTAGGCACAGTCTCTGTGATCACCGTGCCGTCTGGCATTGTGAATGAAATCACGTCACCCGGCTCTGGCCAATCGCCATCAAAATCTGGCATATCTGGCCAATCGCCATCATAGTCATGCGTGTCAGTATAGTAGTCGTTGTCGTGATGACCGCCGTGGTGCGGCCAATCGTGCATATCGTCCCAGTCAGGCACAGTCTCTGTGATCACTGTGCCATCAGGCAATGTAAATGAGATCACATCACCCGGCTCTGGCCAATCGCCATCAAAATCAAAGTCTGGCATGTCTGACCAATCGCCGTCGTAGCCGTGTGTGTCTGTGTAGTGATCGCCGTGATAGTCATAGTCATGGCCGTGGTGACCATCATGACCACTATCATGATCTCCATCATGGATCGGTTCAGGCAGTGGTGGCTCCATTTGGGCAAATGAAGGTGAAATCGCAAAGAGTGTGAGCGCAAGCCCCAAGAAGAGCGCGATCAATAGATTGAGTTTATTCGTGATAGAACGTGACATTTTTTTCTCCAAATCAAAGTTTTTCCTTAACGTAACCCTATAGTGGCATGAGAAGTTGATAAAAATACATCGGCCGCAAAATTGGTTAGTCATTTCCGCATTTGCAGACTAAAATCAGGAGGCAAAAGCAAGGCAATTATGGCAAAACGACTACAGATCGAACCCCGCATAGATGATTACCCAGGCTGGTATCCTCTATTGATCACGATTGGCGCAGTGCTGACGGCCGTCATTCTCAGTGGCATCATCTTTGCACTGATAGGCGGCGCACCGCTCAAAGCGTTGTCTTTCTTCTATAAAGCAACATTCGGTAGCTGGGCCACTTTTTCCGATACGCTTGTCAAAGCAACCCCTCTGATCTTGGTCGGGCTGGCGTGTACGGTCGCATTCCGCATGAAGCTGTGGAACATCGGCGCAGAAGGGCAATTTTATATCGGCGCGTGGTTTGCCAGCCTTGCCCCCATCGTGCTGCTGCCAGAAGGCACACCAAAAATCGTGGTGATCGGGCTGATGCTGGTGTTGGGCTTGTTCGGCGGTGCGCTGTACGGCTTCATTCCCGGCTATCTCAAAGCGCGTTTTCAGGTCAACGAAATCATCACCACGCTCATGCTCAACTATGTGGCGATCCAGTGGAACAATTATTGGATTTTTGACCGATGGAGCGACGGTGGCTTCCAGATGACAAAAACGTTTGCACGGACGGCATGGTTGCCTCGCTTGGCTGATTATGCGCGGGAGATCAAGGCGTTTTCTGGCATCACGCTCCATCTGGGTGTGGTGTTTGGGCTGGTTGCGGCCGTCATCATCTGGTGGTTGCTCAATCGCAGCCAATGGGGGTACGAAATCAAATTGACAGGCGACAACCCCGAAGCGGCACGGTACGCAGGCATCAACATTTCGCGCAACATTATTTTGGTGATGATGCTGTCCGGTGCGCTGGCGGGGCTGGCGGGCATGGTCGAAATCTCAGGCGTGGTGCATCGTTTGCAAGAGCAAATTTCACCGGGCTATGGGTTTACAGGCATCATTGTGGCGTGGCTGGCAAAATTACGGCCGGGCATGGTGATCATCGCATCGATCTTGTTCGGTGCGCTCATCATCGCAGGGCGCGAAATCCAACCGGCCGGGCTGTCCCAAATGTTGCAAGGGTTCATTCTGTTCGCCATCATCAGCAGCGACGTGCTGCTCCGTTACAAAATCAGCTTTACCGAACCACAAGAGGCGGCCGTATGAACTGGATCATCATTTTTCACGCAGGGATCGCCACCGGCACCGTGCTACTGTTCGCCACCATCGGCGAGATATTGACCGAACGCGCAGGCATTCTCAATCTCGGAGTCGAAGGGATGATGCTGATGGGCGCGATGGCGGGATTCAGCGTTTCGCTATCGACCGGCAACCCCTGGCTGGGGCTGATGGCAGCACTCGCGGCCGGGGGTCTGCTCAGTCTCGCGCACGGGCTGGTCACCATTCATTTTCAGGCCGATCAAGTGGTCAGTGGGCTGTCATTAACCTTTCTCGGCACCGGGCTTGCCCTCGTCCTGGGCGATAGTTTGTCCGGCAAGCAAGTCACGACCATCGCCCCTATCGATCTGCCCATTTTGAGCGACATCCCGTTCGTGGGCGACGTGTTTTTTGCCGATCACAGCCCGCTTGTCTATGTCGGTTATTTGCTTGTGCCGCTCGTCTGGTACTTTCTCAATCGTACCCGGCCGGGTATGCACCTCCGCGCCATCGGCGAAAAACCACAGGCGGCCGATGTGATGGGGATCAACGTCTATCGTTTGCGCTACTTTTACGTCTTCGTAGGCGGTTGTTTGGCGGGGCTAGCCGGTGGCATCATCAGTCTCTCTGTCTCGCCCGGTTGGTACAGCGCACAAACAACGTCGGGGCAAGGCTGGATCGCGGTCGGGCTGGTCATTTTCGCGCAATGGAATCCATTACGTGCGGCCGTGGGCAGCTATCTATTCGGCTCATTGCGCCGCTTCCTGCTCGATCTGCAAGGCCCCGCCACACTGCTGGGCTTCACCAATCCGTTATACGTCAACGCCAATTTAGGCTTCTTCCTGCAAATGCTCCCCTATTTGCTCATCATTCTCGCCCTCGTCATCGGCTCTCGCCAAGCAAAACGCAAACGGCTCGGCGCACCGGCCGCGCTCGGCCTCCCCTTTATTCGCGGCACAAAAGGGTGAAAGCTGGCGGCACAATTGCTACGCTTCACACGATAGCAATTAATGCACTTGCTATTGCGATCAACAATGCTTAGACTCGGCCGATGCTCGCAGGAATTTCCGCAGCCATTCTCTGGTCGTTCGGCAGTATGCTGATCGGTCTTATCCACGAACGCCCCGTCAACTCGCGTGTGATGCAGGCGTTTCGTTTGCCGATCACACTCGTGCTGCTCCTCATCAGCAACCGCATCCTCACTGGGCAATTCTGGACAGTTGATATAACCGCCGCCGCATGGGGCTGGCTGCTCGTTTCTGGCATTATCGGGCTGGCGCTGGGCGATATTTTCCTCTTTAGTGCCTACCGTTATGTGGGGCCACGTCTTGGGATGCTGCTCATGGTTTGTGCGCCTCTTATCAGTGCCGGTCTCGCGTGGGCGTTTCTGGGCGAAGCGTCGAGCGGACAGCAACTGATCGGGATGTTGGTCACGTTGGGGGGTGTGGCATGGGTCATTTCAGACCGCAACAGCGTAACGGCGCGACCGGAATACAACAATTATGGGTTGGGTGTCGCGTTCGGCTTATTGGCGGCCGTGGGGCAAGGCACGGGCGCGTTTCTCACCCGCCTCGCGTTTGAAACGGGCGAAATCTCTGCGCTTAACGCGACGCTTGTGCGTATTATCGGGGGCTTGTTGGCGATGTGGCTGATCTTGCTGGTGCGCCGTGAGTTTATTCACAGCTATCGCGTGATTTTACAGGAAAAACGGGCTTCAAAGCTATTGATAGTCACTGTTTTCTTTGGCCCTTTTTTGGGCGTATGGTTATCGAGCCTTGCTTTCAAAACGACTCATCTCGGTGTTGCGAGTACGCTGCTTGCGTTGCCACCGATCTTTATGATCCCCATCGGCCGATACGTTTTCAAAGAGCAGATCGGCTGGAAATCGATACTTGGCACAATCGTCGCTATCGGTGGCGCAGCCATTCTGTTTCTCACCTGATAAACGCCGTTCTTGATGCGCTAGGCGAGGATCGGCCGCGCACTTGAGGCTAACCAGAAACATCGGCCGCGCCGACAAAATGCGTGTCAAGATTGAATCCTCTACGCAAAACGATTACACTATTCACATGACGATATTGCAACTGACACTAAACGATAAAATCTTGGCTGATATTGATTCTGTCATTGAGGAAACCGATAGTAACCGTGTTGAGTTTCTTAAACAGGCTATTGAAATGGCACTGCGCCAATATCGCATTCGCCAACCAGAAAAACTGGATGAATGGGATAAAGACCCTACATGGTTGGCATTGGATGATGAGCAGATTACTGAAAAGCTAAACCAGTTTTGTGCTACGAATGACACAAAAATTGACCCAGAGTTGATGCAAATGCAGGTTCAGGCGATTGGGGAGACGTGGTAATGCAACGGGGAAAAATTTGGTAGGCTGAACTCCCTGAACCAGTGGGGTCAATGCCCGGCTACCGCAGACCCGTTCTCATCATTCAGGCAAACAGATTTAATCAAAGCGGCATCAACACCATCATCGTTGCCACAATCACATCAAATGTCGCTCTGGTGGATATGCCGGGGAACGTCCCCCTGTCGCCACGCATTTCTGGATTGAGCAAACCATCTGTCGTGAATGTGTCGCAGTTGGTCACGGCCGATAAAACAATGCTCACCGAACAGATCAGCACACTCCCCCTCCGAAAAATTCAACAAATTGAGGCCGGACTCCGCCTCATCCTCTCACTTTAACCGTTCCGTTCAACTCCGGACGCTCCAACAAAATGCGCGTTAAGAATTGGGG
>CALECP010000060.1 GCA_937949915.1 uncultured Anaerolineae bacterium
AAACGGTTGCTCAGTGTGGCAACGGCCGTTATCGCCCAACCCGATCTGCTTATCCTCGATGAGCCAACAGTTGGGCTAGATCGCGTCGCCGCACACGATTTGATGGATAAGTTGGTCGCGCTCAACCAAACAGGCACAACGATCATTTTCATCACGCACGATATGCGTCTCATCAATCTATTTGCCCAACAAGTGATCGTCATGGCGGACGGCCGCATCGTTTTCAACGGCGGCACAGACGATTTGTTTGAGAATGCGACCGTTCTCAAACAAGCCCATCTCCTGCCCCCCAGCCTGTAGCATGTATCAATACATCGAACGCGACTCCTTCATCCACGCCCTCAATCCGATGGTCAAATTTCTGGGCATCGGCATTCTGACGCTCAGTACCGTCTTCTTTCTCACGCATCGGCCGATCTTGCTCATGCTCGCCGTCACCCTGCTCATGCTCATCATCGGCGCAAAAATCTCCCCCTGGCAAATCATTAAAGGAATCGGCCCACTTGCCATGAGCGTCATCGGCTTTATGTGGGTCAACATGCTTTTTTCTGATGTACCGGGGCGCGTTTTATGGGAATGGGGCATTTTAGATGTCACAACCGGCAGTGTTTATCGGGGAATCGTCTTAGGTGTCCGCGTCTTAGTCTTTATTGCGCTCGGCTATCTATTCTCAGCCACCACATCACCACGCGATATGGTGGTCAGCATGGTGCAGCAGGCGCGTGTACCTTACAAATTGGCATTCGGCATGTACATTGCGCTCCGCTTCCTCCCCCTCATGAGCGAGGAAATGGCAAACCTACAAGCGGTTCAGCGTGTGCGGGGCGGCGAGGTAAAGGGATTGCCCGGCCGGATTCGCGCCTTTCGCCAACTACTCATCCCTCTATTCATGTCCGTGATCCGCAAGTCGATTGCACTCGGCATCGCCATGGAAAGCAAAGCGTTCGGCGCATATCCCACACGCACCTATCTGGCGCAAACGTTTGTCACGTGGCGGGATGGCCTCTTCATCGCATTCACTATTCTATTTGTTATCTCTCTCTTCTTCATCTAGCGGCTTCCGTATGTAGCGTAGCAGCACGGTTCCCCACCAAATCACAACCATACTACCGATCACCGCCTGTATCGCAGCCACAAAACGCACTTGTAGCCCCAATACATCCAATGCTTGCCCTGCCCACAAAATAGAGATCGATTGGGTCATCGTCAGCATCGCAAATTCAAACGCAAACACCCGGCCGCGCACCCGGTCAGGCACAAACTTCTGTAACAGTGCGCTCGAAAACACCCACATCCCTCCAGAGCCAAATGTTCGCACGGCAGACATAAACAGCAGCCACCCCAGCGTAGGCGACCACGCCAATCCCATCAAGCCGACAGTCAAAAACATAAAACTGACGTGAATCCCGTATGTCAGCCCCTGCCGTGAATCCCCAAACCATTTTCGCAGCACCAACGGGCCAATCCCCGTCCCCAAGCCCGTCACCGCATAAATCAATCCAAGCGTCAGCGCACCACCACCAAACACTTCATCCGCAAATTTAATTTCAAGCACGTTGACTGCACCCCAAACAAGTGATCCGGCCGCTTTTGCCAGTGCGGCCGCCAACAAAAATGGCACACCGATCAAGTAACGTACCCCGCCAACAATTTCGCCAAATCCCGACTCTTTCTCCACTTTTTTTGTCGGCAGTTGTTGGGGCAATCGCGCTACAAATAACATGACGCTCCATGTCGTGGCATCTAGCGCATTTGCCGTCACCAGCTCATCCCGCGCAACCACTTGTGACAGGACAGCTTGTTTCGCCGGGCAAAAAAACGCGCTTAATGCAAATTGGATAATCGTCAGGAGATAAAGCAGCCACACTTGGTCAGCAGTCCGCACAAATAGAAAGCCTAAAACAACCAATCCACGCAGCCAGTCGGCCGCGATCATCAGTTTCCGGCGATCTACACGATCAGCTAAAACGCCTGCAAAGGGGCTAATTATAAATGATGGGACAAATCTTGTGAGAAAAAGGAGGCTGAGGGCTGTTCCAGAGGAAGTGAGAGAAGTGACAAGCTCGGCCGAGGCAATCAGATTAAACCAATCGCCAAGCAAGCTGGTTAGTACGGCAAAACATAGAAAGCGATAATCTCGGTTATGTCGCAGGAGACGAACATAATCTCCCATAATTCAAATAGAAATAAAAAAAAAGATAATCTGGCGATGACCTACTCTCCCGGGAGGCTACCCTCCAAGTACCATCGGCGCTGACGAGCTTAACTTCCGTGTTCGGAATGGGAACGGGTGTGACCTCATCGCTATCGCCACCGAAACTTTTCAAGGGGCACCGCGAGCCCTTTCGGGCGCGTGCCAGCACTTGAGAACTCCATAGCGAACACGAGCGTTTAGTTCAAGCCCTCGGCCGATTAGTACCGGTCTGCTGAACACATTGCTGTGCTTACACATCCGGCCTATCAACGTGGTGGTCTACCACAGGCCTTACCTGGTTAACCCAGTGGGGAATCTTATCTTCGAACGGGCTTCGCGCTTATATGCCTTCAGCGCTTATCCTGTCCGTAGGTCGCAAACCAGCCATGCTCCTGGCGGAACAACTGGCACACGAGAGCTACGTCCAACCCGGTCCTCTCGTACTAGGGTCAGATCTTCTCAAATCACCTTCGGCTACAGAGGATAGGGACCGAACTGTCTCACGACGTTCTAAACCCAGCTCGCGTACCGCTTTAATGGGC
>CALECP010000061.1 GCA_937949915.1 uncultured Anaerolineae bacterium
AGGTATCGGCCGATGTGGTTGTTGCAGGCGGGTCAAGGATAGAAGTAATGGCGAGTCAATTTAGGAAGCATCTGAAATTTGGCTGGCGCAACCGCCTTCGTTTACTAAAGCAAAATCGCCGATTGGGTCATTGTGGTGAACAGGTGTTTTTTGATGATAATGTTAAGTTGCTCCGCTTTCCTCAAAACATTTATGTTGATGATAGAGTAGCGATTAAAGAGGGGACACGGATTTGTGCCTGTAATAAGTTTGCCACCATTCATGTCGGCCGCAATACAACTGTTGGTTTTCACACGTTTATCTATGCATCTGAAAAAATTGAGATTGGTGATGACTGCTTAATTGCCGCGTTCGTTTATATCGTTGATAGCAATCATCTTGCCAAACGGGGAATCAATATCAATCAGCAAGGCAATGAAACTGCACCGATCAAAATCGGCCGTGATGTATGGGTCGGTACTGGTGCAAAGATTTTAGCCGGAGTAACGATTGGTGAGGGGGCAATTGTCGCGGCTGGTGCAATTGTTAATCGTGATGTTGAACCGTATCAAATCGTGGGTGGTATCCCAGCCAAACTGATTGGAGAGCGCACATGAAATTTGGTGTTATTGTCTTGTGTCGGTACGATTCCAGTCGGTTGCCGGGTAAAATTTTAGCGAAAATTAATGGTAAGCC
Source organism: uncultured Anaerolineae bacterium (assembly GCA_937949915.1). Classification (GTDB taxonomy): domain Bacteria; phylum Chloroflexota; class Anaerolineae; order Promineifilales; family Promineifilaceae; genus CALECP01. The sequence goes on from CALECP010000061.1 coordinate 676, forward strand.
GATATTGGAGTATATACTTGAACGGCTACGTATAGTTTGTGGGGGGGATGAAATCGTTGTTGCTACATCGGCCGAACCATCTGATGATCCTATTGCCAATTATTGTGCTAATAACCATATTCAATATTTTCAGGGTGACAAACACAATGTTGCCAAGCGGTTTCTTGATTGTGCCCAAGCCTATCAGTTTGATTACGTGACACGAATTAATGGGGATAATATATTCACCGATTCAATGACATTATCAAAGATGCGTGGCTTTGCTGAACTAGATAGGTACGATTTTGTCAGTAATGTTGTTGGACGAACGTTTCCATATGGGATGAGCATCGAGATTGTTCGGACTACATTTTATACACAGTTGATCGAACTATTTGATGATGATCGGTTTTTTGAGCATGTGACACTATATTTATATGAAAACCTCAATGTGGGCAAACGCAAGGATGTTAAGAATACAGCAGTTCCCAATGCATCTGGTTTGCGTTTGGCTCTCGATACCCATGATGATTTGGTTAAAATTACAAGAATTTTTGGCAAAATGAAACGGTCGCACACGATGTATGGCTTGGAAGAAGTGAGTGCACTCGCGCATGAGGTAGCAAATGATTGAATCGACGTGGCAAGGAAAACACGGTGCATTGCTGATCGCGGAGATCGGTGGTAATCATTTGGGAGACTTTACCTATGCCAAACAGTTAACGGAATTAGCTCTTGGTGCAGATGTTGATTTTGTGAAATTCCAACTGTACCGTGGTGATACGCTGGTTAGTCCTATTGAAAATCCGGTTCGCAACAAACATTTCAAAAAATTTGAATTGAGTGATGAACAACATATCGAATTGGCCGAAATGTGTCGTGCGGCCGATACAGGCTACATGGCTTCCGTATGGGATGCTGCCTATCTCGACATGATTGACCCATATATGGATATTTATAAGGTTGGGTCGGGCGACATGACCGCATATCCGATGTTGAAGCGATTGGTACAAACGGAAAAGCCGATTTTACTGTCAACAGGTTTATCCACAATGGATGAAGTCGGTGATGCGGTCGCTTATTTGCAATCGGTTGATGCACGTTACAGTGACCCCAATTATTTGGCATTGTTGCAATGCACGGCAATGTATCCGATTGAGCCAACGGATTCCCATTTGGCTGTAATGCAGGTATATCAGGATGCGTTCAAGTTGCCAGTTGGTTACTCTGACCACACTGAAGGTAGTTACGCACTGGAGATTGCGATTGCGATGGGGGCACAGATATTAGAGTTTCACTTTACGGATACGCGAGACGATCAAACGTTTCGTGATCATAAAGTGTCATTGACGGCGGCCGAAGTACGTGAGCTGCAACAACGAATGCAAACGATTTATGCGTTGCAGGGGGATGAGGACAAACGGCCGCTTCCCTCAGAAGGCGATCATCGCATAACGTTTCGTCGTGCAGTGTATCCAGCGTATGATCTAGCCGTTGGGACAGTGATTACAGAAAAAGATCTGGTTTACTTGCGGCCGAATCACGGTATTGATGCCCGTGAATTTGATGATGTGATTGGCAAAACAGTGAAAACACCTCTCAGCGCATACACTGCGATCAGCTGGGATGACTTAGCTTAAGAAAGATTCAATGCTAAAAACCACTCTGTATGTAAAGAGTCAGTTATTACCCAAATTTTTCGGTATCTTGGCTCGGATTTTGTACCGTAGCCAGAACATTCACATTGGCACAAACTTCCGGTGTAGCACAATCCCAACGATCATTGTAGATGAGCCAAACAGTTTTTTGACAATCGGCGACAATGTTATTGTGCGTCAGAGAGTAGAAATTCGTGTTCATCAAAATGCCCAAATGTCCATAGGATCACGTGTAAAGCTAGATCGAG
>CALECP010000062.1 GCA_937949915.1 uncultured Anaerolineae bacterium
TTCCCACATTTCCTTGACCGACATTTCCGGTTTCATGTTTAAAGAACCGTTTGCGATAATCTTTAGTTTGGAGAGCGTAACAGAAAAAAATAGAATGAACTTGTGACTCAAAGCGGATTCGTGCAAGTCGTTGATTTAATAGTAACCTACGTTGATTTCGGATTATTGAGACATAACCGTAATCTTGTTTTTTTCTCGTTCCCGTCAAGGTGATAACACAATCACCTTCTTTCAAAAGATATTTATCACAAACTTCAGGTGTTACATCTTCTACAAATGCAGGCGATTTGTTTAATCGAAGTCTTCCCATCCGAACATTCGCCATTTTAATAACCTGAAATACTCCTTGTTCCATAAATGATGAGCTTTTGAATGCATAACCTCCTAATACTTCCGATATTTTCTGTAATCTAGCCCAAGCCCACCCGGCCGGAAGATCAGGCAACGCGCTCAATTCTTCATCTGTCAGCGGCGGCAATTCTTTCAGTTTGCGCGGTTTCTTCGGCTTTTTGCCCAGTTTCCCGACCGCTTCCCATTCCTTGACGGCCGTCTCCCAATCCGCCATCTGTGCATCAAAGCGAGCAATCCGCTCGGCCGCAATTTGTGCCAGCAGCGTTTCGGCCGATGCCAACTGCTCCCCCTGCGCCTCTCGCCATGCGGCCGTCAGCTTTCCCTCAAACGCATCCTTGAGCAGCGATTGCCGATAGAGAGTCAGTTGGTCGGCCGCTTTCCGCAACGCCGCCTCCGCCTGATCCAGTTCCCCAAACAATTCCTCAATCTTCGCCACAATCCTATTCTGTTCTGCTAATGGTGGTAAATTAACTTGGATGTTATGAACAAATGCTTTATTGATTGCCGAAAACGTTGATCCAGTCCCCTGCTGTGATAATGTTTGCTCAAGGCTTCTAAACAGATACAACACAAACATGGGAAGGATTTCATCCATTGGATGAATTGCTACAAGTCCACGCCCAATACAACATTTTTGGTCTGCTAAATTTGTCGGACCTACTGGCGCACGAACTGACAATAGCGTTGAGCCGATCTCAGCTATTCGCTTTGGTTCACTACAGTATTTCGATGGGATAGGGTGTAAATCACTAAATTCTGCTTTGCCTTGAAAAAAGGGCAGCCCATACTCATCAAAATTATATGTTGATGAAGGCGGCGATTGTCCAATTACGATCTCCGTAAAACTAGGCAAGGAACAGGAAGACCAGCCAACAGGCATACTGTAATTGTTCATGCTACCAACGCCTCATTCAACTCATCCATCAGCGCATCCATCCCATCCCCAAACAACTGATACATCTGCCCGATCCCCCCATGCGCGTCAAACGGCGCGTAGCCGAGATCATCCCGCTCAATATGAAACGACGTGACCACATGATCGCGCAACATTCGCAGCCAGTCCATCTGTGCCGTGCTAAATTTCTCCGTCGTCCCCGCATGTTTGCCCATCACCCACGCCTGAAAGTTGTTTCGCACCGTTCCCTCAAACGTCGTCAGCGTCTTATCCACACCACTCACCCGCCGCAGCAGCCCCACCAACATCGTCAGCTTCGTCACCGGGTCATCCCCCGTGTACCCATCCAGCCGTGCGTATGCCGCCCACACCCGCGCAGGCACCAGCATCGGCTTTTCTGTTTGCAGCTTCTCCAGCACGTCGGCAATCATCCCGTGCGTCAGCTCCCGCCGTCGATACGGCTCCTTAAAATAAATGGTCAGCGCGGTTAGCTCATCCTCATGCACCGCAAAAAACGCCTCAAATTCTGCGATCAGGGCGGTATCTTTGGCGGCCGTGTCATCTACCCACTCCGCTCGAATCACCTTATCGAGCGAAAGTGCATCAATCGTCTGCTCATTTTGCCGCCGAATCTCATCAATCACGTCAATCGCTTCCCCCGTCAATATCGGTGCAACCAAATCGATTAGCTCCGCTTGGGCATTCTCCAATTGCGCTTCCGTTGGCTCTGCATCGCCGTTTTCAATGGCGCGTGCTTCCACCGCATCTGGGTCAATCGCCCCAAACAGCCGCCCCACCAGCGTCCGTAACGGCATTCCTAGCACCGCTTCCACTGCTGCGGCTTGCTTCTCATCCAGTTGCTTTTCAATCCGATTGAGCCGCGCCCCCAGCGAACTGACTGTATCCCCATCACGCGCCCCCATCATCACCCCCATCGCCAAATCCTTAAACGGCACAGACCGCTTCGGGTTCAATGGCTGAATACTGCGCGTCTTGATCGAAGCCAACACCCCCACCGCATCCACAATCACAAAATGCGTCTTCGGCCCCCGTGCCGATTGCGATACCTTCGTCAGCCCATCCTCATCCAGCGTTCGCGTTCCCCGCCCCAGCATCTGGTCAAAATAATTTTTACTCCGCACATCTCGCATAAAAATCAAACATTCGAGCGGCTTCACATCTGTTCCCGTTGCGATCATATCGACCGTCACCGCGATCCTCGGATAATACGCCTGCCGGAATTGCGCCAGCACCGATTTCGGGTCTTCCTTCGATTTATACGTCACCTTCTTACAAAAGTCGCTCGACTCCCCAAACACCTTACGCACCATCTGAATAATGTCATCCGCGTGGCTATCCGTCTTCGCAAAAATCAGCGTCTTTGGCACTTCCTTACGTCCCGGAAACAACTCCGGCAACTTCGCCCGAAATGTGCTGATCACCGTCCGAATTTGATCCGGTGCCACCACCGACCGATCCAGCCGTTTACCGCTATACGCTTCCGTCTCCTCCTGCGCTTCCCATCGCCTGCTCCGCGTCTGTTTTTCCCGTCGCGTATACCATTCCGCCTTCTTCAGTTCGCTCCCATTCTTCGTGATCTCAGTCTCGATCACAAATTGCTCACCCGGCACATTTACCCCATCGATCACCGCTTGCTCATGCCCATACTCGCTCACCACATTGCGCTCAAAAAAGCCATACGTCCGGTTGCTCGGTGTTGCCGTCAACCCAATCAAATACGCATCAAAGTAATCCAGCACCTGTTGCCACACGTTATAAATCGACCGATGACACTCATCGATCACGATAAAATCGAAAAATTCTGGCGGCACTTTTTCGTTATACACCACAGGCATCGGCTCTTTCGGCTGCACCAATTCATATGGGTTTACCTCTTCGGCCGCATCATCCAGCGACTTATCCTGCAAAATCGAATACAACCGTTGAATTGTACTGATCACCACTTGGCTATCATCCGCAATATATGGCGACGACAACCGCCGCACATTATAAAGCTCCGTCAACTGCCGATTATCATCCATCGGAACATACGCCATCATCTCCTGCTCCGCCTGTTCCCCCAAATTCTTTGTATCCACAAGGAATAAAATGCGCTTCGCACCCGCGTACTTCAGCAGTCGATAAATCGTCGTGATCGCCGTGTACGTCTTTCCCGCGCCCATCGTCATGTGAACCAGCGCACGCGGCCGATTTTCTCGAAACGATTGCTCCAAATTGGTAATCGCTTCCAATTGGCACGCACGCAAGCCCATCGCCTGAGCAGGTAAATTGGTGGGGTTTAGCAACGGCAACGCCTCTACCAATCGGCCGCGCAAGCTCCGTGCCTGTCCCATCCATTCCGCAATCGTCTCCGGCCGTGGAAAGCTGAATATCTCCCGTGAACGGGGCTTAGGGTCAAGCGTATCAGTCATCCGTGTAATCACGCCCGTACTCCCAAACTGAAAGCGCAATGGCTCATCATTGTTGACATATTTCAGCGTTGCGGTGGCATATCTGGCCGATTGTTCCTCGACAGTTGTAATGCGCTCCCCTTCTTCCTCTCGCTTCGCTTCGATCACTCCGACCGCCTTTCGGTTGACGAACAGCGCATAATCAGCAAATCCAGCCTCCAACGTCTGGTATTCACGAATGGCGATACCGACGGCCGCGCCTAAATTGATGCGCGTTTTGCCCTGCACCACCCAGCCAGCTTGTACCAGCATCTGGTCGATTTTGTCTCGCGCCTTTTGTTCGGGGTTTTGGTTGATACGCATAATAAAGAAAACCGGGAAACATCCCGCTCCTATTTGCTGTTTAGCTTAGGCAGTTTCTGACAAATGAATGATTATTGTAGGGGCAGTGCCTTGTGCCTGCCAATACATACCAAGCTAAACGTTTTACTCGTTACCGCTCCGGTTGAAACCGGCTGCTGCGTCAACTGAAACCCGTTTGAAACGGGTTTTTCACTTTATTTTCGGAAACTGCCCAGATAGGATACTGTACCGCACTGAAAAATAATAATGGCAATTAACGAATAATTGAATGCTTGTACAGCATCGCGCAACTATGCAGCAGACTGCGATTCGGCCGAAGCGATTGCAATCTAGTTTACCACATCAACTACATGGCACTTTCTGACAAATATACATCTTTGGAAACTTAAGTGTTTGAGAAGGGTGCGCTAACAAGTTATCAGGGAACAGTAAGTTCACGCAAAGACACAAAGGAAAGCGTTTTTGCGTTATGACAACTCATTAGCGCCCCCCTTTGAGAATTTGAGCCATAACAATGGCAGAGAATGTGATATAAAAGGGAGCATGGACGCATTACAGAAAGAAATCGAGCAATTGAAAGAAGAAAACGAAGCATTGAAGGAGCGTATCAAGTCACTTGAAACGCATAACCGCAAATTGCTGATCGAGTTGAAAGATATTAGCCCACAAGCGAAGGATGCGGCCGGAAAGAAAAGCGGCCGCCCGAAAACAAAGTCGAAAAACACACGCAAAAAAGGGCAGCGTCGTGCGGCCGGACAAAAAGGCGGTTAGCGCGTCGTTCAGTGTCGTCAGATCGAGCGTGTATATACCAGCGCGAGCATAGCTGCCAATAGAGCAATGAAAATACACAGTTTTTGATACATATTTTTGCCGCAAGCAACTTGCGTTTATTTCACGTCACAACCCTCAAGAAATAGATGCACAATTTTACTGCAAATCCGTTACAATCGGCCGTATGTCAGCATGGGATCACATCATTGGACACGATTGGGCAGTCGATTTGCTTGCCAACGCGATTACAAACGGCCGTATCGGTCATGCCTATCTCTTTACAGGCGCAGCCCAAGTGGGCAAAACGACGCTCGCCACCGCGTTTGCGATGGCACTCAATTGTACCGAGACAAACAAACCGTGCGGTGCGTGTCGTAGTTGCCGCCTCATCGAAGCGGGTCGGCATCCTGACGTAACGGTGCTGAACCCGACCATCAGTGCGCGGGGCAAAGCGACGCTGAAGATAGACGAAATCCGCACGCTGCAACGCCAATTGCAGTTGGCTGTATACGAAGGCCCGTACAAAATTGCGATCATCACCGATTTTGATGCGGCGACTGTTTCGGCCGCCAACGCCTTTCTCAAAACGCTGGAAGAGCCGCCCAAAAATGTGATCCTGATGCTGACCGCCACCCAAGCGGATGCGCTGCTCGATACGATCAAGTCGCGCTGCCGAGTGGTCAATATGCGGCCGGTTGCCACACCACGCCTGATCGATCATTTGCAGACGGCGCACCAGTTACCAACGGCCGAGGCAACCACACTGGCGCAAATCGCCAACGGCCGACCGGGGTGGGCGATTGCGGCCGTGGCAGACAGTGCTTTGCTAGAAGAACGCACCGCCCTCTTGACGATGCTCACAGACGCATTGGCTGGCAACCGTGTCACCCGCTTCAAATTGGCCGAAAAGCTGGCAAAACAGCCAGAGACATTGACCAATCTGCTCAACATTTGGCTCACATGGTGGCGCGATTTGCTGGTGCTTGCCAATGGGCAAACAGCGGCCGTCGTCACCAATCTCGACTATCAGACCGAGCTAGAAAAACTGGCTGGTAATTGGTCGGCGGCCGCGATTCTCCGCAGTCTCAACCAAACCAGCAGCGCACAATGGCAACTGACCCGCAACGCCAATACACGCTTGGTGCTGGAAAATTTGTTGCTGACCTACCCATTCCCGTAGAGACGCACCGGTGGCGCGTCTCTTCTTAAAATGTAAAGACGCAAGATTTTGCGTCTCCTCTTAAATGTAAAGACGCAAGATTTTGCGTCTCTACAAAAAGGGGAAATATCAATAATAAGGACATAAAATATGGCATTGGATGTACAGAAAAAAGCGGCCGATAGCGGCATCAATGTAGCGGAACGAGGCAAAAATGAGTCGCTGGACAAGCGCTTGTTTATGCAGTTGCTGGCGTTTGGCGATTGTTTTGATCAAGCGGCCGTGATCGCGGCCGTGCAAGCGTCTGGCATCACCGCAACGGTGTATGCAGATGCAACTGATCCGTATGGGATCGCGGTGCTGTTTAGCAGTGAGGATGCAAGCCACTTCACGACGGCCGTGCGCGATCTATTGCACGCAGAGGCGTTTTTGCAATTGCAGCCAAAGCCGGAATACACGATGTTCGGCCGCACGTACACCATCGGCTATGAAGAAAATTTGGAGGCGGTGTTAATTGATCGGCCGCGCACAAAAGTAGCCAACACAGACACCCCCTGGGCGATCTGGTATCCGCTCAAGCGCAAAGGGGCATTTGAGGAAGCGAGTGCAGACGAACAGCGCACCATGCTGCGCGAACATGGCGCAATTGGCATGGCATACGGCCGGGCGGGGCTGGGAACAGACATTCGGCTAGCCTGTTTTGGCATGGACAAGAACGACAACGACTTTGTGATCGCGCTATTGGGCAAAGAACTGGCCGCGTTGAGCAAAATCGTCGAACGGATGCGAAAAACGGTGCAAACGCGCGCCTTTATGGAACAGATGGGGCCGTTCTTCGTCGGCAAAATTATCTACGCACAAGCATGACACGGCCGGACAAGATCGATGGGTTATCGGGCGACGATTTCGCCGCCTACTATTGGCTCAAAGCAGATTTGGTCGCCTTTTGTCGCGCCCATAACTTGCCCACCAGTGGATCGAAACAACTGCTGACAGAGCGCATTCGCCACTATCTCGACACCGGGAATGCGCCCAAACCAGCCCGCAAGCGCACAAAAAAAGGCAACATGCCAGACACGTTCACACCAGAGACGATCATTGGCACAGGCTGGCGGTGCAACCAAGCGTTACGCGCCTTTTTCGAGCAGGAGATCGGCGCGTCGTTCCATTTCAATCAATTTATGCGCGATTTCATCAAGCAGGAGGGCGTGGGGCAATCGTTGCAAATGGCGATAGATGGCTGGCGACAGTCGAAAGCAGCCCCCAAAGGGGCAAGCGAGATCGCACCCCAATTTGAACACAATCGCCATTTTCGCGCCTACTTTGCGGCGCATCCGGCCGCGACGCGCCAAGATGCGATCAACGCGTGGAACGAGAAAAAAGCACAGCGAAAGGACAATTAGCATTGATTTCACCCGGCCGTCTGCTGCTACACACGCCACGCATCATGCGCGATCCATTGTCGTTTATGGTGGCGATGACACGCCAGCATGGAGATGTGGTGGCGGCCGATTTTGGGGATTTTCGCGCCTTTATCGTCAATCATCCTGACTGGATCGAGCATGTGCTGGTCAAAAACCACCGCAATTACAGCAAACAAACGGTGCAGTTCACCACTTTTTCGGAGGTGACGGGCAATGGCTTGCTCAATAGTGATGGCGATTTTTGGCGGCGGCAACGGCGTATCGTACAACCTGCCTTTCATCGCAAAACGCTGACCGATCTGGCGACGATTATGACAGACGCGGCCGACCGCACGGCCGCCAGATGGCGCACCCAGCCCGGTGCTATCGTGGACATCGAACATGAGATGCTTTTGCTTTCGCTGCCCGTGATTTGCGAATCGTTGTTCGGGGCAGATATTCGCGCCCGTGCGGCCGAATTGGTGGAGGCAGTCACACACGCGCTGGATCGTGTCATGTTTCGAGCGCAGTTGCCGATAGCGGGGGCAGAACGATTGCCACTGGCTGTCAATCGCCGCTTTGAGCAAAGCATGAAAGTGCTGGAAAAGTGGATCGCGGAGATGATTGACGGCCGTCGTGCGGAGAGCGTAGCGCGAACTGATTTACTCGGTATTTTGCTCAGTGCGACTGATGAAGATGGGCGGCCGTTGCCCGATGTTGTCATTCGGGATGAGGTGATGACGCTGATCGTCGCGGGATATGAAACGGTGGCGAGTGGGCTGACATGGATATGGTATCTGCTCGATCAGCACCCGTATTCAGCCCAATGGCTACGCGAAGAGTTGAGTGATGTGCTACACGGCCGCACCCCTACCCTCGCCGATTTGCCCCACCTGCCCCGGCTCAAAATGATCGTCGATGAGTCGTTTCGGCTGTACCCGCCGTCGTGGCTGGTGTCGCGCCAAGCGGTTGCGGCCGACCGTATCGCCGGACATGCTATCGAACCGGGTGCGCTTGTGATCATCAGCCCCTGGGTGATGCACCGCAACGCCGCTTTCTGGCCCGATCCAGAGCAATTTGACCCGCTCCGTTTCGATCTAGCTAAAACAGATAAACCAAAAACACGGCCGCGCTACAGCTACATCCCGTTTGGGGGCGGCCCACGCTTGTGTATCGGCAATCATTTTGCCTTGCTCGAAACGCAATTGGTGCTGGCAACATTGGCGCAGCAGTTCGCCCCTACATTGGCACAAAAACGGCCGCACGTGGCGGCAATGGTCACAGTCCGGCCGAAAAACGGGTTGCAAATGCAGATCAACTAAAAAAAGAGAGGGCAATAAATATCACCCTCTCACCATGCACAAACTCAGGAAGAGACCGTTAACCGTGTCTCTCCTAGATAATTATGATTTACGTGCAACCCACGTTCCGGCGACACCTATAGTCAATGCAGCAACCACAATGACCAGTGTACGAACCTCGCGCAGCGGGGCAAAATTGAGTGTCACGGCCGTTGGCTCTTTCGGATACAGCCGTTCTTCCATCAGGCTGAAGAAGAATTGACCCGCATAGTCAGGATACGCCGCGATCAACTCGTTTTGGAAGCCTTCATAGCTGTCGTTGTCATCATAGATAGTTTGTGCCGTTTCCAAATAGTCGATAGCCGCTTGCAATTCGACGGCATCAGCAGGCTGTCCGTGTCCAGCCAAATAGAGATCGTAATCTTCCATGCCTTGCACGTCGTTTAAGATCATCAGCCATTTATCAAACTCTCTGTTCAACACGCCATGCAATCCATTATAAAGAAGGTCGCCCATACCAATCACGCCATAACCCGGCAATTTGATCAGCACTTGTTCTTCCGCTTCTGCATCGGTGTACAACGCAAAGTCGTAGGTGATACCGTCGATCACTTGGCTCCCCTCAACAATTGCATTGGGGACGGCAACATTTATTTCCTGTTCGATCAGCGTGATCGATTCGGCCGGAGCGTAAGTAATTGGCAACAAATCGGCAAACGCATTGGTGAGACCAGAGATATGATCTGTATGCTCATGCGTGATGATCACGCGGTCAATCGGTTTGCCGATGCTGTCGATGTAGGCGCGGAAATCGGCCGATGTCTCTGGTGCAAAGTGCGTATCGATCACGACCAAGCCGTTCGTACTTTCAATCACATAAGTGCCGTTGAGAACGCCTGTCTCTGGGGCAGATGTGTATGCGTGGAGCATCATGTCGCCATAATCATACACTTTGACTGTCGCGTTGCTGGCCAATGTACTCGTGTCTACGCTTGATTCAGCTTGTTGAATGTCGTAGACGGTTAGTGCCATCGTCTCAGCATCCAGGAATGACATAAATTCTTCCACGCCGGGAGCTTCCCCGAACGCGGCGATGGATGCGGCACTGTCGGCCGCCGTTTCCCAATGAATGATAATGATCCACTCACCATCTTCTGTTACGCCCAGTTCACGCGCAATGAAACCGGGTTGCTGATAAATATGGTTCTCTTCAAGCGATTGATTGGCAGCCAGCCAGCCATCAACATCTGCGCCATCTTGCAAGCGCACCGTAATCACCTCTGTCGCGCCGACACCGGGGAACGTTGTCTCTCCTGAACTGCTACTACGAATCTCATATTGTTTGACAGCCATCGAATCGAGATCGAGGTTGGCCATGAAAGCATCCACATTGGGGACTTCGCCAAAGGTAGCAATCGAGTTATCGCTGTCTGCTTTGCTTTCCCAATGAATAGCGATCCGCCACTGTCCATCGTCGCTGACGGCCGTTTCACGCGCCAAAAATCCGTCTCGATGCGAGACAATCGCTTCTACATCTGCATTGGCGGCCAAGAACGCCTCGGCCGTTGCCCCATCTGCTAGGTTAACGGTAATCACTTCGATCAAATTGGCAGGAGGAGCGGCTACTTCTTTGGGATACAGTCGCGCTTCCATGAGGCTGAAAAAGAATTGACCCGCGTAATCGGGATACGCCGCAATTAACTCGTTCTGAAAGCCTTCATAAGTCGCATTGTCGGCATAAATTACTTGTGCCGCGCCCAAATAGTCGATAGCGGCTTGCAATCCGGCCGCGTCGGCAGGCATACCATGCCCCGGCAAATAGAGCGCGTACGCATCCATGTTCTGCACATCGTTTAGGATCATGAGCCAGTTGTTGAAGTTTCTGCTCAACACGGCGTGAAAGTCTGTATAAAGCAGGTCTCCCATGCCGATCACACCGTAATCGGGCAGTTTGATCAACACTTGCTCCTCTGCTTCCGCATCCACAAACAACTGGAAGTCGTAGGTGATGCCGTCGATCATTTCACTGCCCGCTACGATTGCATTCGGGACGGTCACACCGATTTCATCGGCGATATGTGTGATCGATTCGGCCGGAGCGTAAGCAATCGGCAACAAATCAGCGAAAGCGTTGGTCAAACCGGAAATATGATCTGTATGCTCGTGTGTCACGATCAGACGGTCGATGGGTTTGCCGATGCTGTCGATATAGGCGCGAAAATCGGCCGATGTTTCCGGCGCAAAGTGTGTGTCGATCACGACCAAGCCGTTCGCGCTTTCAATGATGTATGTGCCATTGCCCACGCCTGTCTCTGGTGCAGACGTGTACGCATGGAGCGTCATGTCGCTAAAGGAATACACCAGCACAGTCGCATTACTGGGTAACGTTGTTTCAGTTGGGGTTGGAATCGCTTCCTGCGCGTTTGCCGCAAGCGTGAAGCGCAATAGGGTCAATATAAGGGCTGCGGACAGCACAAAGAGACGTGCGTAAGGACGCACTGCGTTGGTTTTGTTCATCTGTTTTTTTCCTAAAGTTTTCTGTTGGTTGTCAGGGGTATTGCCCTGCTATTTACGATTTATACGGCTGTCAATTGTTGTCGAAACTGCCCCGGCGCAACGCCTGCATTGATTTTGAACCAGCGGCCGAACTGTGCCGGATTGGGGAATGAGAGTTCGTTGCCTACTTGTGCGGCCGAGAGCGACGAATACGCCAGCAGCCGCTTTGCCTCCAGCAGCAACCGCTCTTGAATGATCGACTTGGGCGTTGCGCCCGTCGTTTCGCGCACCGTCTCCACCAAATGATTGGACGTAACACCCAATTGATCGGCGTACTCCTGCACCTGCTTGCGGCCGATGTAATCGCTTTCAACGGCCAAACGAAAACGGCGCGTCAGGCGCATCGGTGCAGGCGCACTCATTATCGGGGCAGGGCTGGCTTCGATCATGTTTTGCGCTTCGATCAGGAGAAGGTTGAGATAGGCACGAATCAATGTTTCAGATTGTTCGTTTTTGCCGCGCCCCCGTTCCCATGCGGTATTGAACTGTTGCTGAAAGAGCGGCCGTAACTGATCGGGAACGGTGTAAACGGGGGACGCATTCTCAATGAAAAAGGGCAGGTTGATAAGCGTTTTCTGCACGTCGAGCATGTCGAGCGCGAACAGATCGGGCGTGAAGCCGATCACAGTTAGCTCGGCCGCATCAGCCGGATTCAGCCATGTATGCACCTGACCGGGCGAGATGAAAACAAGCGATCCATCCGGTACATCGATCTCCCGAAAATCGACAAAGTAGCGTGCGGTCGCGCCACTTATCCAAACGATTTCGTAGCAGGCATGGCGATGATAGTTGCTCGCCCGACAGCAAAAGTTGCCCGTGCCGCGGCCGACATACGCCTTCGCTTTGCCAAGCGACATAGCGTGTGCGATACGAGGAACTTTTGTGAAAATTGCGTGTTCGTCTGCCATCTGTTTAAGCATAGACTGAATTGCAGATAATCCAATAGCAAAACCATCGTACCAATGATCATTTTTATGGATTTACGCTTGGCTCGTTTACTGATGAATGTACCTATATTGGCGTTCGGAAGGTGGGCGGATGTGTGTATACTTGGGGGAAAACGTGCAATTAAGAGGTAAATGGTTGATGTCGAAAGTTAGATTTGTTCGGTATGTTGTTGTGGTTCTGGTTTGCCTAGTGTGTGTGTGTCGATGGGGGTGAGCGCACAGACCGTGTTTTCATGTGCCGATGTCACCGAAATCCCCACCAGCGAATGTGAAGCCCTTGTCGCCTTTTACAACAGTACAGACGGCGATAATTGGGAGGATCAACATCCTAGCAGGAATGCAGATGTGAGGCAGGGTTGGTTGGAAACGCTTACCCCATGTTCTTGGCATGGTGTTGCGTGTGCGGGCGGCCATGTAGATACCATAGATAAGTGGCTCAACAATCTAACAGGGGAATTGCCACCTGAAATTGGCGACCTGACCGAGTTGAGAAGTTTGATTCTGCTCGAAAACCAATTGACGGCTCTTCCGGCCGAGATCGGAAATCTGACCAACTTGTCTTTCCTTGATGTCGCTGACAATCAAATAGTAGAAATCCCTACTGAAATTGGCAATCTGACTCGGCTAGGTGAATTGGTGCTGTCCTCAAATCAATTGACAGTCATACCAGACAGTATCGGGAATTTGACCGCATTGGAGGTGCTGTTAGCGAATAACAATCAACTGACAGCGATACCAGACAGCATTGGCAATCTGACCAATCTGTGGTGGCTGGAGTTCGGCGGTAATCAACTCTCCATGTTGCCAAGCAGTATTGGAAACTTGGTAGCATTGCAGGAGTTTTCTCTGGGGGACAACCAACTGACAGCGATTCCACCTGAAATTGGCAATCTGACAAGATTGATAGATTTGAACTTATTTAGAAACGAGTTGACGGAGATTCCGGCCGAAATTGGTAACTTGACAAACTTAGGGTATTTGGAGTTGAGTCGAAATTTGCTGACAGAACTCCCGGCCGAGATCGGC
>CALECP010000063.1 GCA_937949915.1 uncultured Anaerolineae bacterium
TCAAAATGTAATGCAGTCATTGTTATACTCCTTTTTACAGTGTATCAGATTCATCAATTCGCCACGCTTACATCAACATTATGATAAGCATACTCGGCCGTCATAAATCAAAAACGCCTTCATCCCACAACTGGGACGAAGGCGTAAACATTCGCGGTACCACCCAAATTCCGGTTTGATGCACTTTTGGCATCAAACCAGCTCTTTGTCGATTGCGTTAACGAGCAATCACATCGGCTTCCTTACTCGCTTGTGCTTTCAGGTCGCGGCTCAGGAATGATATTCAGTCAGTCAACGCTATCTGGCTTGCACCGTTTCCAGATTCGCTTGTGCGTTGCGGCCGACTTACTCGTTTCCGTCTGTGCCTTTATTGATTTCAATTGAGGTGATTATAGCGACTCGGCCGAATCGCTGTCAACGGGCAGATTGATTTGTTCTATCTCATCAACCGTATCGTCTAGTATCGTATCTTCGATCACGATTTTGGCAGGTGGTTCAGATTCGGTCGCCTCTTTCCCTTCGGCGAGGGCCAGATCAATCGTCATGTTACCATCTTTGTTGCCATTATCGATCACACAATCGGCCGGAATATAACGATTCTCGCTGATCGGCCCATCGACAAACACCTTGTGCAGCGTAAACGCAATGATCGATCCCGCGCCATCAAACGCAATGTCCGCAATCGTACCGATGCGTGTGCCGCCCGGTGTGTCGATTTCCCGGCCGATCACCTTGCTCATGCGTACCCAATCATCCGCTTCTGTAAACGATTTGCTGTCTTTGACCGCTTCCTCATCATCGATCAGCATCACATCCATGCCAAACACGCGCACACTGTCTGTCGAGATCAGCCGCGACTTTTTGCGAATCAGCCCTTCTTTGCCCAAATGGATGCCAGCCAAGCGCGTCAAACTGCCATTCAGATACAAATCTTTGACTTGACCGATAATGCGCCCTTCATCTAACGTGATGATTTGTTTGCCCGATAAATCTTGTGCCAATCTCATGTGCGTCCTCCGATGAGTTTATTCATCAAATAGTTTATACCCAAGTATAGCATCATTACCCCGCCAGATGGCGTACTAATTACCGGATCATAGTTCGCTGGTCACGGCCGCCCCGGCCGCCGCATACTTCTACCATGCAATTTTTGTGCGATACGGCCGTTCTTCAGCAACTCCCCGCCTTTAGACAACTGTCTGCCCGATCATTACAAGCGATTGCAGACACCCTGCATACCGTCACCATCGGCCGAGACACCCCCTTCATTTTGCGTGTCCCACCCAACACCCATTACATCATTCCCCTCACCACCAATCTCACGCTTCATCGACACCATGACAACCCATTTGGGATGCGGCTGCCACACGGCGTACTGTGGCCGATCACGCTCGCACACAACACCGTTCTATCGATTCGCTGTCACACACAGGGTCTCATCGGCTCACTCTCCTCTGAGCATGTCAACGCGCTCATGCGGATCGATGCCGATGTGCGCCTCGCCATTCTCAAGGCCGCCATCGCCAGCCAGCAACATATTACGCTTGAACTCGAACAATATATGGCAAACACATTGACCGGCCGTACTGCCCACTTGCTGCTGCAATTGGCGGCCGACCAGCGCAAACCATTGCTTCATTACAATCATGCTCAGCTTGCCACCTTGCTCAATGTGCAGCGCGAAAGTGTGACACTCGTACTCGGCCGTTTTCGCAAAGCAGGCTGGATCACCACCCATTACGGCCGTATCGAACTGACCGATCCGGCCGCGCTAGAGCGCATTGCCAATCAATTTTGATAGGTTAAAGACAAAACCAGCACCAGCGAGAGCGCAGAAGCGACAATACCAACTAGAAATAGCATATAGCAAAATCTTAGCTGACTATACTTGTCTCCCAGTACTTTCCCAGACAAATACAGATCGCGAATGATCATCGTATCCAACTTACTATCATCAAACAGCGTTTCCCCCATTGCTCTTTCATACGTCTCAAATGGCATATTGAAGAAATTACCGAAGAAAAACAAATCTCCAGACCCTTGTTCCAATTCACTGACATAGGTTAAACCGCTCATCTTCACCGGCTTTGTCACCAACGTTGCAAACAAAATAGACACAACACAAAATACAAGCAGCAAAACAATCGGGAAAAGCAAGTATGGATTATCTTGTACACGGGGCAGCATCAAGGGAATCGCAATCGTAATGATCAGCGAATTGATGCTCAACATCGTCGATGCTTTTCTATCTGCCAATTCAGTCAGATCAAGATGGTTTCGCAGGGCTGTCTTGATCATCATTTGCCCTGATTTTGTCTCATTAAGCGTCGGTTTCCCTACATTGGCATCTGCATCCTGTGCCCGAATCTCTTTGCGTATCTGCTTCAGCGTTTTCAGGTTGCTTTTATATTTGGGAAACAACAACGTCGCTGCATCTGTGTAATAGTTGTTGCTATTGCACAGATTGATCACCAGTGTATAAAATGCCTCATCTGATTCAGGGTGATGGATGTCAAACTGTTCCCATTCTTGGCGCAATCCATCTAGCACTTCAAAATAATTGTCGGCCGCAAAACTGCTCAACGCCGCATCCTTCATTATCGCTTCAAGCGTCGTCTTGGGGATAGCATTGTCTTGTGTGGCAAGGATGAGCGCAGCGACCTGCTCGATTTTAGCTGGCTCATAACTATTCTCAGACAAAAATTGGGTAGCCGCGGCCGCACTTGCGCGTTCATGGTTCTCACGATCCACATGAATGCCCACATCATGAAACAAAGCCGCTAACCGCAGCACCTCCGTTTCTTCCTCACTGCACGCTTCATGTTCGCAAATGGTGCAAACGGCATTCTCTATCATCAGCACCCGTTCCCACGTGTGATACGTGTATCGGTCGCTTGGAAAATGCGTCTTATAGTATTCTTCTAAAAATGCTCTGCTATTATCTACCATCATTCATTACTCACTACTCACCGTATCATAACGACCCAAACAATAAAACAAAATAAGAAGATAGTCACTTCAAACGTAAATGAGGCAACATATCGCTTATTTTTTTATGCCGATCTCAAACAAAGTTGAGAAAGTACGCTTCCGTTTGGCTTTTCCTTTCATATCCTTCACAATTGGCGATATGCGTTATCGTTCGACATCTTCTTTATCTTCTTTGCTGATCCTGCTCATCGTTATCGTTGGTTGTGCGCGGCAAACGCCTGTACCTGATACAACAGATGCGACCCCACCGACTGCCACTGTCATTGCGGCCGCCACCACTGAAACAGAACCGACTGACACGGCCGCCAATCCACCCACGCCCACGGCCGTACCCGTCCCCCCGGCCGACAATGGTGTGCTGACAGTTGCAATCGACGTGCCACATAAACAAGTAGAATTTGCCGCCTTCGATGACTTCGGCAACATTACAGGGCTAGATGCCGACTTGATAGCAGCGATAGCGGCCGTAAGCGACGATCTGGCATACGAATTGATCGCCATTCCGTACGACGCGATCATAGACGGCGTGCAAACTGGCAAATTCGACATGGGGCTTTCGGCAATCGTCATCCCCGAACAGCCAGAAGAAGGCATCGCCTACACCCGGCCGTATCTCGAAATCGGGGAACAACTACTCGTCCGTGCCAACGAAACAGAGATCACAGACATAGACAGCATAACGGCCGATATGGTTGTCTCTGTCGAAGCGGAAAGCCAGAGCGGTCAAATAGCCATCGACCGCTTACCGATGTCATCTCGTCAACTATTGACCTTTGGCAGCGTGCAGGCGGCCGTACAAGAATTGAGCAACGGCACCGTTCGGGCGACCATCGTCGATAATTACCAAGCTTCCTACTACATCAACCGATACCCACAACGCTTCAAGCTGGCTGGTGGCTTCATCAACGGTTCGCGTTCCTTTGGCATCGCTGTCGCGGCCGATAACACCGACCTACTCACCACGCTCAACACCGCCATCGCCACCCTATCGGACAATGAAAATGTCACCGCCATCACCGACCGACTCGTAGACAAACGCCCCATCAATCGCGGCGACATCTCGCTCGTCGGCACACCAGAAGATCGCGTTCTCATCGGTGTCGTCGGCACATCTGGCGATCTCGACCCTAGTAGCGACACCTTTGGCTACATCAATTGGGAGATCAAGCAAAACACGATGAGCGGCCTCCTGCGCTACGACCAAAACAATCAGCTTGTCCCCGCCCTTGCCGCCACTATGCCCACCATCTCTGATGACGGTCTCAAATACACATTTACCTTGCGCGAAGGGCTGTTCTTTCCCGATGGCACTTTGCTCGATGCCAATGCCGTCCGTAACTCGCTGGTACGCGCCAGCGAAAATGGCAACGGTCAGCTCAATAATTTTTTGCGCGACAACAATCTCGATGGCTTTGCCGATGGCGATGCTATCCAAGCGGTCGGTAACAATCAAATCGTGCTGCAACTAGACGAAGCCGCCAGTCATTTCGTCACGTTTTTGGCAACA
>CALECP010000064.1 GCA_937949915.1 uncultured Anaerolineae bacterium
CCTGTGTCAGCAAAATATAGAAAAATATATATCAAAGGGTCTGATACATTAGGTGTCTTAGCTGAAGGTAATGAGGATCTTCTGAAAAACGGCTTTCTATTTATAAATGAAACTTTATATGAAGGTGATGCGAATGGCGACAATTCAATTGATTTTTTCGATTATAGTGGTTTGACAAGTCAAATGACAACTCCACCTAAAAGAGCAGAGGATACACCACAAAACCTTGATGTCGATTTTAATGAAGATGGTTTTGTTGATTTTCTTGATAGAAGCTTATTAAATTCAAACCTGTCAATTTTTCACCCACTAATAGGAGACCCTATGCCAGAAAGTTGGGAATAAAATCTATAGTACCAAGAGGTAATTTGATGAGCTGGAGAGTATTCTCTGGCTCTTTTTTTTGAGGTGGGGTAGGCGTTGCGTTGTGGGGGAAAAGTTGGTATATCAGGGGCATGGACAAAATTATTATTCGTGATTTATTGGTGCGGGGAATTTTGGGGATCAATCCTGATGAGCGGGTGGAGCGGCAGGATATTGTGGTCAATGTGGTGATGTGGACAGATATTCGTCCGGCCGCCACGGCCGATGATGTCTCTCTGTCGATCAATTACTACGATACGGCCGAGCGCATCATCCAGCATGTAGAAAGCAGCAACAATTACGCTGTCGAAAAGCTGGCAGAAGAGATAGCCGCCATCATTCTCGATGAGTTTGGTGCGGAGCGGGTGCAGGTGCGGGTAGAAAAGCCATCAGCCCTGCGTTTTGCTGCTTCTGTGGGGGTAGAGATAGAGCGCGGCCGGATGCGGGAGTGATCCCGCACCTCATTGTCGCTGTTAAAGCCGATCATTCATCGAACAACGCGCCGACGCTCGTCCCTTCATGTGTCCGTTTGATCACTTCACCCAATAGTTGGGCAACAGATAGAATGGTCATGTTGTCCAGCTTCTTGTCGGCCGGAATCGGGATCGTATCAGTCGTGATGATTTCGTTGATGTCTGGGTGCGCCAGCCGCTCATAGGCAGGGTCTGACAAAACAGGGTGGGTAAACGCGAGAGAAACTGATTGTGCGCCCCGTGCTTTCACTTGCTTGACAGCTTGCAGCATCGATCCGGCCGTGTCCACCAAATCATCGACGATAATCACATCTTTCCCTACCACATCACCGATCACCGTCAGCACTTCTTTCGCTCCATCGTTGCCGATCCTCCGTTTTTCTACAAAGGCGAGAGGAACATTAAGTGCTTGGGCATAATTGCGCCCTTTTTTCGCAAACCCCAAGTCGGGTGTGACAACAACTGTATTGCTCAAATCTTTCGTGTCGCAAATGTACTGTGTGATGATGTGAAAGGCGGTCAACTGGTCGCCAGGGATTTTGTAGAAGCCTTGAATTTGGTCAGAATGCAGGTCGATGGTGATCCAACGATGCGCTCCGGCCGTCTCGATCAAGTCTGCCATCAAACGAGCGGTGATCGGCACGCGAGGCTGGTCTTTTTTATCGCTCTGCGAGTATGCCAAATACGGCATGACAACGGTGATCCGCCCGGCCGAATCGCGGTGAACGGCATCGCAAGCGATCAACATTTCCATGATATTGCGATGCACAGGAGAATTGTGGCTACCAATGATATACACATCTTGTCCGCGAATACTCTCGTTCAGTTTGACAAAAATGTTTTCATTGGGAAAGTCAAAAATGTCCCAGTCGCTCAACGCCATGCCCAAATAATCGGCAATCGACTGCGCTAATTTAGGACAGCTACGTCCTGCAAACAGCTTGATCTCTCCATAACTCGTCGTCTTCATCATAAATAGGATCGTCCCTTTATTACTTGTATAGACACAACATCATGCGTCTTTCTTGACATGAAGGAAGCGCAAAATGTTGCGCCTCTACATTAGCAATATCAATAACGATGTCAATTGTATATCACAGTACGATCTCGATCTATGCAGCGGCCGCCATTGCCGCACCGATGATCCCCGCATGATTGAGCAATTGGGCAGGCACGACAGGCGTTTTGGTGTCTAAAAATGGGCTGTATTGCTCAAACCTTTTACTCGCACCGCCACCGATCACCAACAATTGTGGGTTGAATAGCCGTTCGATATGTTGCAGGTATTCGTTCAGATTGGGCGCGTAAGCCTCCCATGAAAGTTCATTCTGTTCGCGGTAGTAGGTAGATACCCTGGCTTCGGCGACACGCCTATCTTTGCGGAGATACAGCTTGCCCATTTCGCTATTGGGAATCAGTTGCCCATTGTAAAAGAGGCCACTGCCTACGCCTGTGCCAAGCGTGATGACGAGGCAAATACCTGTTTGCCCGCGCCCTGCGCCAAAGTGAATTTCTGCCAATCCGGCCGCGTCCGCATCGTTGACCAGGGTGACAGGCACACCGAGCCTTTCATGTAACTGATCGCCCAATCGATAATCGATCCATCCTTTGACAGCGTGGGCAGAAAACGGCGATTTTGGCACACCATCGACGACGACAAGCGGCAGACCGATGCCCACAGGCCCTTTGCCCGTGTAGTCAAAATGTGCGACAAGCGCGGTGATGGTGTCCATCACGTCTTTTGGGCTGCGGCTTTCTGGGGTGGGTATGCGGTGGCGTTCTGTGAGTAACGTGCCATTGGTAACATCAACAATTGCGCCTTTGATGCCAGAGCCGCCTACGTCAATTCCAAGTATCTGCATGGGGTGTACTCCCGTTTAGTAAATCGGGCGCATAAGGGGTTTTGAGCGGGCTGACCAAGCGGGCGCGAATGTCGCTGTCGCGGTCATGGAAGGCCATGCGTCCGGCTTCAATGCCTTCCTGCACTCGATGAAAATCTAAGAGGCCGATTGTACCGAGTTTCGGCCGGAGGAAAATATCATTTTCTGTTTCTGGCTGGCGCAATGCTTGTGCCATCACCGTATCGAGTACATTGAGCAGGACGGCGATAGTGGGATAGCGGCTGACCAGCCCAATGCTGCGGTCTACCATGCTGCCTGCTTCGGTGCGGGGGGCATAGGCTGCGCCAAAGGGGGCGGAGTTGCTCAGATCGGTGGCGAGAATGTGGGTTGCGCCCTGGTCACGGGCGATGCCGACGGGCGCATTGTTGGTGACACCGCCATCGACGAGAATACGGCCGTCTCGCTTCACCGTCGGCAGCAGGCCGGGGAGGGCCGACGTTGCCAACAAAGCAGAAATGACATCCCCTTTGTTGAGCAAATACGTGCTGCGGTTGACAATATCAGTAGCGACGACAGTGACGGGAATGGGCAGATCAGAAAATTGCGGCCGTCCCAAAAACGACACGAGCAGCCTTTCCAGCTTTTTATTTGATGTGATGCTATTGAATCCACGCGGGACAGAGAAGGCGCGGGTGATGCGTAATGCTTCGATGAAGTCGGCGATGTCATCGGGATCGATTCCGGCCGAAAACATGGTGCCAACGATGCCGCCAATACTTGTGCCAACAATTATATCGGGGCGAAGACCGTACCGTTCTAGCTGTAGCAAAACACCGACGTGAGCCGACCCACGCGCCCCACCGCCACCAAACACCATTCCAAAGATCGGCCGCTTATTCATATCCCTATTGTACCGATAAGCGCAGATTGTGGATAATTGAGGTTACAAGTTGGAAAGTGAAGAAAAGTTGAAAGGATCGATTGTGTATATTATTGGTATGTAAGGTCAAATCGCTAACTCTGTTGTAATCTTCGACTTTTAACCTCTTAACGTTTCAACTTCCAGCAATTATGACTGATACACACAACACATCACGTTCAGATCGCGTTTTAATGGGAATCGGCCGTCATTGGCTGGCGCTTTTCAATGGGGCGGTTGCACTGTATGTATTGCTGCCAATTGTTGCGCCGCTCATGCTCCATCTGGGTATCGAGAAACCAGCGCACTTAATCTATCGAGCGTATGGGCTGACGTGTCACCAGATGGCTTTTCGCTCGTTTTTTGTGGGGGGCGAGCAGCCGGTATACCCGCGTGACCGGGCAAAGACATTGATCGATTGGGAGACATTTGAGATGGCGGTGCAGCACGATGATCATTTTCACACGCTCTCGTTTGATGGGCTATCGCCCCAATTAATGACGGCCGCACGAACATATAACGGCTCGGCCGAAATGGGGTACAAGACAGCGATTTGCCAGCGTGATATGGGCATTTGGGGCTTTTTGCTTGTCGGCGGCTTGCTCTATGGGCTGCTTCGCACTCGAATGCGTGTCCGGCCGATGCCCCTGATCGTGTTCATCATTCTGGGCATGGGGCCGATTGGGCTAGATGGGTTTAGTCAGTTGTTTGGCTACTTTGGGCTAGATGTCGGGTTGTTCAGCGCGTTTCCGGTACGCGAAAGCCCACCCTGGCTACGGACGCTAACGGGAGCATGGTTTGGGTTTTCGATTGCGTGGTTGATGTTGCCGCGCTTGGACGTGGATCACAATCGCTAATTTATCATGCAAGACCTGCCTCGTAGTGACATGGCGCGCCATGTCACTACGAGAGCGATCATTTTTGCAATGTTTCGTAGCGCATGATGCCGAGCGGATCGATGGTGAGGGCGGTGATGTCGGCCGAGCTATACGCCTGATTGCGCTCTTGTGTGAGATCGAGCGTGGGTAGTTCGGCCGCCCAGAGCGCTTGTACTTGTCCGTATAGTCCCATTCGCGTCGCCAAATCTGTTTCTTCTAGCACAGATGCCATCAGTGCGCTCATCTCTTCGCTCTCATAGTTGGAGCAAACCACTTCTGCATTGTAGATAAAGTGACCGAGCCAAATCATCGGATCGATGTAGCGTTGGGCGGTTGTTCCCGGCCAGCCCAGCAAAAAGGCGGGGTATTCGCAGCTAGACATACGTGCGCTATAGATGGGCCATGCTTCGCTGTTGAGCGTCACTTCAAAGATGCCTGTTTCTTCTAGCTGTTCTTTGATGGCGGCCGCATAGTCGCCTTCGCGCTCTGTGTAACGGCCGTCGTCCAAGTACCAGAGGTCGATTTCCAATGGGTTGAGCAATGAGTATCCGGCCGCGTTGAGCAGCGTAATCGCTGAACCGAGATCGGGCGCGGGGGCGGCGGGCGCATTGCCGGGAATGCCGGACGGAATCGGCCCTAGCAACGGTTGCCGTTCACCATCAACGAATACTTTTTCGACAAGCGCATCGCGGTCGAGCGCATAGGCGGCCGCACGGCGCACCCGTACATCGTCCCAGGGTTCTTGGCTTTGTTCAAAGACGAGATAGCTTTTGAAAACAGAAGCCCCCGCCCAGGGTTTGAGCGTGTCATCAGCGGCCAGAGCGCGTCCTTCTTCATTATTAGCATTGGCGATGCCATGCCATACAATGTCAATTTGCTCAGACAGTAACGCCCCGCGTAGGGTGGCTGTATCTGCATAGAACCGCAATTCAACAGATGACATAATCGCTTTTTCGAGCGGCCACAGGGGGTTGGCTTCCATGCGTACCAGTACGTCTGGCTCGTAGGCGGTGATGGTATACGGGCCGATGCCGTTGCAGTTGGCAAGCGGGTCGAATGTTCCGGCCGCGCACGATGGGTTGAGAATAAAGTAGGGGGGTGTTGCCAAAAACGTGACGAAATGACTGGCGGCTTCGTCTAGTTGCAGCACGATTTGATTGTTACCGACCGCTTGGATAGCATCGCCATCGGCAAAGCCATCGAGATTGTTGTCGCGCAGAAAATTATTGAGCTGACCGTTGCCGTTTTCACTGGCGCGTACCAGCGAGTTACGGACAGCATTGGCATCGAGCAAGGTACCATCGGGGAAAAACAGCCCTTCGCGCAAGGTAAATGTGTATTTGAGACCGTCATCAGAGATGGTGGGCATAGTGGCGGCAAGGGCGGGGACAAGCTGATTGTTTTGGTCGTAGCGCAGGAGGCCGCTCA
>CALECP010000065.1 GCA_937949915.1 uncultured Anaerolineae bacterium
CATCCTGCGTGAAGCTGCCCAATGGATGATCGACAGTGGCTATGCCAATTGGGATGCGGCCGCGTTTTCGGCCGGGACGGTGCGGCAATCGGCCGATGCAGTTGTCTATCTCGCGCTTGTTGATGGGGAAGCGGCCGGGACGCTGCAACTGATGGAACATGACCCGTTCTACTGGCCGAATCTCGCTGATCCGTATGATGCGCTGTTTGTGCATAAGTTGGCGGTGCGTCGTCGCTTTGCGGGGCAGGGTGTCGCGTACAAAATGCTGGATTGTGTGTGTGCGTTGGCACAGGAACAGGGGAAGGCGTTTGTGCGGTTGGAGTGTCGGGGGGATCGGCCGAAACTACGTGTGTTTTACGGCCGATATTTTGATTTTGTCGATGAAATCTCGCTGAAGCCTGACTACAACACGGCACGGTTCAAAATTGCTGTCGGCCGTTGATATGAATCCATCGCGCACCTTTTTGCCACTATTGCGTATCGCCTTGCTTAATCGTTCCCGTTTGCAAGACACGTTACTCGTCGCTTGGTTTAATCGCGTGACCGCCAAATTGATTCCGCATAGCCGACAACATTTTTGCCCAGTATTGGTTGTCGTCGCGGCTGAGGAAGCGCATCTGCAAGGCAAGTGTGATCACCGGGGTCGGCACAGATTGCCCAATCGAGTCGATCACCGTCCAGCGACCTTCGCCACTGTCTGGTACATAGCCGTCGATAGCAGCAAATGTTTGGTCTTCGCTCAACGCATTGGCAGTAAGGTCGAGCAACCATGAACGAATAACGCTACCAAATCGCCAAATCTCGGCCACCTGATGCAAATCTAGGTCAAACTCTTCTTTCGAGCGCAACAGATCAAACCCCTCAGCATAGCTTTGCATGATGGCGTATTCGATGCCGTTGTGTACCATTTTTGTGTAGTGACCTGCACCGCTGGGGCCGACGTGTCCCCACCCTTTGTCGGCCGCTGGGGCAAGTGTTTCCAGGGCTGGGGTAATGTGCGCCACGGCCGCATCTGACCCGCCGACCATCATGCTATAGCCGCCTTCCAAGCCCCACACACCGCCACTCGTCCCCACATCGACAAATTCCAGACCGCGCTCTGCTAACGCTTTGCCTCGTGCAACCGTTTGATTGAAGTTGCTATTGCCGCCGTCGATGATAACGTCCGATTCGTCGAGCAGATCGGCCGCTTGGTCGATCACGCTGTCGGTCACTTTTCCGGCTGGCACCATCACCCACACCACTTTGGGCGACGCTTCTAATTGGGCAACGGCCGCTTCGATTGAGCTTGCGCCCACAGCCCCGGCCGTTTCTGCTTCGGAAACAGCCTCTGCATTCAGGTCTGTCACAACGACGCGATGACCGCCCAACAATAATCGTTTTGTCATATTTGCGCCCATTTTACCCAGGCCGATCATAGCAATTTCCATAATAACTCCTTTTTGAATCATGTAGGATTATGGCGCGCCATGTTCCTACAAATGTGCCAATTTTTAATCGCCGATTTTAGTTAAGCAGATGGTGTCGATCTGTCGTCGCGCTCTGTCTCTGCCTCTGTCTGCAATGATTGAATGCCGACCCGCGCTGCGCCCAGCAACGGGGCTTTGCTATTGAGAATGACATGCAAGGGGATTCTGTTCATCACGTCCTTGAACCGCCCTTTGTCTGAAAAAGCAGACCAGAAGCTGTCTGTTTGCAAGGCGGACAAGATGCGCGGGGGAATGCCGCCGCCCAAATAAACGCCCCCCGTTGCCAAAAAGGTAAGCGCAAGATCACCCGCTTCTGACCCGATGATAGAGGCGAACATTTCCAATGTGGCGATGGTGATCGGCAGGGCATTATCAGGGTCAAGCGCGTTGTTGACGATGATGGGCGATTTGTCTTCTGCTTGCGCCAGTAGCTCGGCAAACCAGGCTGGTTCGGCCGCTTGCTGGGTGTCGCGCAAATAGTTGTAAATGTTGGGCAAGCCCATGCCGGAGCAAACACGCTCGGTGCTGACGTGACCGTAAATATCCATCAGGTAGCGCAGCAGCTCTAATTCGGCTGCATTGGAGGGCGAGAAACGGCCGTGTCCGCCTTCGGATGGGTGGGCGGTGTAATGACCGTTGTCATACGAGAGGAATGCTTCGCCCAGCCCGGTACCGGGGGCGAGAATGGCGATAGTGCCACCCGGCTCGGCCGTGCCGGGGTTCAGTGTCACGATGTCGTCAGCTTCCAAAATCGGGACAGAATTGGCAGCCGCGACCAAATCGTTCATCAAATGAATGATCGGGATTCCCGTTTGCTGGCGCATCATTGCGATGTCTACGACCCAGGGCAAATTGGTGATCCGCGCACGGCCGTTGACCACCGGCCCCGGTACGCCAAAACTGGCAACTTCGACAGAAGGCGGCCGTGTTTGCGCCAAAAATTCCAGCACAATATCTGCCAAACTAGCATAGTCTGCACTGACAAAACGTGCTTCTTCTAACGGGTCGTGAGCGCCTTTTTCAACAGAAAATAGCGCAAGATTTGTTTTTGTACCGCCAACATCTCCAGCGATCAACATAGTCGTTCTCCTCGATCAACATTTTTTGTGCAAACTCCGATCTATTTGATACAGAGTACGGCCGTGATCTTACTGG
This sequence comes from uncultured Anaerolineae bacterium, assembly GCA_937949915.1. Classification (GTDB taxonomy): domain Bacteria; phylum Chloroflexota; class Anaerolineae; order Promineifilales; family Promineifilaceae; genus CALECP01. The sequence goes on from CALECP010000065.1 coordinate 2,625, forward strand.
AAAAGCAGGCAAATCGCATTGACTGGAGAATAGCCGCCACAAATCCCCAGTTGGCGTTGCCCGTGTCGAGCATCCATTGGGCCGCTTCGCGGAGGATGTCGGCCGCTTGCTGTCGCTGTTCGGCCGTTTCCGCAATTTGTAGCTCAATGTTCATTGTGACTACGATGAGACATGAGTTCAGTTAAACACCACTTGTTTACGTCGTGGGCTGATATACTTACTGTGTCATGTCATACATTGATCTAAAAATACATACTAAAGATGAAAATCTAATCCAAATTTGTACGCAATATTGGGGGGTCAACTCCAGTGGGGAGTTTATTCTTTCTAATGCAGAACTTGCCAAGAAATTTTCCATAAAGCCTAGTACAGACTGGCTTAAATATCCAGTCATTATCTATGCACATAAAGGT
>CALECP010000066.1 GCA_937949915.1 uncultured Anaerolineae bacterium
GGTGGGGCTGGTGGGGGGGGCGAGGGCTGCACGGCCGAGGGCGGCCGTTTCGCCAAATTAGTGAGCAGATTATCGATCACACGCGCCCGTGCTTCTGCACCGGGTAGCCGATGATAGCTGGCTAACTCCTGACTGATTTGCTCGATCAAAAATTGATCCCGGCCGTCGGGCGACTGCTCGGCCGCTTGTCCTGCCCACACAGGCGCAAACTTGCGAAACCCGCCCACGATGGCGCGATCCTGATAGCCTTGTTCGGCTTCTAATGTGAGGATGCGTTGCAAACGCTCAAATGCTTGTGCCATACTGTCGAACTGGCAAATTAACCAGCATTTGATTGTACAATGCTTTGGGCGAAAGGTGAAAAATTGATGCGTCTCATCAAATTTTAGTAAAGGTAGGGGAGTAGCTTTTTGACTCGCGCTTGATAGGTAGAATAGGCCGCAAATTGAGCAGCCAGCAACCGTTCTTCGCGTCGTGATTTGATGTCGAAAAAGAGGAAAAGGAGCGCGGTTAATACCAACGTCAACCCACCCTGCCGACTGAGCGCAATACCGAGCGCACCGACGATCAGCCCACTGTAGATCGGGTGACGGACGAGGGCAAACGCACCGTTTTGTACCAGGGTGCTGTCTGGTTTGGGATGAGGCACGGCCGTCAAGTTGCGGCCGAGATTGACAATGCCCAGCCCCACCATCACCACCCCATACGCCACACACAACGCGCCCAGTACGGCCGTGATCGGCGTGATAGCGGCCGGCCATTCCCACCCCAGCAGCTTGGCAGGCGCAAACCAGATGAGCGCAAACAAGACAAATTGCAGGATGACGTAGCGGCCGCCCTTGACGACCAACCAGTTGTGAAGCTTTTTCATCTTTTTCTTCATCCTTCTATGTTACAGGTTCATTACGACTGCTGCATGAATGTGGTGTCGATTACATTTTCTGTCAAAATTGGAGCGTACAGTCTAGGAAAAAGTGATCTTGAAAGGAACAAACAATGCGAAAACTATTTTTGATTTTGATGATGGTAACAATGATAACGGTGGCATGTGGGTCAGAGAGCGAGGTGACTGTGCCGCCCGTCTCTACTGCACCGCCTATCTCTGAAGAAGAAGCGGCCGGGATGCTGATCGAATCTGCTACGAACGAAGCGATGGCTGCTGAACTGTTGATGCTGGATATTGCGAAAGCCGAGCAAGCAGTTGCGGAGATGGAGACAGAGACAGAGATGGAAGAAACAGCGACGGCCGTGCCAGACGATGCCGATGATAGCGAACCGATGGCTGTTTCTGGTACAGCGGCCGATGCGGAAGCGATAGCCGAGCCGATACCTGTTTCCAGCGAAAGTGAAAGCGAATATGAAGACGAAGCGGCCGAACCGATGGCTGCCTCCAGCGAGAATACACCCATTCCCGAACCTGTTGCTGTTGAGCCTGTTATGGTAGACGAAGCGACGGCCGAGCCAGCACCTGACACCCCCACGCCTGAACTTGTCGCCGCAACAGATGAAGATGTTGCCGCCGAACCTGAAATAGTACAGCCTGTCGCCGTCGAGATCGTATTTGACCGACCCGCTTGGCAAACATTACCGCTTGTCAACGTAGCGACTGGCGCAGCCTTCACGTTTGCCGATTTCAGTGGCAAAACGGTGTTCGTCGAGCCGATGGCGACATGGTGCAGTAATTGTCGTACACAGCTTTTTAATGTGCTGAATGCGATGGCGACAGTGGGCAGCGAAGATGTGGTCGTGGTCGCGCTTAGTGTCGAAGCGAACTTGGCAAACGACGATCTACTGAGCTATGCCGAGAGCAATGGCTACCCGTTCGAGTTTGCGGTTGTCACACCAGACATGCTACAAGCATTGGTCGCGGAGTTCGGCCGGGGCGTTGCCAACCCGCCATCGACTCCCCATTTCATCATTCGGCCGGACGGCACATTCACCGATCTCGCTACCGGCATGGAAACGGCCGAACAAATCATTACAGAAATAAACGCGAATTAACCTTATGTTGCTTGAAGCCTTTCTCCTCGGCAATGCTGCCATTTTGACCAATGTATGCGTCCTGCCACTTTATCCTGGTTTGATCGCTTATTTAGCAGGCAATGCAGACAATCCCCGCTTTGCCAAAGCAAGTCGCTGGTTGGGCTTCTTGGTGTTGGCTGGCATTTTGACACTGATGGTTGCGATTGGCGCGTTGCTCTATCTGTTGCAGCGCACCTTTGGCAGCGTGTTGATCTGGCTGCTGCCGATCATTTACTTCGTTGTTATTGCGCTCGGCGTGCTGATGATTCTCGGCCGTAACCCATTCAGCCGCCTCGCCACCTCAAACATCCCCTTGCTCAAAAACCCATACATCGGCGCGTATGTGTACGGACTGCTGCTAGGCCCAATGACATTGCCGTGCGCGGGGCCGATATTGACGGCCGCCTTTTTTCTCGGTGCTGGCAGTGCCACCTCTCTCGCCTACGAATTGGTCTACTTCCTCTTTTTCGGTCTCGGCTTCGGGTGGCCGCTCGTCCTGCTGCCGCTCGTCGCCTCCTCCGTCCAATCGAAATTCATCAAGCTCATGACGCGCCACTACCAATTGCTGACACGCCTTTCCGGTGTGTTGCTCGTCGTCATCGGCTTGTTTGGGCTAGTGGTGGAATGGCTACCCAGCATTCGTTAAGGCATGTTCCGAAAAATAATGAGGAACATGCCTAACAAGACTCAATGACAACTTATTAGCGCACCCATCGCACGTTTTGCTCTTCACAATTTCTTCATTTAACTTTACTATTCTTATCATATGGCTCAAACAATTCTTGTTGTCGATGACGAACGTCGTCTTGCATCGCTGATGCAATCGTATTTGGAAAATGCTGGCTTTCGCGTAGTGCTAGCGCATGACGGCCGGGAAGCTCTATTCGCAGCGCGTGATGAAAAACCGGATTTGATCGTCCTCGACGTGATGATGCCGGAGATGGATGGCTATGAATTTATGCGTCTCCATCGCCGCGAACGAAACACGCCGATCATCATGCTCACCGCACGAGCAGACGAAGCAGATCGCATCGACGGACTGGGGCGCGGTGCAGACGATTATGTAACCAAACCGTTTAGCCCCAAAGAAGTGGTGGCGCGGGTGGAAGCTGTTTTGCGTCGTCTCAATCGGTTGGAAGAACCGGCCGAAGCGGTGTTCCGTGCTGGCGATTTGGTGCTAGATGAGGCGGCATGGTCGGCGACACTCGCTGGAAAAACAATCGATTTGACCGCTTCTGAATTTAGCTTGTTGCTGATCATGATGCGCTCGCCCGGTCGTGCCTTTTCCCGTCTCGAACTACTGGACAAATTACAGGGCGACCTATTTGAAGGATACGAGCGCACCATCGACGTACACATCAAAAACATGCGCGCCAAAATCGAAGCGAACCCACGCAAACCGATCTACATCGAAACGGTGTATGGTGTGGGCTACCGTATGAGCAACGAATGGTGATATGCGCTCTCTAAGTGGCAAACTCATGCTTTCTATGTGGCTGATCAGCTTGCTGGGCATCATCGCGGTGTTGACTCTGGCGCGTTGGTCGTTTGTGCAAGGGGCTTCTGGCATTGAGAGCCGCGCCCGGATTGCGATATTGGCGGCCGATTTGGAGGCGTGCCACGCAAGTTTTGACGGCTGGCCGCGTGATATAGACCGCGCTTGTAGGCTAGAGCAGTCGGGGCGTGGGCTGCGTTGGGCGTTGATCGATGAGCGGAAAAACGTGATTTCCCGCTCTGGGAATGGCTCGTATTCGTCTCTAAAAAATACGCAGAGATTGGCGATAGGTGGCGCGACAGCTTATCTTGTCTATGAGGAGTTGAACGGCAAGAGTAATGATTCACGGCCGCCCGGTCGCCATGACGAAATCCCTGATCTGCAAGAACCTGTTTCCCCGCTGATCGCGCTGACGCGAACGCTGTTTTGGGGTGGGGCGTTGACTTCGCTAGCCTCGCTGGTGGTGGGCTGGCTGCTGGCACGGACGATCACCCGGCCGGTACGTGAATTGACGGCCGCGACCGATGCTGTTGCCCAGGGCGACTTGTCCCAGCGTGTCGCCGTTGATACAGATGATGAACTAGGTGCGCTGGCACAATCATTCAACCAAATGTCGAGCGATCTGGCACGATCCAACCAATTACGCAGCCAAATGACGGCCGATATTGCCCATGATCTTCGCACTCCAGTAAGCGTGATTATGGGTCATGCGGAGGCGGTGAAAGATGGGGTACTGTCGGCCGATGAGACGATTCACATCATCCATGATGAAGCGTTGCGACTCAATCGTTTAATAGATGATTTGCGGACGCTCACTCTCGCCGATGCAGGCGAGTTGCCGTTGACGTTGCGCTTGTCGTCTGTTCTGGAGCTATTGCAGCGCACCCAAGCGGCTCATTTGCCACAGGCTATCGGCCGGAATGTCGATCTGGTGGTAGATGCGGCCGAACCGTTGCCGATGCTGACTATCGACCCAGACCGTATGGCGCAAGTGCTGAATAATTTGGTCAGCAACGCACTCCGCTATACACCAGATGGCGGCACAGTTACCCTGGGCGCATGGCAAGCGGCCGACCAGCTTTTGATCACTGTCTGCGATACCGGTAGCGGCATTGCGGCCGACCAACTGCCCTACATTTTCGACCGCTTTTATCGTGCCGACACCTCTCGGCACGGCGGCAATTCTGGGCTAGGGCTTGCCATCGCCAAATCAATTGTTGCTCAACACACAGGGACGATCACTGTTGCCTCTACAGATCAAAAAGGCACGACCTTTACGATTACACTTCCCATAGGAAAAAACGATGACAGCGATCTCAACAAACAAAAATAAGAAAAAGCGTAGTAGTACGCAAATCAAGCTGTATCTCGACATCGTGCTGTTTATTGGCATGGTGTTGGTATTGGCCCCTGGTGGTACTGGTATTCCCGTCCACGAATGGGCAAGCTGGCTGCTCATCATTCCGCTGCTGGCGCATGTGATTCTCGACTGGAAATGGGTGGTGAGTATCACCAAACGGCTATTCAAAAAGATGCCGGGAGAAACGCG
>CALECP010000067.1 GCA_937949915.1 uncultured Anaerolineae bacterium
GGGTCATCAAGCGTGGGAGTTTTACGTCAAAAGAGGCGTTGCGACAACGCCTCCTTGATTTCATCGACTACTTCAATGAAACGCTTGCCAAGCCATTCAAGTGGACATACAAGGGAAGACCTTTATGTGCATAGATAATGACTGGATATTTAAGCCGGTCTGTACTAGCAATGGCTCTCCAGTCAGTAACAGCGTTGGGCAGGTGATACGATTCGCCTGCTCCAGATAATTGAGCAACGACCAAAAATCAATCTTGGTATCAAAAAGGGCAAGATCAAAGCGCGATAGTGATTCGATACGCCCCATAAAATCGTCCTCGCACCATAATGGCTCATCGGGCGGGATCGGCATACCGTGAGGCCAACGCGCCACAGTTGATCGTATCTGCTCATCATGTGGCATCGTTTTCAGTTGACGCATCCACCCCATCCATTCATCATACCAATTGTTGCCGCCTTCAAGAACGTCTTGGCTGACGGCCGGTATCGGCCGCCCTCCGGCCGGGGGGTCTTCCATTACCAATGCACGCACGAGATCGGGCTGCTGAACCGTCATCAAATAGGCGGTGACTGCACCATTCGAATGGCCTAATACGATGGGTTGTTCCAGATTTAACGCTTCAACTAGGCTTATCGCATCATCCGTTAAAATCTCAGGGCTGAAACTATTTGGCAGCCCGTCCGACTGCCCATGCATTCTCGCATCTGGCATGATCACATCGAAACGCCCCGCCAAAGCACGGCCGAGGCGCAGCCAACTTGCACTACTTTCCATAAATCCATGCAGCATCAGTAGAGGGGGCTTATCTCCCCCTGTACGCATCACATGCTGATGGATGCCATTGGCAACAACCTTGCCCTGATGCCATTGGGGCGGTATCAGCGCGTTCATCGGGCGATAGTGGGATGCTGGCGTTGTCATGTGTTATGAAGTATGAAAGCAAAAAAAAAGCCTCTCATCACAATGATGAGAAGCTCTTTCTGTTTCAAATAACTTGCCGATTAAGCCAGCGCATTCTGGGCAACAGCCACGATTTCGGAGAATGCGTTTGCATCCCGCACGGCGATGTCTGCCAGCACTTTACGGTCAAGGTTTACGTCCGCTTCTTTTAGCCCGTGCATCAGGCGGCTATAGCTCATGCCGTTTTGGCGAGAAGCCGCATTGATACGAGCGATCCACAAGCGACGGAAGTTACGACGACGCTGACGACGGTCACGGTACGCATACCAGTATGACTTCATCATCGACTCGTTGGCACGACGATAGAGCGTACTCCGCGTCATGCGCTGGCCTTTGACCATTTTCAAAATCTTTTTGTGTCTACGACGTGTGGTAAAACCACCTTTTACACGCATATCTTATTACCTCGCATTTAGGTGCCATACCGCTCTCGTCAAAGAGGGCAGGCAGCGATTGGGACGAATGAAAAATGATGAACAGTGCTGGGATAGCGGGTTCACCATTTGCCACCCGTCATTATTTCGGCGGGTTCGCCTTATATTTCTTCAAGTAGGGTGCCATCCGCATAATGCGTTTGCGATCACCCGCGCAGGTCACTTCCTGCATTTTGTCAAACTGTTGCTTGACGCGCGTCGATTTACGACGACGGAGATGGCTCTTGCCACCTTTTGTACGCAGCACCTTGCCACTTTTCGTCACACGAAAACGTTTGGCGGCCGCTTTGTACGTTTTGATCTTATTCTTTTTAGCCTTCTTTTTAGCCACGTTAATACCTCTGTTGCTCAGGCATTTTAACCTTCGGCTGCGTCATCTTCGCTAGACACAGCTTCTTCGTCAGATACATCATCTGTATCTGTCGCGTCTTCTGTGTCGGCGCTTTCGTCGGCCGATAGGTCTTCCTGAACATCTTTATCATGTTCGGCCGTTTCATCTGCTGCCACTTCGGTCGTGTCAGAATCAGAATCGTTCTCTTCGCTTTGGTCGTCATCATCGTTGTCATCTTCGATGGAGGCGATCAATGCGTCGTCGATCTCTTCTTCCGGCTCTTCTTTCTCTGGCGGCTTGTACGCTGGGTTCGGGGCAAGCAGCATAATCATTGTGCGTCCCTCAAATTGAGGACGCGATTCGATAATACCGACTTCCTTTAATTCCTCAGACACGCCATCCATGATTTTGCGGCCGAGTTCTGGATAAGTGATCTCACGGCCGTAAAACCGGATAGAGACCTTTACCTTTTTGCCTTCTGTTAACCAGCGTCTTGCTCGTTTGTTAACTTGAATATCACGGTGAAATTCAGAAGTTTTTAGCTTGAGCTTGATCGTTTTGACTTCGATCTTCTTCTGATTTTTACGTGCTTCTTTATTCTTCTTTTGCTGCTCATAGATGAATTTACTATAGTCGATGATACGAGCAACTGGCGGCCGTTGGCGTGGTGCAACCTCCACCAGATCAAGCTCGGCATCGATAGCCATCTTGAGTGCGTCACGTGTATCTACTTTGCCGTGATTCACGTTGTTATGGTCAATAAGAACCACTTCTGGCACACGTATCTGTCGATTCCGACGATAATGTGGCGTGCGATCCTCTCTTGGGCGTTTTCTTCTTGCGCGTCTAATTCCGCAAACTCCTTGGTAAAATAGTGAAACAGTCGATAAACAACAAAAGTTCCGACCAGTAGGGTCGGAATCAGCGAAAATATAGCATAATGGTGCAGGCATGTCAAACAAAATGCACTATTTTCCTCCAGAGAAACGCATTGTAATCAAGTTACTGTGAGACTACAATGCACAGACATCTAACACACTATTCCACCGCATTAGTTCCACAGGATTTGTTATGGGTCGTTCACGTAGGCGTTCGCGCCGCTCTTCACAAACTGCTTCTCCACAATCGCCCCTCCATGTTGCGCCGCCCGGTTTGCCCGGTGGCACGTACAAGCCGCTGACCGACGCGCAAATTGTGCGTATCCATGAAGCGTCATTGGACGTGCTGGAGCAAGTGGGCATTCAAGTGCCTGCTTCGGAGTGCCGCGATATTTTTGTGGCGGGGGGCGCAACGGTAGATGAAGCACGTGATCGCGTTTTTATCCCGCGCCAGATGGTGGCAGATGCGCTGGCGGCCGCCCAAAACGAGGTCACGCTCTATGGCAGAGACGACGCACGCTGGGACATGACGCTGGGCGGCCAACGGGTGTACATGGGAACGGGGGGCAGCGCGGTCAAAGTGCTTGACCTCGACGGCCGGATGCGCGAAAGCAATTTGGCAGACGTAGCACAGATCGGGCATTTGTGTGATGCGCTCAACAACATTCACTTTTATTTACGGCCGGTCGTAGCGCGTGACATTGAGATCGATGTGCTAGATGTCAACACCTATTACGCCGCCATCACCAACACCACCAAGCATGTAACTGGCAATGCGTACACGATAGACACGCTGCACGACGTGATCGAAATGTGCGAATTGATCGCTGGAGGGGCGGAGGCGTTACGCGCCCGGCCGTTTATCTCCTTTATCACGTGTTGGACAGTTAGCCCGCTACGCTACGCGATGGAAACGGTCGAAGTGTTGACTGAAATCGTGCGCCAGGGGCTGCCTGTGTTTATCTCGTCTGCGCCGCAGAGTGGGGCAACCAGCCCGGCCGCGCTGGCGGGATCATTGGTGCAGATCAATGCAGAGGAGTTGAGCGGTCTGGTGTATTGCAATCTGATCCGGCCGGGTTGCTCGGTCATTCTCGGCTATGTGCCGTCTGTAGCCGATTTGCGGACGGGTAACTTTGTAGGCGGTGCGCCGGAGTTCGCGTTGATGAATGCGGCCGTTAGCCAACTGGGTCAATTTTATAATTTGCCCGTCTATAACTCATCTGGCCTGAGCGATAGCAAAGTGCCGGACGCGCAAGCCGGGTATGAAAAAGGGATCACAGGGCTGGCGGCCGCATTGGCAGGCGCGAACTATATCCATCACAGTGCGGGCTTTTTGGAATCGCTGCTGACGGTCGCCTACGAGCAATATGTGATCGATGATGACATCAATGGGGCGATCATGCGTTGTGTGCGCGGCATTGAAGTGACAGATGAAACGCTTTCTGTCGATGTGATCAAAGAGGCGTGTTTTGGCGATGGGCATTATTTAGCCTCGCAGCAAGCACTGAAAATGATGACCACCGAGTATCAATACCCACATACGGCCGACCGGGCGCGCCGCGACGATTGGGAAGCGAATGGCGCACAAGATATGCGTGAACGCGCCCGTGCCGAAGTGCGTCGCATCCTCAAAACGCATACGCCCAAGCGCATCGATCCCGCCCTTGACGCACAAATCCGGGCGCAATTTGACATTGTGCTACCGCCCAAACTGGCAGGACTTTAACCTCTCTCTCAACTCTCTATCTCTATCTATTCTCAAACACAGTATAATAGCGTCGCTATGCGGAAAAGTTACATTAAACTCATCGGTATGCTGCTCCTGATTTTTGTTGTGAGTGGCATTGCGGGCATCCAAGCGGCCGAAGCGGGCGCAACCAACAAAGTGTTGGCCTTCTACTATGCTTGGTACGATCCTAGCTCGTTCGGGCCGGGCGTGACCCCCTTCCAGCCCCAGAATACCTATTTTTCAACCAATGCGGATACCATTCGACGGCAAGTGAAAACGGCGAAGGCGGCCGGGATCGATGGCTTTATCCAAAGCTGGTATGGGCCAAACCCCAATCAGCAGACCGAGCCAAATTTCAAGACGCTGCTCGACATTGCCCAGCAAGAAGGGTTTGTAGCGACGGTGCATTTTGAGGCGGTCAGTCCGTTTTTCGACAACGATCAAGATCGCATCGACGCGCTCAAGGTGCTGGTTTCGCAACACGCCAAGCATCCTGCCTTTATGAAAATGGATGGCAAGCCAGTCATCTTTTTCTGGGCGAATTGGTTGTTTACGGTGGGCGAATGGCAAACGATGCGCGACCAAGTAGACCCCAACCGCGAGACGATCTGGATCGCGGAAGGTGGGCATGATAAATACTTGGGTGTGTTTGATGGGCTGCATCTTTATAATGTCGCTTGGTCGAGTGATCCGGGTGGGGTTAGCCAACGATGGGCTGGCATTACACGCGGCCGGGGCGATTTTTATTGGGCAGCGACGGCGATGCCCGGTTTTGATAACACGCTTGTGCAGACAGACCGCAAATCACGGCGAGATCGTGATAACGGTAGCTATCTGACGAAGAGCTTCCAGGGCGCGGTCGCGAGTGATCCTGATATTTTGTTGCTCACCAGTTTTAATGAATGGGCAGAAGGATCGAACATTGAGCCAGCGAAAGAGTTTGGCAATCAATATCTCAATCAGATGCGCCAACTATCGGCCGGGTACAAAGGGGTCAGCCCCGATAGCTTCCCGCCGATTCCGGCATGGGGCGCGGCCGCGACAGAAACGCCGCCGCCATCGTGGACACCTGCGCCGGTTGATACCCCGGCCGCTACACCCACATTACCGGCCACACAAATCCCAACGATTGTACCGACTGAACCGCTTCCTACCGCATTGCCGACCGACGCACCGCCACCCCCGACTGATCTGCCTGTGCCGACCGCTGTACCGGCTACAGATGTCCCCGCCACAATAGAAGTGGTTGCCATTGCGACCGAGTCTGTTGTGATTGCCGAAGTGGCGACGGAAGCGGCAACGATTCCCCCAACAGATGCACCGCCGACGGAAGCTGTGCCAACCTTGATTCCCACCTACACCAACACGCCAGAAGCACAACCAACGGCGACCCCGCAAGCGATTGCCGACGCGGAACTACCTATCCCGGCGACGGCTATGCCGGTGCCTGACCAAGCGTATCCTGTCCCTGTGCCGTCAGATGATTCTATACAAAATACAGACGGTTATCTGATCTATGTGGTCAAAGAGACGGACACCGTTGATTCGATTGCGTTGCGCTATGGGGTAACGGCCGAAACGCTCCGCACGCTCAATAATTTGGCGGCGGGTGAAGAAGCGGCCGTCGGGCGGCCGCTCATCTTAGGGCAACTGGGCAATACAGACCCGGCCGTGCCGATTGATGAGACGAATGAGAGCGATGTGGCGATTTTGCCCACGCCGGGGCCGACTGGTGCGATTGTGTACACTGTCGAAGCGGGTGAAACAGTCGATTCGATTGCGGCAAAATTTGGGCTGGTTGCGGCCGATATTCGCACTTTGAATAGTTTGTCGGCCGATGCGCTTATTTTGACAGGCGACCAACTTTTACTGGGCTATATCGGGGAAGATGGCGCGGTCGAACCGGTTGTCCAGCCGACATCGCCACCGCCGCCTACCGTTGCGATTGCGCCTACGCCTGATCCCAATGGACGGCCGACACCGCAGCCAGATGGCAGTGTCATCTATGTGGTGGAGGAAGGGGACAATGTGTATTACATTGCAGATCGCTTTGATCTCGAACCGGGCGCTCTGTTTGAGCTGAATGGTTTGACGCTCGATTCGTTGTTGGTGGTTGGTCAGCCGTTTTTGCTGGGCTATTTGCCGCCACCAGACAATGCGGCCGCGCCAGATGATGCTGAAGAATCGGCCGTGCCAGACACAGCTATTGATGTCGCTAACATCGAAGTCCCTGCCCGTTTCCAGGCAGCGACGCTGCGCGACGATGGCACACTCGTTCATGCAGTTGAAGAGGGTGACACAGCGATCAGCATCGCTATTCAATATGGCTATGAAACGATGGATGATTTTTACGCAGCGAGTGGGCTAGATGCGACGATTATTCTCTTTGTGGGGCAAGAAATCCCGGTTGGCACAGTGGAGATACCTACGCCGCCAGCCGAACCGCAAGAGCCGGGTGGCTCGACTGATCAACCGACGGCCGTGCCGACGACCCCGCCAGAACCGACGTTGCTGCCAACACTGACCGCTACGCCGCAAGCTGAGTTAACGCCTGTGGCGATTGCGGATGCGGTTGTTCCGGCCGCGACGGCCGATGCCACGGCCGCGCCCATTTTGCCGACCAACACGCCGGTTGTTCTCATGCCAAGTGGTGATGCGGAAAGCGAGACAAATACACGGCCGACACCGATCATCATTCAGGCTGCGCCAGATGGTGATGATGCGGATGCACAAGATGGCGGTTTGTTTGGTGGCGGCGATGGCGAAGATGGCTCGATTGTGCCGACACTGTTTGCGGCGTTTTGTTCGCTTTTGGTGTTGGGCTTGGTGTTTGGCTATTTGTGGCTACGCGCCAATCAGCGTAATCGGTTGCGGTGAGAAAGAAGCTGAAAAGTTGGAAAGTTAAGAAGTAGGAAAGTGGATGAAAATAGCGATTATCGGGACAGGATCGATTGGAAAAATGCTCGGCCGGAAGTGGGCTGAGGCGGGGCATGAGGTGATGTTTGGGTCGCGGGAGGCGGTACGGGCGCAAGCGGTGGCGGCCGAGATCGCGGGGACAATGGGCGGCGGTGTGGTCGAAGCGGCCGCGTTTTGCGAGGCGGCTCTGCTGGCGATTCCCTGGTATGCCTTTACTGACATCGAACGTGCTATCGGTGAGGGGCTAGATGGCAAAATCGTGATCGATTGCATCAATCCGCTCAAGTCATCTGGCAGTTTGGCAATTGGGCATAAATGGTCGGCCGGAGAAGAGATCGCCCGCACATGGCACCGCGCCAAAGTGGTGAAGGCGTTCAATCACATCCATGTCAAAACGTTTGAGAACCCGGTATATGATGGTAAAAAAGCAACCGCTTTTTATTGCAGCAATGATGATGACGCGAAGACGGCGATAGTGCAATTGGCGGCCGATCTGGGGCTTGCGCCTGTCGATGCGGGGCCGATTAAAAATGCGCGCCTACTCGAACCATTAGGCGCGTTATGGATGCAGTTGGCTTTCAAACTACACCACAACACTGACCTTGCTTTCCTTTTGGTAGATCGCGAATAAGGCGGTGTTCGGGTGCGGGTTTCGGTACGGGATGAATCCCGTACCTGTCTGGAAGAAAACCGGTTGAAACGGGTTGTTGTCCACGCTTGTACATCTTCGAATCCGGTTGAGACGGCAAAAACCCCATCAACTTCAGCTGATGGGGTTTTTCAATAGTATAAAGATTGTGGAAGGGGGAATCGCTTATTTGTTGCGACGCAAAAGGCGCAGGACGATCACGGCCGCGATTGCGAACAACACGTATTTCTTGGTGTTCGATTTCTTGGTCATTGCACTGCTGCTGGTTGTGTGGGATGGCGCGGCCGGTTGGGCGGCCGGGGGTGGCACGGGCAATGCGTCTGCATCGGTATGCTGCCATTTTTTGCCTTCATCGATCAGCATGATCGGAATGCCATCGCGGATCGGGTATTTGAGACCGGTATCGCTGCTCACCAGCCACGTGTTATGCACCAGCTCCAATTTGCCCGGGTCGTCCCCATATTTTTCTTTTTCCTGAACCGCTAACGGGCAGCGGAGAATGTCTAAAAGCTCTTTGCTAATCGGTAATTCTGCTGTACTCATAATCGACTCCTTAACGTTGTTTTGATCATGCCGATATAGTACGCTGTCCTGCGCCCATTCGCAAGTGACGGTCGTGAAAAATAAGGCAACATCTATAATTCGTGCGGCACAATCACATCAGGAATTTTCGGCCGTGCCGCTTCATAATGCTTCGCACACAGCCAGCGAAAATCCCCCGTTTTGGTCGCAACGCGCTTGAGTCCCAGATTGGCGTGTGTCGGGTCATGCTCACGCAGGAATGCTTGCAGGGCAAGGAGGCCAGACCGTTCGCTGTCGGACAATTCGTTTTGGGCGTGTTGCGGCCGACCCCGTACATCAACCCCACGCACCAACGACGTTTTGCTGAACTCTTTTGCCAGCGTCAACTCATCTTCAACCCGTTTTAACTGATCTGCTCTGTCTCCGTTGTCACCAAAAAAGGTTTTGACACTGGGGAGAGAGATAGGTGCAGCGACCCGTAAAATCGCCAGCGATACGTTGAGATACGGCGCAAACCGTTTCAACCATGCGTCTGTCTCATCAAATTCGTACATGCCAAGTGTTGACCCTGCCTCCTGATCAAACCAGACAGGATGCTCATGCCCCTCTGCCTCACACCAGACACACAACCGATGTGATTTCTGCCCCACTTTCCATATTTTTTGTTTGTTGCTCTTGAAAATGGTGAACAGACGGGGCGAAAATTTCGCTTCGTTGGCCATGCCATGCAGCAACGTCCATGTTGATTTGGCAACCATGCCCTGCACTTCGGCTGCGGTGGCTGTTTTACCCAATTTTTGCTCGATCCGTGCCAATTGTCGTCGTTCATCCGTTTGCTCGAAGCCAAACAGGAGGCGCGTAATATCTTGTCGTTGGCGGCACACCTGACACCGAATCGTCGTGTCCCCTTCGTTGAGAAAAACGTGGAGCGAGTCGATGTCAAACCGGCCGTCACACCGTTTCCCCCTGTGCATCGACAGACACGGGACGGCGAAGAAGTACCGGTCTTTCAACCCCGGCCACTTCTCGGTGATCAACTGCTGCAACGTGTCCCGCAAAATGACCATGAAATACTCTGGGTAGGTCGATTGGGTGTGGACGTGGAACTCGCGGTCAAGCGGCCGATACTCTAACAACGCTTCCCCGTGCGGATTTTGATGGCGCAAAAACATCCCCTTCTGCCAATGGAGACGATTCCCCGCTTCTGTTTCCGGTGTAACGGCATACGGATGGGTGCGGACGATCATCCACGGCACGAGGCCGGGCGGGTTTTCCTCCATGACGCACACCATGCTGGGGCGACGTTGCCCGGCCGGTACGTCGTTTGCTGTGTTGTACGGATGCCACGGCAGGTCGGGTTGAACTTGGGGAACGTGTTGGGCGACCAAGCTGGCTGTCCCCGACTGCAGCCGATACGACACGTCGAACCGTTCCATCAGGCGCAGGAAAAACGGGTACAACTGTGCGTCATAGCGCGGCTCGTTCTTGAACGAATGGTCACGCCACACCGCTTGCAAACGATCATCTGGCAAGATGCCCGCCCGCGCTTCTGTTTCCCGATCTTCCAACACAAATCCAATCGCTTTCGTCAGCCATTCCGGTTGGAGAACGACATCATCCCGCAACGCCTCATCATCGTGATAGTAGACGATGTAGCCGAGATCGTGCATCAGAATTGCTAATGTGTCCGTCGCCGCTTGGTCAAGCCCATGCTGCTCACAAATCGCCGTAAACTGATTGTATGTGATGCGAGGATGTGCCTCCGCATCATCAAGCAACTGATCCCGCGCCGCTAACCACCGTTTTGACAGTTCCATCCCCATACTATCAAACTGTTGTACCGCCTCCGCAATCATCGTTTTCAACGCAGCCACCCCGACATACGCCCCCGTTTCCTCATCCTTGACAAGGCTATCGACTTCGTGGAACCCGACGATCATCTTCCCAAACTGTTGCTCAAAATATGGCTTATCAATCCGCGCAATCCGTTCTCCCGTCTGGCAATGCGTCGCCACAATAATCACCCGCGCCTCATCGCCGACACGCAATTGCAACATTTCGAGCCATGCCTCCACTTGGCACTGCTCAACCCCCTCTCGCGCATTCCACAGAAGCAGATAGATGGCGCGAGGGCTGAAGAAAAATTGATGCGTCACCCGATATACTTTTTGCCCCCCAAAATCCCATGTATTGAATTGCACACGCACATCTTTCAATGTTGGATGCGAGACACGAAATGCGTCAATGTCAACAGACATCCCATGTGTTGTCTCTTCATCCTTACGGGGTTCTTCTCCCTTCATTGCTTTGAGGAGCGACGTTTTACCCACATTACCCTCCCCAATCAAAACGAGCTTCGCTTCGTAAAGCGCAACCGAATCTTCCTCTTCACTCAAACTTTGCAAATAGGTAAAAACCGACGCTAAGCTGGAGTTATAAGCACTTTGCAACGCTGGGTTGAGTGGATTGTAACGGAGGTCAAGCTCTGTGAGAGCGGTCAACTGCCCGATTTCAGGTGGGAGCACTATCAGTTTATTTCCCCAGAGATTAAGCGATGTGAGGGTGGTCAACTGCCCGATTTCAGGTGGGAGCGCGATCAGCTTATTATCACTGAGTTCAAGCGATGCGAGGGCGGTCAACTGCCCGATTTGAGATGGGAGCGTGATCAGCTTATTGTAACTGAGGTCAAGCTCTGTGAGGGCGGTCAACTGCCCGATTTGAGGTGGGAGCGCGGTCAGTTTATTGGCACTGAGGTAAAGTAATCTGAGGGCGGTTAACTGCCCGATTTGAGGTGGGAGTACAGTCAGTTGAGTACACCAGAGGTTAAGCAATCTGAGGGCGGTCAACTGCCCGATTTCAGGTGGGAGTACAGTCAGTTGATTGTAACTGAGGTCAAGCTCTGTGAGGGTGGTCAACTGTCCGATTTGAGGTGGCAATGTAGATAGTTGATTATCACTGAGGTCAAGCGATGTGAGGGAGGTCAACTGCCCGATTTCAGGGGGGAGCGCGGTCAGTTGATGATTTCTAAGGCTAAGTGATTTTTGCCCTGTCCTTTTTCCATCTTCTATCTTTCGTTTTGCGTACTCATATGCCATATCCATTGTGCTGTTGCTCCTCTCATTTGGCTGTGCCTGACGTTGACACAGTGTAGTATACCGAGATTAAGCGTCACATATCAACCTTGCAACCTGCGGAAGGCAGGCTTTACAAAAGCGCAAAAAACTTGATTATTTGCTGGAATGTGCGTAATGGTATTCTGTTTTCTGCTACAATGAACGTATGACATATCAAGAAGCAACCAAACAATTTGAACGGCTATCTTTAGCTGAACGCATTCAACTGATCGAGTTTCTCGGCCGTTCTGTGCGCGAGGAAGTTGCCAAGATTGAACAAACTGCTCCCGAATCGTCAAATGGGAAGTCAAAACATGATTTGGCCGCATTGGCTGGCATTGTTTCAGGTAGCAATCGAACTGACGTACCGGCCGTGTATAAACCCTTCCACGTCCGCACATTTAGTTTGGGCGGTCATGTCGAATTTGATCGAGACGAACTGTATCTTGAGCGGGGCTTCTGATAATGTTCGCACTTGATACAAATTTGTTGGTATATGCTCATAACGTTGACGCGCCTTTTCATGCGCCAGCCAAAACGTTTATAAATGATGTGATGAGTAAGCGGGATGCACAAGGACACCTATCTGTCTGCATTCCCGCCCAAGTTTTCGTCGAATTTCTCAACGTCATCACATGGCAAAAGATGAGTACGCCGTTGTCATTGAATGATGCACGGCAAGTCGTCCAAGATTATTTGGATACAGGTGTAACAATTATTCATCCACAAACAACACAGTTGGACACATTCTTGACGCTCCTAAAAAGCACAACCAGCCGCAAGCGTATCTTCGACACGGCTCTCGCCTCCACATTGAAAGATAATGGCATTTTGGGGATTTATACGGTCAACGTCAACGACTTTAAGCAGTTCGATTTTCTTGATGTGAAAAATCCGCTTGTGCCATAGACAACATCAACGGCTTTATGCAAAGTACGACTAAGACGCTGGGTTAATTTATATTCAAGAAGGTTAGGGTGAGTGCGGAGAGAACATTATTTGGGTGCGAAAAATCAAACTGACAAACTGACATACTGATTTACTGACATACTAAAAACTGAGAGAGAACGGAGCATAAAATGATCGCACAATCTACAAAACGAATAGTAACGATGCTGGTTATCCTGCTTGCCCTATTGTGGGGAACGGCCGCGCACGCAGCCCCCAGCATCCCCGTGTACGACGACTTCCTTTATACCAATGTTTATCTGTGGGGGGCGACAATCGACACGGCCGAGACGAACACCGTCTACAGTGGCAGTCGTTCGTTAGCTGTCACATTCGAGGGCAGCTATCGCGGCTTTACGCTGCAAAACGACACCCCGCTCGACATCAGCCAGCATGAAATGGTGCGCTTGTGGGCGCATGGCTCGGCCGCGGGGCAAATCATGCAAATCCAACTGATCGACGGCAGCAACACAGACCTCAATGCCATTGAAGTGACGATTGGCGCGGGGTGGCAATTGGTTGAGATTCCCTTAAGCGACTACGGCAGCCCCGCCACCATGCTGGGCATGAAAATCGCGTCTGGCAACAGCTATCCGCCCACGCTCTACCTCGACAACATCGAAGTGGTCGATGCAGATGAAACCGCAACCGCCACCCCGAACCCTAACGCAACGGCGACACCATTGCCCACGGCCGAGCCTGCCCTCGACGGCGGCTTTCGGATCGTAGACGGCCGGTTGATCGACGCGAACGGCAACGACTTTGTGATGCGCGGCGTGAATCACGCCCATACATGGTATCCGCAGGAAGTAGGCGCGTTTGCCGACATCGCCGCCACCGGGGCCAATGCGATCCGCGTCGTCCTCAGCAGTGGCGACTTGATCGAAAATGGGAACGACTGGGGGCGCAATGACGCGGCCGATGTGGCTGACGTGATCGCACGGTGCAAGGATTTGCAGATGATTTGTGTGCTAGAAGTACACGACACAGTCGGCTATGGTGATAAACCGGGCGCGGTCGATCTCGCTACGGCCGTCGATTATTGGCTCGAAATACAAAGTGTGCTGACCGGCGAAGAAGCGTATGTGATCGTCAATATCGGCAATGAGCCATACGGCAACAACAACGCCAGCGAGTGGACGGCCGAGACGATTGCCGCCATCGGCCGCCTCCGCACGGCCGGGTTCACCCACACGCTGATGGTAGACGCGCCCAATTGGGGACAAGATTGGCAAAACATCATGCGCGACAACGCCCAAACGGTGTTTGATAGCGACACATTGGCCAACACCATTTTTTCTGTTCACATGTATGAAATTTATGGCACGGCCGCACCCATCGAAGCGTACATGGCGACGTTTGTCAGCCGGGGCTTGCCGCTCGTCGTCGGTGAATTTGGTGATGAGCATTTTGGGAGCGATGTCGATGAAGATGCGATCTTGGCCACGGCCGCGCAGCTTGGCATCGGCTGGCTGGGCTGGTCGTGGAGTGGCAACAGTGGCGGCGCAGAAAATCTCGATCTAGCCAACAATTATGATGCGGCCGATCTCAGTGCGTGGGGCAATCGCTTGATCAACGGCACAGACGGCATCGCCGAGACATCTGAAACTGCATCTGTATTCACCACCACAACCGCACCATTAGCGGTACTGCAAAACCAATCGGCCGCGTATGTATCCAGCTTCGTTTGGCTGATCATTATCGTCGGCATTCTCTCATTGGCCAGTCTATGCCAGAGATGGCTACGCCAATAAAAATCAGCACCCCCGTAGCGACACGATTCATCGTGTCCCATACATACCAAGCCAAGCGTTTTGCTCGTTACCGCTCCGGTTGAAACCGGCTGCTACGCCGACTGAAACCCGTTTGAAACGGGTTTTTCGCAGCGCCGTCAGGCGCACTGACAGCCCGTGTGTTTCAACACCGGGCGAGACCGGTGCAACAAATCGCCGATGATGTACAGATTCGACCGATTTTCGCCTTAGACATTGGACACGATTCATCATGTCCAATGTCGCCGCGCATTGAAATACGCGGCTGTCGGGGGAGAAACCCGTTGAAACGGGTTGATCGGCGTGCCAGTGCCTGACTATTAAACCGATTTCAATCGGTTTTCTTCAGGGCAGGTGCGGGATTCATCCCGTACCGAGGGGCAAACGGCCTTCACTTGCTATAATGGCAGCATGACGACAGATTCGCCTTCCCAAGCACCCGTTCAAAACCGCCAGCTTTTCGCGTGGTTGGTGCTGATCGCCTGTTTTGCTGCCTGTGTATTGGTCACCGTGTCGATCCCGGCCGGGTATCGCCTGTACACGCAACGCGCCACGCTGCCGATGGCGATGATCGCCAGCCCCAGCGGCCGTCTCATGCTCAACAGCCGCGAAACATTGAGCGCACGGCAAGAAGTTGATCTGCCTGCCACCATCGAAACAGCCCGCCTTTTTGATTCAGGCGTTATCGAATTTTTTGACCCTGCCCAGCAATCAGTGCGCTCATTGATGACTGTTTCGGGGCGTAGCGTCGTCACGATAGAAAGCGCAAAAGAGCCGCGCTTCGACACCAGCACGGCCGCTTCTCAATTAGACCTTTTGATCAGTCGCGGCCGGGTGCGGATTCGCGTCCTAGACGAAGGGACACGCACCCCATTGCAAGTGCGCGTTCGTTCTGCATTTGGCACTGTCACAACGGGCGGCGCAGGCGACTTCTCGTTCGAGGTCACTGATGATGGATTGCAATTGTCAGTGCTAGACGGCCGCGCTCAATTAGCTTCCGATGGGGGCGTAATGGAACTCGCGGCCGGAGAACGCGCCAGCGTCGCGGCCGATGCCACGCTCGATGGCCCCTACAGCACCGCCCGCAACCTGATTCGCAACGGCGACTTTGCTGACGAACTCAATGGCTGGTTTTTGTTCGACTGGAACATCGAGCGCGAAGATCAACCCACAGGCGAAACGATGCTGGCAGATATGCGGGGCGAACCAGTTTTGCGCTTTGAGCGGGAAGGCATCGGCGCGGCCGCCAATGAGATTCGCCAAGTGATCGA
This sequence comes from uncultured Anaerolineae bacterium, assembly GCA_937949915.1. Taxonomy (GTDB): domain Bacteria; phylum Chloroflexota; class Anaerolineae; order Promineifilales; family Promineifilaceae; genus CALECP01. The sequence continues at coordinate 15,524 of CALECP010000067.1, forward strand.
TGCGACTGTCCTCGATTACAATGAGTTGCAATTGCGCGTCAGCTTGATCATTCATAGTCAAACATTGCCGGTATGCGGTGGGCTAGGGTCAGAATGCCCACTTACCATCCGCATTGATTACGAAGACGCGGCCGGAGGCAACAGCACATGGGAGCAAGGCATCTATGCCATCGGCGAACCCTCTACCGATAGCCAGCCCCCCTTTTGCATCTCCTGCAACGCTCCACTCAACCGCATTTTCCACTGGAAGGCAACGCGGATCGGCGAATTGGTCGCCTACGAATCAGACAACCTGATGACATCGCTCGCCATCGAAGAATCGTTCCGACGGCCGGTACAGATCAACGCCATCAGCATCATCGCCGAAGGGCATGGGTTCAAGGTCGATGTGGTCGATATTGCGCTCATTGCCCACGAATAAGCGCAATCGCTACAATCTAATTATGCTCAAACGCGCACCTATCACTTTTGCCCAATACAGTTGGCTCGTCCTGCTGATCAACTTGATCGTTATTTTGTGGGGCGGCTTTGTCAGTGCCAGCGGCAGCGGGGACGGGTGCGGGGATAGCTGGCCGCTGTGTGCCGACGCGGCTGAACGCACCACCACCCCCATCGAAACATGGATCGAGCTATCGCATCGCATCACCAGTGGTATCGCTCTTTTACTCGTCTTGCTCATGCTCGTCTGGGCGTGGCGTACACATGGGCCGGGCAAACCAGTGCGCCGCATGGCTTTATGGTCAATGCTGTTCATGTTGGGAGAAGCGGCCATCGGTGCGATCATCGTGCTGTTGCGCCTCGTCGCGGACAATCAATCGCTCGCCCGTGCGTTCACACAACCCCTGCATCTGGTCAACACCTATTTGCTTCTGGGCGCGTTAGGGCTGACGGTGTGGTATGCAAATGGTCGGCCGCGTGTCGATCTCCTCGCCAATCGCTGGTTGCGCGTCACCTTTTTCAGCGTCCTGCTCCTCAGTGCATTTGGCACAATCGCATCACTTGCCAGTACCATTTTCCCGTCCGAAACATTTCTGGCAGGCATCCAAAAAGATTTCGCGCAAGATGCCCACTATTTGATCCGGTTGCGTGTTTTGCATCCCGTATTGGCGGTGCTGGTGGGGCTGTTTTTGTACACGCTCACTCGCCGTTGGGCAAACAAATGGGGCGATATAGCACTCGTTTTGTTTGGACTGCAATTTGGGCTAGGCGCGGTCAATGCGTTGTTGGTCGCACCCATTCCAGTGCAGCTACTCCACTTGCTGCTGTCCGATCTGCTCTGGTTGAGCTTGATCTTTTTCGGTGCAACCCATTTAGAGACGGTGCAGCACGGCCGCGCACCCACCACCCCCAAAATCGCATGAATTGGCACATCGGCACAGTCGGCTTTGGGTACAAGCAATGGGTGGGCAGCTTTTACCCACTCCAGATGAAAGCGGCCGCCTTTCTGCCACATTACGCCCAATACTTTGATAGCGTGGAGATCGACTCTACTTTTTACGGCACACCATCGGCCGCAACTGTCCGGCAGTGGCGCAGTAGAACCCCCGCGCACTTCACTTTTTGCCCCAAAACACCGAAGGCGATTTCGCACGGACATTTGCCCAGCGCTATTAAAGCGATGCACCAATTTGTCGATGTGATGAGTGAGTTGGGGGACAAGCTGGGCTGCATTCTCATTCAATTTCCGCCGTCGTTCACTCTGGCGCGTGGCACCGAGTTGCGCCATTTTGCCGAGGCGCTGCCGAGCGGTATACGGTTTGCGCTAGAGTTCCGTGATGTCTCTTGGCAACAACAACGGGTGATCGATTGGCTGCACGGCCGTGACCTCGCGTGGGTGTGTGCCGACTATATCCATTTGCCGCCGCAGGTGATCGTTTCGGCCGCGCACCTGTACTTCCGCTTCATCGGCATTCACCAGCAGTTCGCCACCAAAGACCACGAGATCATCGACCAAACAGAGCGGCTAAAAATGTGGCTGGCACAATTAGAAACACCCCCCGCCACCGCCTACGCTTTCTTCAATAACGACTTTAGCGGTCACTCGCCCGTCACCGCCAACCGCTTCAAAACATTGGTGGGCCAAACACCCCGCTCCCCGCAAATCATCAAACAAGCGACTCTTTTTTGATCACGGCACGGCCGGACAGTAATACGTTCGCATCATGTGTGTACGGCCGACCAACTGCACATCATGGATCGACACGATCTTGCAATGATCGGCCGCCCATTCCTGCCACGCATCGGGCAGCGCAAACGGGGCTTCCATCAACCAAATCGCTGGACGGGGAGGCGCGACCAATGCGGGGTCAACCGTACCATCGATCAACAAATTATCTGTGTCTGGTGTGTAGTAGGCGGCTAACTCTGGCTTGAGTGTCAACACGCGATCTCCCGGCGCGCCCGTTGCATGAATATCGGTCAAGGGTGTGCGCCAGTTTGGCCGATTGCCATTCAAATACGCATAATACAGCACGTCTTGCGTCAATGGCTCGACCAGCAAAATGGCAAGTAGCACCAGCACGGCCGCCCGACCCATAGACGGCCGAATCGCTCGCACCGCCAGCAAAATCCAGCTTGGAAAACAAAGAAACACATAGCGCGGATTGACCAAAACGAACAGCGACATCACCATCAACAACAGCACCGGCACCCATGCACTACACACCAGCAACCAATCCAGCGGTGTCCGCTCTCGCAGGGCAAACAGTGTGCCAACCCCGGCCGCAATCGTCAACGGCAGCCCCATGTTGAGAGCCAGTTCTAGCGTTAGGCGCACCGGATTATAGTTGGGGCTGCCGACAAACCATGCCACAAAAACGCTCACATTATCCCGCACAAACCACAGCACGGCCGCCATCCCCAGCACACCGACCACGCCCAGCCACCCCCATTTTTTGAGGGAAATGGGGCTGCGCCCTGTCAGCGTGAGCGTGAACAGATAGATGCTGGCAACTGGCACAAAAAACAGGGCGAAAATGCGATCTAGAACAGCAACGGCCAGACAGACGGCCGCGCCCAACAACCACAGCCAACGTTTCTCCGTGCGCGTCGTTGCCAGATAGAAAAACAGCAAGGCAAGGGTGTAAAATAGTAAGATCGACGCATAAAAACGGGCATTCTGGCTCCAGTAAATGTGCCAGGGGGCAACTGTCAGCAGCGTCACAGCCAGCAACGCCTGCCAGCGCGGAATGATCGGCCGCAACGCCACATACAGCGCCGGGATCGTCAGCGTTCCCAAGAAGATGCTGGGCGACCGCAGCGATAATTCTGAACGGCCGAACCACGCCAACGCCCCCCGTGTCATGCGAAACGTTAGCTGTCCCAACTGCCGCACCTCTGCATCGCGCAGCGTATACATCTCATCGATCCAAAACCCCCACTCGGCCGCCTTGAATAACCGCAGCGCCAACCCAAACAGCGTCAGCAGTGCCACCAGCACCCACTGTGCGTGTGTGGCGCGCTCTGAATGGGGAGAAACAAATAGACGGTTGATCATCTCATCTAAGGCTGGGCATTATTATTATGTAATGTGCGCTTTCGATAGCCATACACACCCACGCCAAGCAATCCTATACCGAATAATACCATCCGACCAATAGATTCGTTCACATAGCGTTTATCGGCGAGGATGAACGGTTGATCGCGCATGTGGAAGGGGTGAACTGTCCGTACAATTCATCGCTCAATCGGTTGGGTGGGCATGAGGTGTATGCGCCGCTTGGGAGTGTTTGATGAGTTGAGATGATTTTGTAGACGTTGGATGGATAAATACGTGTCGCTTTGTTGCAATATAAAATCAAAATGCCTCGGCTCGGCCGGGGCATTTTCGCAAATTAAGTCGATGTGATACTTCAACGAATAGGGATTCGCACAAATATCATCTACTTATCACTCAACTCGGCTATTGTAAATTCTGACGGTGACAACGGACACAACAAAAAATCCGACAATGATTGGATGAGTCTACTGTAAAAAGGTGAGGCGAACCTAGTATAATTATGGAGGAGAAATCAACTCATGTTTGTACCAAATCAAAGCCATCTGCAAAAGCCATTGTTAAACCGACACGTCCCGTGCTATCGCACCGAACGTGCGGCT
>CALECP010000068.1 GCA_937949915.1 uncultured Anaerolineae bacterium
GCCTAATGTCAACACATGAATTCCCAAAGAGCCAAATGTATTTAGAGCCGGCCGAAGAGGTGGGGTTGGTCGGCCGTCAGCCAACTGTGAAAAAAAGTGCGCCGCTGCCGTGTGGATTGCCCACCGTCCCTGCAAGGTCATTAACCAAACGGGAAGCACTTGGTATTTATGATGCAAAAGTGGGCGGGGGGAAACCGGTGCGCTTGCTCAAGACGATGCTGACGACAGCTTGCGAGCGCAATTGTACCTATTGCCCGTTTCGCGCAGGGCGCAACTATCGTCGCACCACATTCAAGCCAGACGAAATGGCAACGACGTTTATGCAGTTGGCAGACAGGGGCGCGGCCGATGGTATCTTTCTCAGCTCCGGCATTATCAAAGGGGGTGTAACAACACAAGACAAATTGCTCGACACCGTAGATATTATCCGCAACAAGCACGGCTATCGGGGTTACATCCATTTGAAAGTGATGCCAGGGGCAGAGCGCGATCAAGTCGCCCGTGCGATGCAGATCGCGGATCGCATTTCTGTCAATCTGGAAGCGCCGACAGTGGATGCGCTGCATTTCCTTGCGCCTATGAAGCAGTTGGTAGAGGAGTTGTTCCGGCCGCTCAAATGGGTGGAAGAAATCCGTCAATCGCAATCGCCCCGCCACACATGGAACGGCCGTTGGCCGTCCACCGTCACCCAGTTTGTCGTAGGGGCTGGCGATGAGAGCGATGTCGATCTACTCAAGACAACCCAATACCTGTACAACAAAATCAAATTGCGCCGCACTTATTTTTCTGCCTTCCATCCCATTCACGATACGCCGCTGGAAAACCACACGGCCGAAAACCCCTGGCGCGAGCATCGTCTGTACCAAGCCAGCTTTCTATTACGCGATTATGGTTTTGACCTAGAAGAGTTGCCCTTTGACAAAACAGGCAAACTGCCACTGGATAGCGATCCCAAGCTGGCATGGGCGCGGCAACATTTGACACACCGGCCGCTCGAACTGAACCACGCCAGCAAACAACAGCTTATGCGCGTACCAGGCATTGGTCAAAAAGGAGCGGATAGCATCGTCAATGCTCGCCGCCGAGGAAAAATTCGCAGTACCCGCGATTTGCAAAAATTGGGCGTGCGTACCAAGCGATTAGAGCCATTTGTGTTGCTCGATGGGGCGCGGCCGAACCCACAGCTACGCCTTTTCTGACGCTACAACAACGATTTCCCTACACAATCACATACGAAACGCCTCCTTTGAGAAATGTGCGCTTGTTTGATTCCTCCTATGCTGTAGGTGACGGGTTGATACATCAGCCAGTCAACAACAAGCGAGATACAAACAAACAGCCAAACAATGGAGGCAACCATGAACGTTAAACTTTCTTTCCGACTCTTTTCGAGCTTTGTCCTGAGCGCACTCACCCTGCTGCTCCTTGCAGGCACGGCCGCGGCCGCACCTGCCAACTACATCTATGTCAACAATTTAGAAGACGGCTGGGCATGGGATGGCACATGCAATTTGCGAAAAGCAGTGCTGGCCGCCAACCAAAACCGCGCTATCGACGGCTGTGCGGCCGGAAGCGAAGAAGATTGGATTCGCCTAGACCCGTCATTAGAGCAAGTCACCATGCAGTTGACTGAAGGCGCACTGTACATCAATTCGCACATCGTGATCGATGCGTCGCAGCACGGCTCGTTTGGCGACATGGTGATCGATGGCAACAACCAGCCGATGTTCACCGTGCGGAATGGCAATCTATCGTTGATCAATGGCATGATTTTGACCAATGCAGGATCACCTTATAGTGGCGCGGCCGTCAATGCAGTCAACAGCGATCTCTCCATGTTCAACGTGGCACTGAATCGCAATGCGTCTGGTGGGAATGGCACTGTTTACTTCAATGGCGGTGACGGCAATCTTTTGTTCATGGTCGATACTGTGTTCGAGTACAATTTTGCCCAAAACGGGGGTGGATTGGCGATTGAGGGCGGCCGTGTCGAGCTAGAAAATGTGGTCATCAGCCACAACGAAGCCCTTCATCGCGGCGGTGGCTTGTACATGAGCAATGGAGATGTCGAAAGCGTCGATCTCGTGCTGGCACACAATACAGCGCGGTGGGGTGGCGGTTTTTACAAACGCAGCACCAACGGCACATTCTCCATTCAGCAGCCAACGATTACGCACAACACAGCGACCCAAGATGGTGGCGGTGTCTTTTGGGAAGGGGGCGAGCGCAGCGATTTGGTTGAGCCAGCCATTTCGCACAACACGGCCGACCGGGGAGCTGGCATCTACACACGCGGCTGGAACGGCGCACAAGGGTTGACTGTCGTGCAAGGATCGATTTTTGCTAACCATGCCCGTGCTGGCGGCGGCGTGTATAACGAAAGCGGCGTGGTCGCCATTCTCAGTGGCAGCCTGCAAGACAACACGGCAACCGATGCGCTCGGCGGCGGTCTGTATAATCAATATGGCGAGTCGCTGCTCATCTTTACCGTGCTGTACAACAATCGCACCAATGGCCTGCAAAACGCGGCCGGGACAGTGCGTACCAGTGAGGTTCATTTGATCTCTAACAGTGGCGCGAACTGTGTGGGTGATATTATTGTCCAACCATTTGGCGACGAGCCACCCACACTCTACAGTGACGATAACTCTTGTGGCTGGTAGTTACCCCTAACAAATTGACAAATAAAAAACCCCGACTGGTATGACCAGCCGGGGCTTTCGTGTGTTGTATTGTGTATTGTGAGTCGGAGTTAAGCTTCAGTTTCAACGACTGGGGCGGTGGGTGCGCCGTTTCTTTGTCCTCCACGACAGCCGCGTCCTTCATGTGAGCGCATTCGCTCTGCTTGTTCTTCGGTGATGGCACCGTCAGCCAGTGCGGCATCAATTGCGTCGCTTCTCAACGCCTGTACCGCTTCTTTCGCGGCCGTTTTGGCTGCGTCAAGTTCCTCGACACTCATCCCGTATGCGGCCGCTATGGCTGCTTCTACATCGTCATGGCTGATGTAATCACGCAATACACGAGCCGCTCGGCGGTTGCGTCCTTCGCCAGACAAAATCTGGTCAGCTTGCTCTTGTGTCAGCGCACCATCAGCAACGGCCGCGCTCACTGCATCTGCCTTTGCCGCTTCTTTCGCGCTTTGAGCGGCTTCTTTCGCCGCTTCCATTTCCGCCACTGTCATACCAAACGCATTGGCACGGGCTGCTGCGACATCTTCCTCGCTGATATAGTCGCTCAACACGCTATTTGCGCCACGCCCCGACTGTTCTTCTGTCGCATCTTCTTGTGCGAACGACGGTGCTGCGAAAAAGAGGGCTGAGAATGCGAGTGCCATCAGAACGAGAATACTTGCTGTGCTAATTGTCAATTTGCGAATCATTTTAAGAACTCCTTAGTTATTGTTTTGTTTCGTTTGGAGGGCATCTTTTGTGTTGCTGTCTCCGTTTCGTTTACACCCATAATTTATCGTTTTGTTATGTGGAAGTTGTGAAGAATCGCTGCATGATAGTTGAGTAGAGTGTGTGGAAGTTATGAAGAGGGTCGATTACAATACGGCCGTGTCGAAACACCATCACGCAACCTTTTGCTGGGCAATGCGTAGTAGATGTTTGAGAGGTATGTATGTCTGAAGATGAAGAATCGGCTATTTTGGAAGAAGCAGAAGAAATAACAGAAGGTGCGCCATTACGGCCGACAGTGACCGGTGCGCTGCTGCTCACGTTGCAAAAACTGCTCGCGCACCCGTTTTTGATCGTGTTGAGCATGGGGTTGCTGTTGGGGACACAATTATGGACGATCTTTCTTCATGGCGTTCTGTATGCGGCCGTGGGCTTGGGTGTCTACGAAGCAATTGCAGGCTATCAACCCACATGGCGTACTCTTTGGGATGGGACAGGCGAACAATCAAGACGTACTTGGAAATTCTGCATCCTATGGTTTATATGCTTTATTGTCTTATCCAATATCATGAAAGATTACATCATGGTGACGGTGCGCTATGAACATGTGAAGCGCGTTTTTGATTTGATCATTTTATTGGGGATGCCC
>CALECP010000069.1 GCA_937949915.1 uncultured Anaerolineae bacterium
GTCAACCGCTTCTTTTCAAGACCCCAGTTAGCCGAAACTAAAGAACTTGTGAATGCTAAAATCACTTTCGGCTTATCCTTCAAATCGTTGTAACATAACATGGGCAATACCTCTTTTGTTTTTTGGTAGGCTGTATTTTACAGCCATTGAGGTATTGCTCCTTATTTCCGATAATGTCTATTGTTAAACCAATTGGGCAGATCAGAGCAGATGGTTTGTATAATCGCGGGATGCAGTGGCGTGAATTTGCGACAAAAAACGGCTCTTGGGCAGCGGTCACGGCCGTTTTTCTCTTCTTTTTGTGTCTGTATGGCTGGACGGCCGTACAGGGGATCAGCACGGCCGACAATGCAGAATTCCAATTGGTCAGCCAGCAGCTAGGGCTGGCGCACCCGCCCGGATTTCCCCTCTACACACTGTTATCACACGCCTTTACCCGCTTGCCGCTGCCTGTTGCCCCGGCCGTCCGCGCCAACCTATTTCCGGCCGTCACCAGTGCGCTCACGCTCGTGTTTATTTATCTGATCGTGCTGCGGCAGACACAATCGCGGCTGGCTAGCGTAGCGGCCGCCCTCATGCTCGGTGGCGCAACCACCTTTTGGGCGCAAGCGACCGTCGCCAACGTGCGAAGCATGACGGCACTGTTTGCGGCCATCGCTTTTTGGGGGCTGGCGATAGTTGGGGACGATAGAAATAGAGAGAGAGATAGAGAGAAGAAGATAGGCATCATTATATTTGTGCTGGCAATCAGTTTCGGAGTCACACATCATCTGTCGCTCCTGTTCATGGGCATTCTCATGGCGATCTGGCTCTTCATCCTTCATCCCTCATCCTTCATCTATTTCTTCCTAGCCCCCCTCGGCGCACTCCCCTTGCTCTACCTCCCCCTACGCTCGGCCGACTTACGAACGTGGAGCGCGTTTGTCGAATATGCGCTGGGTCTGGGGTTCGAGAGCGACTTTTTTTACTATGTAACGGCCGATACATTGTGGGCGCGGCTGGGTGTCATGGTCAATGTCCTGCACTTCCAGTTTGGGTGGCCGCTCCTCATTTTAAGTGTGCTTGGGCTGGGCATGATGCTGTTCGCCAAACCAAAATATGCGCTTCTGCTGATCGGCTCGCTTGTGGTACACACGCTGATCACTGCCACCTACCGCGCCCCGCAAACAGTCGAATATATGTTGCCCGCTTATGTGCCACTGGCGATTGGGTTGGGTTGGCTGGCTGGCACAAAAAAGACACGACACGCACTCGCCGTTATCGGGATTGCGTTGGGCGTATGGCAATTAATCGGGCAATGGCAGAGCTTCGACTATTTGAAAACGGCCGCTCTTTCAGACAGCTACGTGTTGCCGATTTTGGCAGATGCCCCGGCCGACGCACCCCTTTTGACCAACTGGCATTGGTATCAGGCGTTTGTGTACCAACAAACGATCAACGGTATCCGGCCGGACATCGACATTCGCTATGATCCTGCGCCCTGGGAGGTGCGAATCGCGGCCGTGGGCGATAATCCGGCCGTAGTCACAGATGGCACACCGGGCAATTTTTTGCATGAAGCGTCGATTATCAATGGCACGGCCGACACTGATCTGCCCCCGTTCGATCTCACGATGGGCGACATTACCATCACGCACCTAGACGTATCGGCTGCTACCCTGTCGCTCGACGAAACGCTGTCTATCACCATTCGCTGGACGGGCAACGACACCCCCTTCTCGTGGTTCGCCCACTTGGGCAATGGCATCCCGGCCGCACAAGACGCGATTGACGTACAACCGGGCATCAACACCGTCACCTTGCAATTAATGCCGGGAGTCGGCACACCGATTGGCGACCAAGCGATCTGGATCGGAACATCGGCCGTGCCGCGCACACAAATCGCCACCGTTGCGATCCGGCCGTCCGCATTCAAGCCCTTTACGCGCAACCGCACCCGTATAAACGACGGCACACGCACCCTTATCGGCTACGATTTCGACAATACCCTCGCCCCCCGCGCCTACCTCCATTGGCACACGGCCGATGGCTACTATTCAGAAGCGATCAATGTGACGGGCGACACCATTCAGGCAGGCGGCGAAACAATTTCTCTGCAACCAGAGACGGCGTATGTACCGCTCGGACATGGCATTGTGTGGCTGGGGGGAGAGACGGCCGCGCTGTCCCCTGGCAAACAGGTGCGACTGGCACAGCAGTTTGTGGCAAATCGGCCGATCACACGCGATCTCGCTGTATCGGTGCAGGTGACTGGACAAGCCCCGTACTGGAAGGCGCAAGATGACGGCATTCCAGCAATGGGCGGTATTCCCACGCTCAAATGGATCGCTGGATCGCGGGTACGTGATCCTCGTTGGGTTACTGTGCCAGATGAGGCGGTAGCGGGACAAACGGCCGTGGGCAAACTGTTGCTTTACGATGCGTTTACAGGGCGGCCGATCCCCATTTTGGACGCACGGATCAACGAGCTAGGGCAAGGCATTCCACTTTTGACGACGACGATTGTGCCATAAACGCAATAGTCCAAAGCCAACCAGTGCGCCGATTGCCAGCAACGCGATCTGAGCAATCGGGTTGACAGGCTGCGCGGCAATCGCAAACTGGATGCTGCCGAGAATCGTGTGACCATCGGCCGAAACGACATCAAATTCCAGCGTGTAATTACCCGGATCAAGCACCGGCACGGCCGCGCTGATCGTCTCATTCTCCCATGTAACTGTCAACTCTGTCCGCCGAAAATCAGCATCGACCAACGCGAGTTGACTACCCTCTCCAATCGGCTCGTTAAACGTCAAAGTCGCCGTGTCTAGCGCGGTGTACGTCGCGCCCGGCGGAGGAAACGAACTGACCAATTCAGCATGGGCATGGACGGCTGACGGCAGGGCAGATAGCACCATCAAACAAAATAAACCGCCCCAAAACCTGAGCAAATTCCCGCGACTCTGTGGTAAAAAATCGTTGCTCATTCTAACACCTGCGCCAGCACGGCCGTCACTTCTTGCGGTGCAACAGGCCCACCCATTCGCGCCACGATCACACCATTTTCGTCCAGCACATACGTCCACGGCTCGCTCGCCAACGCCCATTCAAGCACTTCATCCGCTTGCGTCATCGCCTGGAAATCCTTGAAAATTTCAAGGTGGATAAAGTCTGCTTGGTCGCCATATTGCGCGTATGCTTGCTCAACAGAATCGACGACAGGGGCGCAAAATTTGGTGGCGCAAAAGGCAGGAGTGGCAAATGTAATCACGCTCGGCCGTCCATTTGCCAACGCCTCCGCGACAGTCATTTGATACAAAGCGGGGTTGGGCTGGTTGCCCGATGTCAGTGCGGCAATGTCGTGTGTCGCGGCCGTGCGGTTTGCTGATGCCGGAGGTGTATCTCCCACATTGGGCGCACTCGATTGCGCCTCAACCATCACAGAACGCTGATATTCCTCGACTGTGCCATCGGGCAATGTGGACGTGACGAGCAAGCCCCACGCCCCGGCCGTGTCGATTTGCGGCCGCACAACCCAGTACGGTACTTCATAGTCAGCATATTCAACAGCATCCCCCGTCCACACCGCCACAGGCGGATCGACAGACATATCATAAGTCGTGACAGTGACGTGCGACACATCGGCCGTCTCCGTGCCATCAAACAGCACCAACGGAATGCGCGGTGTCCCCACCGCAAAGTCATTTGCCGCGATCACCACCTGCACCACAGACGGCTCGGCGTACTCACTTTCCGGTTCGGCCGTGCCACATGCCACCAGCCCAAATAAAAGGATGCTCCATAACAATCGTTTCATATCTAAATTGTAGCGTATCGGGGCGTGTTTGTTGGGTGGCTCATCCCATCTTCATTTGACAAGGCAGAGGTAAAGATGAAGGTAAGCTCTATGCGGTTGCCATCAAGGAAATATCTCGTCAATCCCTTCGCGCACTTGTGGTG
>CALECP010000070.1 GCA_937949915.1 uncultured Anaerolineae bacterium
AGGATATTTACATGGGTAAAAAGAAAGCAAAGGTTGTACATAAATCAGGTATCAAAATAATCGCCCAAAACCGTCGAGCGCGACACGATTATGAGTTGCTTGATACGTTTGAGGCGGGGCTGTCACTGACCGGTACAGAGATCAAGTCGATTCGGGCGAGTCAGGTGACGTTGCAACATGCGTTTATATCGGCGCGGGATGGCGAATTGTGGTTGCTAGAAGCGAATATCGCGCACTATGTACATGGCAATGACAACAATCACGAGCCGAAACGGCCGCGCCGCTTGCTGCTTCATCGCCGCGAAATCGACAAAATCCTGATGACATTGGCAACAAAGGGTGTGACGTGCATTGCGACGAAGATGTACCTGAAAAACGGCCGTGCCAAGCTAGAGATCGCCACCGCACGTGGTAAGAAAAAGTACGATAAGCGGCATGATCTTGCCAAAAAAGACGCGAAACGCACAATGGAACGCGCCTTGAAAGAACGGTATTGATATTTAGCGACTATCCTATTAGAACACGTAGAGACACGATGGATCGTGTCCCTACTCTTTGCAATAAATAACAAAAAAGAGACGCAAATCTGCGTCTCTTTTTGTATCATGCTTTAACGAGAAAGCGTTTAGCCGTCGATCATTGTTTCAGCCAACTCTTGTGCTTGGCGTACCATGTTGCTCGTATAACTCCATTCGTTGTCATACCAAGCGAGGATTTTGATCAGGTTGCCGTCTACCACTTTTGTCATCGCCAAGTCAGCCAATGACGCATAGCTCATGCCGAGAATGTCGGTAGAAACCATCGGTATTTCAGTCACGCCGAATACGCCGTTGTATTTATCGCTGGCCGCTTCTTCGGTCAAAATGGCGTTGATCTCTTCGACTGTTGTATCTTTTTCGGTCAAGATCACAATGTCAGAAACAGACCCGGCCGGAACGGGAACACGCATCGCAATGCCATCAAACTTGCCTTTGTATTGCGGCAATGTTTTGGTGGTAGCAACGGCCGCACCAGTGGTGGTGGGGATGATGTTGACGGCTGCTGCACGGCCGCGCACGAAGCTCTTAGCTGGCAGGTCAACCAACGCTTGCGTAGACGTATAGCCATGCACGGTTGTCATGATCGCCTTCTGGATGCCCAAGCGACGGCCGATGATCTCGACCACAGGGGCGACGCTGTTGGTGGTGCAACTGGCACACGAGAAAATTTTCGTGTTGCCGTCGATGTCATTGACACCATGCACAACGGTTGGCGTGTCATCTTTGGCTGGGGCAGAAATAATCACCCACTTTGCGCCAGCTTCGATGTGCAAGCCTGCTTTCTCTTGTGTCAGGAATACGCCTGTGCTTTCAAACACAACATCGACACCCAACTCGCCCCAGGGCAAGTCGGCCGGATTACGCTCGCTGAACAAAGGAATTTCTGTGTCTCCAACGATCAGCTTGCCTTCTTCGGCCGACACTTTCTTAGGGTAGCGACCATATACCGAGTCGTATTGCAGCAAATAAGCGGTATTTTCAGGAGAGGCGATGTCATTAACACCAACCAATTCCATGTTCGGGTCTTCGATTACGATTTTGAGGGTTGCACGGCCGATACGGCCGAGACCATTAATAGCTACTTTTGCCATTGTTAGCTCCTTGATTAAGCGCGATTCGGCTCACCGACGACCAAATTGTCGTGCCAAATCTCACTGATTTTACTTTGTCAACTGTTGGAAATAGTGCTTGTTGTGTGTGCGTTTCAACAACCCCGATATTACCCCGTTACACCAGAACAGGCGAATGATAACATCGTTTTTCACTGTTTCACTGAATCAGTCTGTTTGTGAACATTTTGTGGCCATCGTTTATCCAAATTCGATGCCCTGCGCGAGCGGGAGCGCGGTTGACCAATTGATCGTATTGGTTTGGCGGCGCATATAGGCACGCCACGCATCGCTGCCGGACTCACGGCCGCCCCCCGTCTCTTTCTCGCCACCAAATGCGCCGCCGATCTCTGCGCCCGATGTGCCGATATTGACATTGGCAATGCCGCAATCGCTGCCCACGGCCGACAAGAAACGCTCGGCCGTGCGAATGCTATCGGTGAAAATCGCGCTCGACAACCCTTGCGGCACATCGTTGTGCAGGGCAATCGCTTCGTCTATCGTGTCATACGTCAGTACATACAAAATCGGGGCGAATGTCTCTGCTTTGACGATGGCAGTCTGGGCTGGCATACGGATGATGGCAGGCTCAACAAAGTTTGGACCATGCTCCGGCCGGGTGTTGCCACCTGTCAATAACTGTCCGCCATCTGCCTGGGCGGCCGTGATGGCGGCTTGCATCTGCGTGACGGCCGTCTCTGAAACCAATGGCCCTAACAGCGTCCCTTCTGCCAATGGATCACCCATCGGCACTTGTTGATAAGCGTTGACCAAGCGTGTTGTCAATGCGTCTGCAATCGACTGATGGACGATGAGACGGCGAGTGGTGGTGCAGCGCTGTCCGGCCGTGCCGACTGCGCCAAAAACGATGCCGCGTGTTGCCAAATCGAGATCAGCTTCTGGGGTGACGATGATGCCATTGTTGCCACCCAGTTCGAGCAATGATTTGCCCAGCCGTCCGGCGACTGTCTGCGCCACACGCCGCCCCGTTGGCACAGAGCCGGTGAACGAAATAAGGGGCAAGCGGTGATCTTCGCTCATCAATTGACCGATCTCGCCTGCACCCGTTGCTAGATTAAAGATGCCTGCCACACCATGATCGGCTGTGACCGTATGGCAAATGTGCTGGGTGGCGACGGCGCAAAGTGGGGTCATTTCACTCGCTTTCCAGATCATCGTGTCGCCACACACGGCCGCCAATGCGGCATTCCATGCCCAGGGCGCAACCGGAAAATTAAAAGCGGTAATGATGCCCACCACACCCAATGGATGCCATTGCTCATACATGCGGTGTTGCGGCCGTTCGCTTGCCATCGTCAGCCCATAAAGCTGGCGCGATAGCCCGGTGGCAAAGTCGCAAATATCGATCATTTCCTGCACTTCGCCGATCCCTTCGACACGAATTTTGCCCATTTCAAGCGACACCAATTCACCCAATGGCTCAAGGTTGTCGCGCAGGGCGTTACCCAAATCGCGGATCAGGTCGCCGCGTTTGGGGGCGGGAATCATGCGCCAGTCAGCAAAGGCAGCTTGGGCTTCGCTGACAACTGTTTCGTACTGGGCGGGGGTGGTGGCGGCCGTGCTGGCAATCGCCTCCCCCGTTGTCGGGTTGATCGATGTGATCGCTGCACCGGTGGCGGGCAGCCAGCCTAATTTGCCGGCGTATGTGCCGGGGTTGTGTGGGGTCAAGTGGAGTCTATCAAGGAGGGTTGTGTTCATAGACGCATTTTAGCAGGCGGGCATAATTCGCCAAACTGTATATCGGCAGATATGATCGCGGCCGATGCATGATACAGCTATGATTCCAACCCAGAAAGTGATCGTTGTGATGCCTGCCTACAATGCGGCCAAAACACTTGTTGAAACGTACCGTTCGATCCCGCCTGACTGTGTAGACGAGGTTATTTTGGTCGATGATGCCAGCATGGACGAAACGGTGCGTGTGGCCGATACGCTCGATCTCGATTTTGTGGTGCATCCGCACAATGCGGGGTATGGGGCGAATCAAAAAACATGCTACATGGAGGCGTTGCGACGGGGGGCTGACATCGTGATCATGCTTCACCCGGATGGGCAGTACGATCCGTCGATCATCCCCGATATGATCGCGGCCGTTGCCAATGGCGGCGATTTTGTAATGGGATCGCGCTTTTTGCCGCCAAAAAGTGCGCTAGAGGGAGGAATGCCCAAATACAAATGGATTTCCAATCGCTTTTTGACGACGCTAGAAAATTTGATGATGGGGACAAAGCTATCTGAATGTCACACTGGCTATCGTGCATACAGTCGCCGTTTTTTAGAGACCGTGCCGTTTTTACGCAACTCAAATAACTTTGTGTTTGATACGCAAATGATTTTCCAAGCGGCACATTTCGATTTCACGTTTGCTGAAGTGCCGGTGACAACCAAGTATTTTGATGAGGCGAGTTCGATCAGTTTTCGCGATAGTATGGAGTATGGGCTGACGACAGTGTGGGTGGCGGTGCGTTATCGGCTACACAAATTGGGGTTGTTCCAGTGGGATATTTTTAAGGGATAGGCATGAGTCGATTGCCGAAAGGTTCTTGTCTACCCTCGACTACTATCTGCCATCCTGACAGAAAGAGTACGCCCCTGCGGAACACGGTACTTTATTTTCGGAAACTGCCTGCCTCAGCACGCTCAGTTCAGGTTATTTTAGGGGGCGCTTCTTTATGTCGAATACCGAGAGAGCTAGTCAGCGCAAAAATCAGCCCTGGGATCAACCACATCGAAGGTTCGCCCATGATGGGGAAGTAGGTGAAGGCGGCAAACAGCGTGAGCGACCACACAAGCGGATTGAACACGAGCCATAGCCGCCGATAGCGTAGCACTTCTGGCGTGGTTTTGACTTGAATGAGGCTACTGATGAACATGCTGATCAACAAGCCAGTATACGGTGCAACACCGGCCGCCAGCAAGCCAAACATCAACATCAGACCGATGAAAGTGCTGAAAAACCATGCCCGAGGCCGTGCAAGGCGCTTGCGGAGCAGCAGCCATTGTGTACCACCAAAAACAACACCTGTAAGCAGCCCGGAAAGCAAAGCAAATATGCCATGGGAAAAGGAGAAAGAATCGATCCAATCGACACCGGAGAAGGCGGCCATAAAGGCGGCCGTGTTTAATCCCACCCATGCCATCCACCGTTTGGTGTCGCTGGAAATGCGCGGCCGGTCTGTTTGTTGTTTGCCGCCCACCCATTCGACTGGATAAATCAATAGCTCTTCTTCGGTGTCGGCCGCTTGTTGTTTCATTTGTTGTTTTTGTTCTTGTTTGAATGGGTTGCTCATTGTGCAGCCGCCTCCTCTTTTGTTTGAAAGCGCAAGACAAACATCGTCATCATCGCAATCATAATACCTGGAATCGCACCGACCGTGTACGACATGCCACCGACGAACGTCCACAAGAAAAAGTACGCCATCGTCCACGCCAACGGGTAGCCCACCATCCAGCGAGCCGGATTTTTGATCACTTCGGGGCTAAATTTGAGATGCAAGAAAGCGGTCAAACCCATCACGCCAAACACAGTGAGGAATGGCATCGCCCAAAAATAGAGCAAAAACCATGACAGTGCCTGCCCCAATGCCGCCACAACAAACCATTTACCTGGCTGGCGCAAGCGATCTTTGAGGACAGCCCATTGCGCTGTGCCAAATGAGAGCGCGTACAGACCGCCACCCAACAAAAAGTAACTGCTGCGGGTTAGTGTGTGCGACCATTCGGGGTCGTAGCCAAAGGCGACGCTAAATGCCAGCGCATTGGCAGCCACCCATGCCAAACGACGTTTGTTCGGTGTCGATGTCGGCCGCCTTTCGGTGCGCGGCCGTCTGCCTGTCACCCACTCTTCTGGGTATTCGTGCAGCATGTCTGCCTCATTTTCAACTTCGATCTCAACCCGGATCGTCTCGCCATCGTCTGGCACAGGGCGCACCAGCCAACTGACTTCTTGACCTGCTACCACCTCAAATTGATCGGTGTTGTTCGCATGGTGTTGCACACGCGACACAGCTTCTTGCAGAGACGTGGCCAACGGCACGGTCGTCAACCACACTTTGCGCTGCTGGGTGTTGTCCCATGCCAGCACGGTGTTCGGCTCGGCCGCTACTTGATCGATCCATTCATAACCAATAGGTAATTCATTCAAACGCATAGTAGCAGTCTAATCTCATTTGCTCGTAAAGTGAAGCGATCCATCAACAGATCACCGATCACTCACATTTTACAAAGTATTGTGGGGCAAAACGGCCGTTTATCTCGCAAAAATCTCGCTAGCCAATCGCAATCATGCGCTCCACCGAAGCCAACGCCTTCAAGCGAATATCTTCCGGCACAGTCACTTCGTACTGATTGAATTTAAGCGCGTTCAAAATATCTTGCATCTGGATTTGGTTCATGTGGGGGCAGCGTACACTGCACAGGCGCAACACATTTTTGTCCGGGTTATTGGCAATGATGTTGTCGCCCATCGAGCATTCTGTGAGCAGCAAAATAGAAGGGAAATCATTGTCACGCACATGATCCATCATCGCTGTGGTGCTACCGCTAAAGTCGCTTGCTTCTACCACTTCGGGGCTGCATTCCGGGTGTGCCAGCACAACCACATCAGGATGATCGGCACGAATCGCTGTAATGTCTTCGACCGTGTATTGTTCATGTACCATGCACCGTCCCTGCCAACCGATCATTTGGTATTGCAGGTCAGGGTTATCGCCGTCCGGTTTATCTTTTGTGGGGAAAATGATCGTTTTGCCCGTCTCACGCGCCACATTGCCCGCCAAAAATTCATCGGGCAAGAAGATCACTTGGTCGCTATCGAGCGATTCGACCACTTTGACGGCGTTGCCAGAGGTACAGCAAATGTCTGTCTCAGCTTTTACATCGGCATACGTGTTGACGTAGGTGACGACTGGCACACCGGGGTACTGTGCTTTGAGCCAGCGTACATCTTCGGCCGTAATCGCCTCGGCGAGCGAGCAACCTGCTTTTGTCGATGGGATCAGCACCGTTTTCGTCGGGTTGAGAATTTTGGCTGTCTCGGCCATAAATTCAACCCCGGCGAACACGATCACGTCTGCCTCTGTTTCGGCCGCTACCCGGCTCAAATAAAGCGAATCGCCCACATAGTCAGACACTGTATGAAACAGCACCGGCTCCATATAGTTGTGTCCTAGCACAACCGCATTGCGCTCCTTTTTGAGCTGGTTGATCTCAACCGCCAATTGCGCCTTGTACCATAGCTCAAAATCAGGCGTAAATGACCCGATTTTCGCTTTCAGACCATCGTAAATCGCTTGTGCTTCGGGAGAAAGTTCTTTTGTTGTGTCCATTGTTTGTTACCTATGTTTTAGCCATGCAGCACATCTGCCTGTCAGCTTTATCGGCAATTGATCATGCTTAATCTATTAAATTCACTATCTCTTAGCATTATTCACAAAGCAACACGATCCTGCAACCCATGTGGTGTGTATATCGCCCTCTGGCGTAAGCAAAACGAGGTCGGCATCGTTGCCGACGACAATGCGTCCTTTGTGGGGCATATTGAGCAAATCGGCCGGAACTTCTGTCACGGTCTTGACGGCCGCGGCCAATGAACACCCCGTCCACGCCACCAAATTTTTGACCGCTTGATCGAGCGTGACAATACTGCCTGCCAATGTGCCATTCTCTAGTCGCGCACTGGTAGCATCTACCGTCACATGATGATCGCCTAGCATAAAATCACCGGGCGGCATCCCCATCGCTGCCATCGAATCGGTGACGACGTTGAGCCTGTGTCCGGCCGTCAACCACACCATTTTTATCAAATGGGGATGCACATGAATGCCATCGGGAATAATGCCAATCGTCGGCCGAGCATCCCCCAACAACGCCCCCGGCAACCCCGGCTCACGATGATGGATCGGTGGCATCGCATTAAACAGATGTGTGCCGTAGCGTATACCCGCGTCAAAAGCGGCAATCGCTTGATCGTGTGTTGCCATCGAATGCCCCGCGCTGACCACCACCCCCTGTGCTGTCAAATGGCGGATCATATCGTGGGCGTTTTGTTTTTCGGGCGCAAGGGTGACAAGGCGAATATGCGTCTCTGGCGACCAATCATGCACGGCCGTCACATCCGGTTCTTGGATGTAGTCCGGGTTGTGCGCGCCCTTTTTCTGCACATTGAGGAAAGGCCCCTCGATGTGCAAGCCTAGTGGCTGGGTGCCAGGTGTGTCGGGGGAACGGCCGAGAACAGCTTGTGCGTGTGCTGTTTTTGCCAATGGCGCAGTGATGATAGTCGGCAAGAAACCGGTGACACCATATTGCGGTAACTGTGCCGCCACCACCCAGATCGTCTCTGGGTCATCGGTAAAGTCATGCCCAAAACCGCCATTTAGCTGAAGATCGATAAAACCGGGTGCGAGTATCAGCCCAGTGGCATCTATTACATTTGCACTGTCTTGATCGATGGCGGGTGAGACGGCCGCTATTTTGCCATCTTCGATCAGTAGATCGCCCGTTAGCGGCAAATCGGGTGCGAAAATAGTTGCATTCCGTATGAGAGTTGTCATGTAAGGACTGCTTGAAGCGTGGACACATGACCGTTGAGCGCACGGGCAGGGACAACATTTTTGACCATGTGAATCGCCCCCCATTCTCCGGCATTAAAATCGGCCGGGAGCGTCATGATTTTTTCATCGGGCAACATCGCTGCATTCAATTTCGATTGGGCGCGGAATGAGGATAAGGTGCAAAACAGGGCTGGCATGAGTGTCTTTTGCGACCGCAAAACGCCCCCGCCCAAGACGACAGCATGGGTGTCATACGCCATCACTAACCAATGGATCGCACGAGCGATATAGAAGCTGATATGCTTGACAAGCTCTATCGCATTGGCGTGGCCATCGGCCGCCAGATCATACAGTTCGCCTGCATGGTCGATCATGATACCGGCCGCCCGTGCTTGGCGCACAATGCCTGTACCAGCGATCAGTTGCTCTAGCGTTTCACCCTTTGGTGTCACTGGCACATGCCCGATCTCGCCAGCCATCCCCGATTGTCCACGATACACATGGCCGTCGATGACAACCCCGGCCGAGAAGCCGGTGCCGAGGCTGAGATACACAAGATTGTCAATACCTAAATAATGGCTGACACCGTTTGCGGCGAGGCGCACATCGTTTTCAACGCATACCGTAGTCCGAAATCGCTCACTCAATATCTGTGCCAGTGGCCATGGCTGTGTAATACCCAAATTGACCGCGTGAGTGACTGTTCCGGCCGTATGGTCAACCATGCCAGGAATGCCAATACCGATCCCCGTGATTTGAGTAGGTAGCAGACGACTCTTTTCCAAAGCACAATAGATCGCTTTGAGTACCGACGCTTCTAATCGATTTACATCTGTTGGGAGCGTTACTTTGGCTAACGGCCGTCCCTCAAAATCTGTTACCAGGGTGGCGATTTTTGTGCCGCCAACATCTAATCCGATAAACACTTACAATATCCCCAACTCGTTTTTCAAGATCAGCGCACTGCAACCCAACAACACAATATCGCTCCCCAGTTCAGAGTAGCTAATAGTCGTGGCTTCTACTATATCTTTCAAACCATAATTTAATGCTGTTTGCTTCGTTTTTTCCAATAGCCTATCACCAAACTGCGACAATCTCCCAGAAATAACAATGTGATGAATGTTGACAATGGCGATCATATTGGCAACCATAATGCCCAAATAATGCCCCACTGTTTCCACCAATTGCGCTATCTCGTCATTTTCCAACAACGTCGGATTGATGTCGTTCCACACAAGCGTATCGTTGCCCATAATCTCGCGTATCTTGTCTAAGACAAATTGGGAACTTGCCACTGATTCTAACGTCAGCAATTGGTCGTTCTGCTCGGCGATAACCACATGCCCAATCTCACCAGTGCCGTAGCCATCGCCCTGGAGAATCGTGCCATTCATTAAAATGCCTGCCCCGATACCACGCCCCATCTTGAGCAAAATCAAATTTTGGCTATCCCCGGAAGGGGTGTAGGCGAGTTGCCCCATCGCGGCTACTTGGCTGTCGTTGGCGATGTGAATAGGGTAATCGTATCGTTCATCTAGCAGTTTCTGTAATGGAACAGCTTCCCAATTGAGGTTGATGGCACGATGGACAATACCGGTATGCGGATTGAATAAACCGGGCGTACCGACTCCGATGCCGAGAATCGAAGTGTTGTTTGTTGCTATCAAACGATCAATAATGCTGAACATTTCAGCCGTCGCCTGTTCACCCTGAAGGTTGATGTTGGGTGATTCGATACGCTCTGTCACTTCGCCGCGTAGATTGACCAATGCCCCCCGCAAACGACGGCCGCTAATGTCGATACACAACATCTGGTGTGCGTCTTTTGCTATTTGGACGAGGATCGGCCGCTTGCCGCCTGTCGATTCCCCTATACCTGATTCATAAATAAGATCGCGCTTGATCAGATCGTTGACGATAGTTGAAACCGTCGGCCGGGTTAGGTCTGTCTGACGCGCCAAATCGGCACGACTAAGCGTTTTCTCTTCATAAATCGTTTTCAGAATAAGGCGCGTATTATGCTGCTTAGACTGTTGTCTGGTTGCCTTTGCCATTTTTTCCCTGTCACGATAATTACCAACTTTGCAGAAACTTCTCTATTTGTTCTCTCTAAGAAAGAACGAAACTCTCTCCTGAAATCGTACCATAAAACAACTCTGTTTAGAAGGAGCTTTATTTGATAGATCGGTAAACTAATGAGTTTCGGTCACTTTGTTCAATCCGCGTGGTTGGTCGATGTCATAGCCCCGTGTATCGGCCGCGTGCATGGCAAAAAGCTGCCCCGCCACAATCGCGGTCAATGGAGAGAGCCATTCCGGTACGGCCGTCGGTAGCTTGATCTGCTTCTGTGCCATCGCCAGCGTCGCCTCATCATCACTAACTGCGATCACTTCTGCCCCAGCCTTGCGTAATTTGCCGATAAACGACTGAAGCTCTGGCAAAATGATGCCGCTTGGCGCAATCGTAACAACAGGGAAGCCATACTCGATCAACGCAAATGGGCCGTGCTGAAAGTCGGCACTGCTATATGGCTCGACAGTCGTATAGGTTAGCTCTTTCAGTTTAAGTGCCAATTCAAAAGCGGTAGCGTAATTGTAGCCACGGCCGATCACGACAGAGCGGTCTACATACCGATAGCGGGGGACAAGCGCGGCGATGGTGTCGTCTAGTGCCAGTGTATCGGCGACTGCGTTCGGGATTTGTGCCAATTCGGCCGACATCGCCTCATCATCCGCCAACAACGCACTCAGCATCGCAATCGCGGCCAACTCAGACGTGTATGTTTTTGTTGCCGCTACCGCTTTTTCAATCCCTGCATTCAGCCCAATCATAAAATCAGCCTCGGCCGCTAGGGGTGAATCAGCGAAATTGGTGATGGCGGCCGTCAGCGTACCCTGCTTCCGCGCCTCGGCTAACACGCTCACAATATCAGGACTTTGCCCACTCTGGCTAATGCCCAATACAAGCGCATTGCCAAAACGGGGAGGCTGCTTGTAAATTGAAAACAAGCTCGGTGTCGCCAATGTGACCGTGATCCCATTTTTCGCGCCCAGCACATATTTAGCATAGCGACCTGCGTTGTCGCTTGTGCCACGCGCTGCGATTACGACGTGCGTAATGTCACGCTGCCGCAGCTCGTTTGCCAACGCTTGCAAAGTGGCTTGCTCGTTCGCAAAAATTTGCTTGATCACGGCTGGTTGTTCGTAAATTTCTTGATATAAGTGCGTATTTTTTAACATCAATTCTTCCCTACTTTGGTTACAAGATCGTTTGTAACTAAATTTTACAAAGAAGATGTCTCAAATGCAAATCGCAAATGCGTTGCGTTTTTTTTTAGCGCAAGGGGAGTGCGCTCATTCTTCTGCTTACTTGGTTCAATGTTTGTGATAGTACGTCAGCCAATGGCGTGATGTCAGATGCAGGCGCGGCCGTCACCAAATCGACGGGATCGGACGTATGTACCCACACCCACAAATCAGTGGGCGCATCATTCGACCAATTGAATACCCATTCCGAATCGCGGGGTGCCATATTGACACAGCCATGACTATGCTGATAGCCAAAATCATCGTGCCAATACGCGCCATGCAGTGCGATCTCGCCATCAAAATAAAGTGTATGCGGCACTTCTTCGATGAAGTAGTAATCTTCTTTGCCTTCAGAGCCAGACATCTTTGTGCGTTCTAATCGCGCCCACACTTGGAAAAGCCCCTCGCGGGTCGGCCACTTGTCGAGACCACTAGAAATGATGCTGGCGTACACCATACGGTCGCCTTCGTAGGCTGCAACCGTCTGTTCATATAGATCGACTTCTACCCAAAATTGATCTTCCCCTACTTCTTCCGGCCGCTCGTTGACATCGACCAAACTGACGTGATGCTGCATGATCCAACGGCCGCCCCCAATGTTGTACCAAACGAGATCATTGCTATCGACACCTGCATCATACACTTGGAAAAAGTCATAGCGTTGCAGCGTCAGAAAATCGGTGTTTGGCAAACCCCCTACGCGGCTGCTCGGCCGTACAGGCGACACAATCCAGCCAAAAACCCGTTCTGGTTGCTGCTGTACAACTGTTCCCTGGAAGGTCGGTGCTTGTGTTTCTTTCACGCTTCTGGCTGGCACATATTCATTGTAATTGAGCATGTACCATTCCGAGCCATCTTCGGCCGTCGTGCGGCCGTGCAGGGTCGAATACAGAAAACCTTCCCCCACATTGCGTACCACGCTCGACGGCGCAGGTGTTGTGTACACATCGGTAAAGTTGTACACCCGCGCATACCATGACGTATCCAGAAAGCTATTTTCCGACCGTTCTGGCACAGCAAAAGTATGCTCTGGCGCAGCCGCCCAAGCAGATGATGCCATCACCAAAAACAGCACAATAAAATTGAATACAATCACCCAGACTCGCATAGCACATACTATACCCAACTATCTGTTTTGATGCTGTTACTTTTGGTTAAATGATCTTGCCGTTTCATTCGATTTGTTGGTATACCATAGATTCCCATTGGTAATATGCCAAGAAACCTGATCATATCGAATGCAAAACGTCGTGTGGGTAAAACTAGCACGGCCGTCAATCTTGCCCATGCACTCGTTCTGCAATAACAAAAACAAACTGTTCTTGCGCGAAAGAGGGATAAGTTAATATCCAATATACAGGTCGAATTTTTGGAAGCCTACCTTTTTGCGGGAGGCTTATGCTATCGATAGGTAAGCTGATGAAGAACTAGCTCCTTGATATCCAGGAAGTGATGAGGATGATTTACTTATTTAATTTATAGAGGAGTCATATTACGGATTGTGAGCGGGCTGAAAGATTCGGGTGCGCTAATGACTTGTCATAAAAAAATCTCGCCACAGAGGACACAGAGGCATAGAGGTAAGAAAATACAGCGTTTTTTGTATCTTCCTCCGTATTCTCTGTGACTCTGGCTTTTGTCTCTGTGATAAATTCTTCATTCTTTGTGATCGATGACAACTTGTTAGCGCACCCGAAAGATTCCTGATTGCTGCATGTTTGGCATATAATAGATATAGCTTCTTCATCTTTGTTAGGGAGAAAAAACCATGAAGGGAAAATCTTCAGTATTGATGCTTAATCTACTTGAAAACAAAATTGTATTTCTGACATCTTTCAATGAAATTATGAGTTTTGAAAAATCACATCCTGAGTCCACTGTAAGAACGAGATAAATAAGGGCGTTCAAATAGAGTAAGGGCGAGAAACACAACATTGGC
>CALECP010000071.1 GCA_937949915.1 uncultured Anaerolineae bacterium
ATCGACGATTCGGCCGAAAAACAAAAACGGCCGCGCATAAGCACGGCCGCCATTCTCTCACTCATCTACTTTGGTACAGTCGCCAGCACCATCATCTTTCAACTGATCATGTGGTTTCACTTCACGTAGGGACACGATTCATCGTGTCCCTACTTTACGCCAGCGCCGTCAACCCATCATTGATCCGATGCAACTGCCGCACACTGATCAAGTGCGGCCGATCCTGAGACGTTTTCGCCAGCGAATGACCCTGAGCAAACATCAAATTCATCGACGACAACAAATGCCCGATATGCTGCACCAGCACCGCCTTTGCGCCCTCATCCGCCAGCAATGCCGCCAACGGCAACTCAACATGCAAGCGCGTATCATTTTTGAATGTGTACGCATCAAGCGGATTGTGATAAGTAAACCCGGCCGTCAACCGAATATCGGCCGCACTCCTGCCGATCATCACCTCAAATTCACCCGCTTCCGCCACCCACTCACACAGCTCAGGATCATAATAAGCCAACGCGGCCGCATCCAGCATCACCGTCACCGTTTTTGTCTCGCCCGGTTGCAGCGTCACCTTTGCAAACCCCTTTAGCTCCTTCTGCGGCCGTACCAGCCGACTGACCGGATCGCCCACATATACCTGCACCACCTCACTACCAGCCCGGCCGCCCGTATTCGTCACATCGACCGCCACCACAATCGTCTCACCCACTTGCACATCACTCGGCACACGCAAATTGGCGTAGGTAAAATCGGTATACGACAGCCCAAACCCAAACGGGAACATCGGCGCAATATCCCGCGCCTCATAATGACGATAGCCCACAAAAACACCCTCGCCATACAGCACATCGCCACTCTCGCCCGGATAATTGAGATACGCTGGATGATCCGCCTCCCGCACCGGGAATGTCTGCGGCAACCGGCCGCCCGGATCAGCATCACCAAACAGCACGGCCGCAATCGCATTGCCGCTCTCCTGCCCAGGGAACCACGCTTGTGCCAGCGCAGGCACATCGTCCAGCCACGGCATCATCACAGGCGATCCCGTATTCAGCACCACAACCGTATTCGGGTTCGCGGCCGCCACGGCCGCCACCACCTCATCCTGATTCCCCGGCAAACGCATATCAGCGCGATCACCCCCTTCTGTCTCCCACTCGTGCGACGTGCCAACAAATACAATCGCCACATCGGCCGCTTTTGCAGCCGCGACAGCCGCCGCTATCGGATCGGCCGCCATCGGTGGCATACACCCGATTCGCACCGTGTTGAAGCCCATCGTCCCGGCCGAATTAGCCTCGATCTCAATCGAAACCGCCTCGCCAGCAACCATGTCCACCATCACACGCCGTTCACCCCCAGCCATATCGAACAAGCCCAGATCGGTTAATTGGGCCGTCCAATTGTCGATCACCACTTCCCCCGCGATCTTCATACGACCCTGCCCGTGTGTTACCAGGCTCAGTTCATAAGAGCCAGTTGTCTCAGGCACAAACGACCCAGACAAGCGCACCGCGTAATCACTCTGATCAGCCAAAGCCGGGTTGACCATGCCGAACAGCGTCAACTCCGTTTGAGCGCTCACCTGTGTTCCCACCGCTTCACCCACCAACTGCGTGCCATCAAAATAATGCACATCAAACCCGGCCGACCCATCGGCCGCCCGTATACTTTTCCCGTCAAGCAACGGCACTAACTTATGGTTCGTACACCCGATCTCATACACCAATTCGGCCGCGCCCTGCACCCGCGCCGCGATGCCAGCCAACGGCGACACCGTATAATGCGCCGGAATCCGCGCACTGCCGCCGCCCATAATCGCCGCCCAGCGTGCATTTTCACCGATCACAGCAATCTGTTGCGTCTTCTCCAAATCAAGCGGCAAAATCGCGCCCTCATTTTTCAGCAGCACCACCGCCTCCGTCGCCGACTGCAACGCAATCGCCCGATGTTCGGCCGTATCGTCCGCCCACTCTTCAGGAATATCTGGGTTCTCAAACGCGCCCACCCGCTCAAATAACGTCAAAATCCGGCCGATCTTGTCGTCGATCTCAGCTTCATCCAGTTCACCCGCCGCCACCAGCGACGCAAATGCTGGCGTAAATCGCGCCGGCCCCGGCATCTCCAAATCCAAGCCCCCCGCGCCAATCGCAGGGCTGCTCGTCCCCCACCAATCTGACATCGCCACGCCCGTAAAGCCCCATTCCCCCTTCAAAATATCTTTCAGCAAGCGCGGATTTTCGCTGCACCACGTCCCATTCACTTTGTTGTAGCCCGTCATCACCGCCCACACATCTGCCTCCTGCACGGCCGCCTTAAACGGAGGCAAATACACCTCGCGCAGCGCCCGCTCCCCGATAATCGAGTTCATCGTATACCGTTCATGCTCCGACTCATTGCCCACAAAATGCTTGACACACGCCGCCACCCCATTGCTCTGTACGCCCCGGATATACGCTACCGTCATCTGTGCGCTCAAGTGCGGGTCTTCCGAGTAGCATTCAAAATTGCGGCCGTTCAAGCCCGAACGGTCGATGTTCACCGTCGGCGCAAGCAGCACCTTCGCCCCTTTCGTGATCACATCCTCGCCAATCGCCCGGCCGACCGCCTGCACCAATTCTGTATTCCACGTCGCCGCCAGCGCAATCCCCACCGGAAAACACGCGGCCGTCGGCCCCATCGAAAATAGACCACCCCGCGCCCCATTCGGCCCATCACTCACCTTCACCTTCGGAATCCCCAGGCGCTCATTCGCCACCGTTGTCCAAAAATCCTCGCCCGAAAGCATCGCTACTTTTTCTTCCAGCGTCATTGCGCTGATCAACTGTTGTACGCGGTCACTCAATTCAATAGACATTTTTTATTCCTTTTTTTTGTTCACATTACTATTTGCCGCGTAGGGGCATGGCGTACCATGTCCCTACGCGGTTGCAGCATCCACCAAACGGCCGTCATGCTTAAACGCCCACATCATAAACAAGCGATCCCCATCTGGTGGGTTGCGAAGCCGCACATGCGGGTCTACCCAATTGCCAGACAGTTGGAAATAACTGTTCACCAGTCCCAAATGATCCTCACCGCCACTGTACGTCCACGCATTGATCGCCTTTTCTGGGAAGCAACGATTAGAAAACGAGACGACAAACACGCCACCCGGTTTGAGGACACGATTGACCTCGCCAAACAGTTCGAGCGGCTTGATCATGTATTGCACCGACACCGTGCAAAGCACTGCATCAAAGCTATCCCCGCCATACGGCAACAGGGGATCATGATTGAGGTTTTGCACCTCATACGTGGTCAATTGCGGGTTGTCTGCCATTTCGGCCGCATTGAGACCGATGCCAGTCACCGATGTCGAGACAAAATCATCAGGCAAGTGCGTGCGCCAACTGCTCATCAAGTCCAGCACACGATCATGCGGCTTCAGCAATTCATCTAGCAGGGCGGTCAATGTTTTGAGCGCACCGTCGTCGATATGTGTCACAAAGCGCGGCTCAAGATAAAAGAGGCGATCATCCTCTTCGTTTTGGCGTTCAAAGTATTCAGGGGGGTAAGCGGCCGATGTTGTAGGCATAGTGATCCAGAAAATAGTAGTTAAGGTTTACGCAATTTCATGCTTGGTAGGTAGGAACACGATATACCGTGTCCATTGGTATCAAGCTAAGGGAAAAAATAGTGGAAGTGTTTCGTATTTTGATTTTGTAAATCGCAAAAGTTCAAATACGAAAGTTTTCCACCAAGATAATAACTGAAATGATGCGGATGCCCTAGTAAGAAAGTGGTATTTATTTGCTAATGACGACAAAGCAACAAGCGCGGCCGTGAGAGGATTCACGGCCGCGCCTTTTTTGGTTGGAAGAGGAAAAAGTTAAAAAGTGAAGACAGTTGCAAGTTAAAAAGTAGGAAAGTTAGAAGGAGAGGAAACCAGATGCCCCACTTTCCAAGCGATTTTTGCGAATGTAGTAGCCGAGGAGACAAACACCCGCGATGATCAACAACCACTCCTCCGGTTCAGGCACGGCCGTGGCTTGCATTTCTGTCTGTCCCACTTCCTCAAACTCGCGCTCGAACGCATCATCTTGCTCCGAAAGCTCTTTCAGACGATCTTTTTGCTGCTCGTTGACCAGCACGATCATGCTCGAATACGGCGTGACGATGCTGTTTTCGACAGCGATGGCGTGAATGTCGCGCAACTGGTCTACGTCGCTCAAGTCGCCCCGGTTCGCCATCATTTCGCTGATGATGTAGCGACGAGCCGCGATGGGCGCGAATGCCGGGTCGTTTGGAATGCTCGTATCCACCTCATCTGTTGGCATTGTGATCCACACGCGGTTGTCATATGTGTCAGTAATATATTCACGTGATTCGGCAGAGAGTGTGTACCTGACAACTGCGTCTGTCCAATTTTGGACACTACCACCACCGCTTGCTTGCAAGACCTCTAATGTGTCATCATCATACCCAATCGGTGCGCTACCAAGATGGATCATCCAAACAGGTTCTTCGATACGCGGTACTTCAAAATCAATTTCACCTAATTCATAGCCAGAATCATCGGTGATGACGAACACAACATCGTATTGTTTGCTGGTGGCAAATGTGTCTCGCAATTCATCATATTGTTGCAGCAATTGAGCCGCATTTTGACCACCAAAATAGAAGAGATTACTTATGTCATTGTCATCAAATTCACTGAGCCATGCCGAAGATTCACCACGATTGTCGGCCGATGTTAAAAACAAATCAACATCACCTAGAGCTTCATTCAAGCCCGATAATGTATTCGTAACTTGCTCTGAGACATCGCGCATACTGTACGAGCGATCAAGGACAACGGCCGCATTAATATGACTTAATTCCTCAACCGAATATGAAACAAGCGGCTCCTCGCGTGAGATTTTGAAGTCATTCAGGATGACGACTGATTGACCGTTAGGTAAATCTACACGTCTATTTACCATATCAACAGCCGGGCAACCAGAACAGGAAATACCTGCGGCCGGTTCAATCATGCTTGGCAGCCAATCATCAGTGTCGATCTTCTCGCCATTGATTGTGCGAACAGATTGATCGGTCCAATAAGCGTTCCGTTTTTCAGTCAATTGCGGCATTGGCCACCCTTTTTGTTGCCCTAAAACACTGAATTTGAGCCACATGTGCAAGCTCTCGCCATCTTCGTAAATCGTTTTGTCCCAGCCGAACTTTCCTTCGTCCCAGCGCTGTGTTTTTTGTGGCACGGGGTAGACGCGCAAACGGTATTGGCTCGGCCCGATCTGCTCGACAAGGGCGGGGTCGCGGCGCGTGATTTGCACTTGCTCTTGATACACTTGCTGGGCAGCCCCACGTGGCGCGACCACATGCTCGTATATTTTGCCGTTTTCGTCGTCGCCCAGCCACACGCTTGTGACCACGGCCGACTCTGGCAAGCTAAAGAAGTACACCACTTCACCGCGATCAAATGTCTGGTTGACATACACCTCATGCAGTTCGACCTCTGCCCAGTCGCCATGTTCGGTAATGGTTACATCTTGCTGCTTCACCCATATCTCACGATCATCAACCGCTTGCCATTGGCTCATGGCGGTGTCGGGGTTCCATGTCTGGCGCACTGCATCGACGATGACAGCATTCTCGCCTTCGTTGATCGGGGTATCGAAGTATGACTGATACAGTTCGGCCGCTCGATCAGCTTCCCAGCGTCGCATAGACCTCTGCCAGCACCGCCAGCCGTTTTCTTCCTCACACCCTTCTGCATCCATCGGCCGATAGTTAAATGGTGTCGTCAGCCGTGCGAAAACCTGCCCGATTTTTTCGGCCGTTTCCACGCTGGCCAGCGCATCCATATTCATTTTTTCACGACCATAATAGCTGCGTTCATAATTATACGTCCACGCATCATACGCCACGTTGTAATCACTTGACACACCGGGATAGCGATATGCTGCCAAATACGCATCGACCAAGCCTGCCCGGATTTTGTCTTCCTGCGCCTCTAGTGCGTGCGCTTCTTCTAGGGTGGTGGGCGGCTCTAATAGCAGTTGGTGCGCGTCTAGTTGGGGTTGGTTGCTGAGGGTGGTGAAGGTGAAGATCAGGGCTACGGCCGTCAATCCAGTCATGCCAGCCGTGAGCAGCCAGCCCAGCCGTGACCCGGCCGCACGAACACCCCGCCACCATGCGCGGCCGTACAGCACAGGAATGCAAATCGGCATCATCGACAACGCGATCCCGAATAGGCTGAAAATGGTCAGGTAGGCGATCAGCATCGGGATGATGACGAGCGCGTCTGCCCCTTCGTTTATGATGTCGCTGAACAGATCGGCGAGGTCAAAGAAGCGTAATTCCCAGCTTACTTCATACAAAAATGAGCGGACAAGTGGCGGCATCATAATGCCGGGAATCGACACAAAGTAGAGGCCCAACATCAGGAGGCTACTTAGTCCGGTGACGCGCAACATGGCGGGGATACGGCCGCGCTTGTCGATGCGATCATCGAGCAGTTGCCAGCCGTAAATGGTGATGGCGATCCCGGCGACGACAAACACAAATGTCATCAGAGGGGTAAGCTGCTTGACGGCGAAAAAGCGGAACGCCAGCATCGCCAAAATCGGCCATTCAATGCCATAGAGCAACCCGAATAGCGCACGCGGCCGATCTCGAAATTGGCGGAAGCCAACATACATAAACACGAACGGGGTGAGCATAAAAATCACACTCAGCACAAAGAAATTGGCTGGGATTAGCCCTTCTAGCACGGCCGGAACGACATGGATCAACACGCCGGGAACGAACCCGGTGATGACCATAATGCCAAAAATCAAGTTCCAGCCCCAAAAGAAGAGATAGCCCCATCGGTGGTTGGTCAGAAAGTTGTAAATGCCTCGTAATAATCTCATCATACGTCTCCAAGAAAAGTTGTTAGCTGTTAGCCATTAGCTTTAGCTGGTTGCCAACGGTCTCGTGTAGTTGTTCATAGAATGCTTGCATGTCGGCCGATTCATGGTCAACGTTGCCGTCGAATAAAATCGACACCAGTACCCAATTGTCGCGGGGCTGCACAAAGTCTGCCCATATACGCTGGGTGTAGTCGTTTGTTGTTTGGGCGGCCGACTGAAACCAGAAGGCGGCCGTTTGGTCTGTATCCATCAAGGTTAAGGTGCGGAGCGAGAACGCATCGCCTACCATTATCG
Source organism: uncultured Anaerolineae bacterium (assembly GCA_937949915.1). GTDB lineage: Bacteria > Chloroflexota > Anaerolineae > Promineifilales > Promineifilaceae > CALECP01. Next base: position 7,191 of record CALECP010000071.1, read on the forward strand.
GTTCGATGGCGAGTGGCTTGTGTCCGGCTACCTCAAAGCAGCGTTCGGGCAAATGGTGGGCGCGCCAGGTGTGGCTGCCGACCAAAATAATTGAGCCTGTTTGCCCACGCCATGAGAAGCGATAGCGGTCGGCCGAATCAGCGCCGTCTCGCATCAGTAGTTCGTATTGGTTCGGTTCTAATGGGTCGGCCGTCACATTAAACGCGGCCGGATACACCCAACTGATCGGCTGCAACGCCGATGCGGGTTGATAAAATGGCTTGTGCGTGATGGCCATGAGGGCGACGATGCCGATAAGGAGCGGGGCAAGCCAGCGCACCGGCCGTGCCATTGCCCCGCTCTTTGTCCCATCGAGTCGTGCCTGTTTCCGCAAGAGGAACAAAGCCCCGCCACACGCAAATACAAAGCCACACACACCTAACGGTACATGAACAATTTCAGCGATCTCCCACCAATTCCAGACCGCCCCCAAAATGGTGAGCGTAAACACGCGCGTAAAGTTCGCAATGAAAAGCAACACCATCAACACCAGCCAAATCCCGATCCATTTGAGATTGAGTTTGCGCTTTTCTAGCCAAGTCGCTGCCATCAAAAACATGGTGCCTGTCCAGATACTTTGTACGCCGCTACAGGGCAGATCGATGTTGGCGATGCCGTTAACGGTGACCAAAATCGTGCTGGTTGTGATGGTGGGGATACCCATTTGTACGAGCATCGTTTGCACGATGTCGGCCGTGATAATCCGCATCGGGTAGCCGAGAAATGTTTGCAACATCGTGCCAAAGGGGAGGACGCATACAATTAAAAAGGCGACCGGCAAACTTTTGCGCCAGGTGTGAGGGGACATCCACAGTCCGATCAATCCATAGCTGCCTAAAATCATGAAGCTGGTGGAGAGCGTGTTGATTCCGATGTATTTTTCGCATAGCATATAAGCAATTGCCCCGCCGAGGGTCATGGTGATCGCTTGTATGTGCAGGGTGGGGACGGCCGTCAAATTGACCCGCGCCCCTCGCTTGCGAAAATGCCAGCCTGCCAACAGAACAACCATGATCAGCAACAGTTGGTTCAAGCGAAAATCGGAGCGGAACATGATCACGCTGACATAGCCCAGTAGCCGTTTGTACAGCCACGCCCACACGCCAACCAATACAACGTTGCAAGCAAGATCAACGATTTGCTGTGTTCTCGTTTCAATCGGTTGGTTGGCTTGAATAATCGACATATCTTTTTCCTCACACTTGCCCAACGGCTGTGCTGATTACATTATGCCAGAAAAAAACGGCCGTAATGTCACAGTTGTGTCACAACATCGAGATAGAGACGGGAGATAGAGATAGAGAAAAGGTTTGGTCAAAAGCGGATGTTTACAGAATCTTTCTCTATCTCTATCTCAAAACTCTATCTCAAAATCCTATCTTTTTTCGAGAATGACCACTGCTTGCGGCCCATACAGGATATATTTGACAAGTACGGCCGTATAGTCGCCTGATGGCGAAATGTATCCCGGTGATTTGATTTGATTGATATACCAATTTGTCGGATCAGCTTGCCCTTCGGCGAATAGACGCAGGGCAGCATCACGTGACAATTGTTCGTTTGCGTATTTTGATAAGGGCGTGGTATCCACTTCTCTTAATTCACCTGTTTTTGGATCAAATCGCCAATTTTTTTGTCCACTGCCCAATGTGCCTCCTGTAGTCTCTGTCGGCCGCGAAGCATAATAAAGCATGTCGTCCTGCCATCCATAAATCACATATTCAAATGGTTGATGGTCGATAAATGATTGCATAAGAGGCAGTATGCGGAGGGGGCCAACTGGCTCGTTTGCAACCTGCATCTGATACCCTTCGGCCGGGTTGAGTGGCGGCACATAAAGCGTGCTGAATAAGCCGATAGCGACGACCAGCACCCAAGCATACAGTTGCGAGTAAGTGATGTGAGCGCGTATCAATCCATACCCGAACAACAGCAACATGCTGACGAGAAAGAAAAGATAGAAGGTGCGATTATAACCAACGATGAGGGGGAGGAAAAACAGGAGAATGGGGATGATTAAAAGCAGGCTTTGGACGTAGTGGCGCGATTTTAACTGTGACATACAACACTCCTTGAATGACACAAGGATAGCAAAAAACGCACGGCCGACTCAACCATAACCTGACGATTGCCCGACGATGAAAGAGCGACAAACAACGAATAAAAGAGATAAAAAAAGTGACCCAGCCTAAACTTCATTCAGAACAGGTCACTAGCCAAATCTTCCCTCTATCTCTATCTCCCGCCTCTATCTCTACTTCCCATGCACATCAAGAATGAACGCATAGTCGAACGCCACATCTTTGAGGTAGTCGTAGCGGCCGCTGCTGCTGAAATGCCCTGCGCCCATAAACATCTTGAGGAGTAATGGATGTTTGTCTGTTTTCAGGTCGCGTAGCTTCTGCACCCATTTGGCAGGCTCCCAGTATTGCACACGCGGATCATTCAGTCCGGCCGTGACCAAGATGCGCGGATAATTTTGCGCGATCACATTGTCATACGGCGAGTACGACAGCATATATTGGTAGTACGTTTCGTCGTTCGGATTGCCCCACTCTTCCCATTCCCCTGTGGTGAGCGGGATCGATTCATCTAGCATCGTCGTGACAACATCGACAAACGGCACACCGGCGACCGCACCCGCGAAAAGCTGCGGAGCCATGTTGAGGACAGCCCCCATCAACAAGCCACCCGCGCTGCGCCCTTCCATTGTCATTTGTTGGGGCGTGGTGTAGTTTTCTGCGATCAAATGGTTGGCGCACGCGATAAAGTCGGTGAAGGTGTTGCGCTTTTGTAGATATTTGCCTTCTTTTTCATACCATGTGCGCCCCGTGATTTGGCTGCCGCGCACGTGGGCGATAGCGTAGACGATCCCTCGGTCGAGCAGGCTGACGCGGTTGCTGCTAAATTTAGGATCGATGGTGATGCCGTAGCTGCCATACCCGTATAGATGCACGCTGGTCGGTGTGCCATCCCACGCGCCTTTGCGGTAGACGAGCGAGATGGGGATAGATCGGCCGTCCTCGGCCGTGGCAAAGATACGAGACGATACATAGTTGTCAGGATCATACCCACCCAGTACCGGCTGCTGCTTTTTCAAA
>CALECP010000072.1 GCA_937949915.1 uncultured Anaerolineae bacterium
CGTTTGTTTCATAATCACAGGCTTTTTGACTTCTGGATAATGCAGATTTTGCTTTGGATTCCCATGAATTATCATAGTGTATTTTTTCCTCTATCCCAGGAATTGTGCAAGTGCTATTGACGTGTTCTAATAGTTCGGAGAAAAAATCCCTAATCATCCAATCATAATATGTGTACCCTTTATCATAGTGACTCCATGAATTCAAAAAATTCACTACCCTCAACTCAATTACAAGCGACTTGATGGGGACATTGCAATGATATTTCCATGCTTTTATCATCTTTATTAATCTGACAGTATTACCTTTACTTCGCTTGTTTGAGTCGCTAATGTTTTTCTTCTCTGCTTTAGGATCGGTAATTTTCCAGCTTCCCCCATTGTTTGTATCAGGAAAATAATATTGACCAGTATCCAACTTAAAAGCAGGTAAAACTTCTACATTGTATGAAGTAAAAGGTACTGATATGACTTGTCCGTCAGCTCTTATATCTGTGCTAGAATAAGTTTTCTTCAAAATCGATTTTACATTCTGTAATAAGCTACTTTGTCCATTGCCCACGTAATTATTGTATCGAGCAAACTGGTTGGCTGGAAGTTGAAAGAGGATATCAATATCGCTTGGTGGAGCTATAGCTGTATTTTTTCCATATGATCCGACGAGCAGACTACTCCTATACACATAATCTTCATCCAGTTGCACTTCTGACTCAGAATAATTCTTTATGAGTGTGGATTTGTAGGCTTCTATCGCTTTCCTTGTTACGGTTGGTTGATAGGCAGACGTGTAATATGCCTCATGTAATATTTTCCGTACACCATTATGCTTGATAATAGCATCATTTAACTGATTTTCAGTCAATTGAATGTTCGAGAGAAGTTTTTTGAACCTTTGAGCAACGGTACTCATATTATCACCTCTTATATGGGGGTTAATTCCTTCCAACTCTGGCATCAAATAGCTTGGAACAGAACATAAGTAGTATATGATAGGATGTATGAATAACAATCAATTATCATCAACTTTTACAGGAAAATAACACAAACGTTCTTTTGACTTCGATCTGAACACCATCTAATAGACCATAAACCCATTATACTGTTTTCATCATGCTTTTGAATTAGTCACAATATGACTTTGTGGGGTGTTGTGATGGTCGGTTCAAATCGGTGATAGAACCATGTGCTGCAATTACATCACTCCATTTTCAACGAGTTTGATTTTTTCTGTTGCCAGCCAAATACGGCGAAAATGCCCACTGTAGAAACGGTCAAAATCAAAGTGACCAATTGATCACCTATTTGCTTACGTGCTACTTTCTGGGCTTTTTCTCTGCGCGTTGGTTCGCATCTTCCAGTATGGATAACGGTTTAGACTTCGGCCGAACGTCCCTCCAACAGATCAAGCTGATCATTGAGTTGGTCGATCTTTTCAGTGCGGCCGTCCCGGACATCCTGCGCGAGCGTTTCGGCCGAATCAAGCGTCTCGCTCACATTGTCCGTTGTGGTTGATAGTTGGTACGGCCGACACACGATTTCCGGCCGTTCCCCCAACCAAACTAGCTCAATTTCGGCCGGATTTCCGGCCATACCCCTTCCTCACAACACATAACTCACACCAAATCACCCAGTGCAAACAGTGTCACGTCACCGATTGATCCGTTCGTTTTTTCTCTGCGCGTTGGTTCGCATCTTCGAGTACCGTTTCGCCAACGATGCCGAGCAAACCGGCGATAATGCCCAGCCCAGCAAAGACGTAAAAGGTAGTGAAGATGCGCGTTAAAGGGAGCGTCGGCCCCATGTCGCCGTAGCCGATGGTGGTCAGGGTGATGACGGTGAAATAGTACGCATCAACCCACGTTGTGATGGTCGGTTCAAATCGGTGGTAGAACCATGTGCCGCAAGCGATGGTGATGAACGTCACCCAGAGCAAGCCGCGAAACGCCTCTTTTCGCCAAAGAACGCGAGAGAGGTGGAGGGCTGAACGAGAAATTGCAAATAAACCTAAAATGGGCATGAGGATTCTCCGACAACATTATATGTCAGTTTGGCTTTCCGCCCCTAAATGGCGTGTTTTCATCGACATTTGTGGCGAAACCAATAAGACAAGCTGTTTGCGGCCGACTAATACACTGAGAGAGTGAGTAACTGAAAAACCGTAGGCGGTTCATTCGTACACTTTTTTTATCACGGCATAGTCGGTAAAATCGGCCGAAAGATAAACTGATTCCGCTGGAAGTTTATTCGCACCAGTTGATGAAAAGTGATCACATAACCTGAAATTTCAGATTCATTTACACGAGAAATTCATGAGCAGCATGTCTTCGAATTCATCCAAACAGAGTAACATCTCGCCTGTCGGCCGATTCGGTATGTTTTCCGGGGTATTTGTCCCCAATGTCTTGACTATTCTTGGCATTATTTTATTCCTCAGACTCGGCTGGGTTGTGGGGCAAGTCGGGCTGTGGGGGGCTTTGGTAATCGTTCTTCTCGCCAATGCGATCTCTTTTTTGACCGGTCTCTCCCTTTCCTCTATTTCAACCAGCATGAATGTGCGGGCTGGTGGGAACTACTACCTCATTTCCCGCTCACTGGGGCTAGAAATCGGTGGCGCGATTGGCATACCGCTCTTTTTGTCACAAGCGATCTCTATCGCCTTTTATATTATCGGGTTTACCGAGGCTCTCTACACAATCGAAGCAGTGCAAGCGATTGATCCTCGCCTTATTTCGACCGGTGTCGCTTTGCTATTTGGGGTGATTTCGTTTGTTGGTGCTGATTTTGCGCTTAAAATTCAATACTTTATTCTAGCCATTCTGATCGCGTCGCTGGTCTCTTTTTTTGCTGGCGGATGGGACGCTTTTCAAGCCCCATTAACGAGCGTGCAACTGACAGGTGAGACCACCTTTTGGATCGTGTTTGCCGTCTTCTTCCCGGCCGTCACCGGCATCGAGGTTGGCATCAGTATGTCGGGCGACCTAAAGAATCCAAGCAGAGATATTCCCCGTGGCACCTTGCTTTCGATTGGGGTCACGGCCGTCGTCTATATGCTTGTGGTCATTTGGTTCGCCACTCATTTATCGGCCGAAACCCTCTTAACCGAAAACATGGCGATGCAATCAATTGCCGTTTGGCCCTCACTGATCCTCTTTGGCGTTTGGGCATCCACCTTATCATCCGCGTTGGGGAGTATTCTCGCCGCTCCCCGCACCTTGCAAGCTATCGCGCTCGACAATGCGGTGCCTGCTTTCTTCGCTCGTCAAATGGGTAGCCCCACAGAGCCACGTGTCGCGGTCATTTTTTCGACCATTATCGCAGTTGCTGTCATTTGGATAGGAGATTTGAATGTCGTCGCCCCTATCATCGCCATGTTTTTCTTAAACACCTATGGGATGGTTAATTTAGTGGCAGGGCTAGAAAAATTAGTCGGTAATCCTAGCTTTCGGCCGCGCTTTAATATCCATTGGTCACTCTCTTTACTAGGCGCAATCGGTTGTTATGGTGCGATGTTTCTGATCAATACGACGGCGACCATTGTGGCGTTGATCATCACCTACGGCATTTACTTTTTGTTACAAAGGCGACAGATCACCCGTACTTGGGGAGATATGCGGAGTGGGCTGTTATTTTCATTGGCGCGGTCAATTTTGCTCCGGCTAGAGCAGATGGATTTGTCGAAGCGCAATTGGCGGCCGAATCTGATCGTTTTTACTGGCCAGCCCCACAACCGCGAATCGCTCGTTGAATTAGCCAAATGGTTAACACTGGGGCAAGGTGTCGTCACTTTCTTTCAGCTCATCATCGGGGATACAGATAAATTGGTCGATGGTCACTTTAGTGATATAGCCAAGAAAAACATCAAGAAATACATTGCAGATCATGACTTAGACGCATTTGCTGAAGCGGAAATTGTTCCCAGTTTCGAGGAAGGGGCGTTAACGGTTGCTCAATCGCACGGGATCGGTGGTCTCAAGCCGAATTGCATTGTCATGGGATGGAGTCGTACTTTGCCGGGGTTGACGATGCAAATCAAAATCATGCGTCGTTTACACGGATTGGGCAAATCAACCCTGATCATGCGACCTCATCCAGAGTTTGGGTTTGGCGCAAAACGCAAGATCGATATTTGGTCGAGAGGGACAGAGGGAAATGTCGATTTGATGCTGTTGTTAGCGCATATTTTCCTTCAACACGACGATTGGCAGGAGGCTGAGATTCGTCTCATTCGCGTCGTGACCCAAGAGGCCGGTATCGCCCAGATTCAAGCACACATGATGGAGATGATCGATGAGGTGCGTGTTAGCGCAACACCGGTTGTTTTAACCCCCGATTTCCCTGGCGAATCGATCAAGTCGATTGTCAAGCGGAACTCTACAGAAACTGATCTCACCTTATGGGGAATGCAAGCGCCTGAAATTGAGGGGATAGCGACATATGCGATCCAATTGGAAGAAATGGTGGCTGATTTGGGTGCGGTTTTGTTGGTTCACAACGGCCGCCCATCTGAAAGTGTTCTAACGGCCGAAGAGTAAGCAACCTGATTGATCGAGCCGTTTAAGATACCGCTCATTGAGCGGCTCACAGCAAGGCACAACCATCTTGCCTACAGTCAATCGGGAATAAATCATGCAAATCATCATCTGTGACGATCAAGCAATTGCCCGCGACGGCAAAAACTTTGTCGATCCCAACGTTGCTGGCAAATTGATCAGGCAAGTGGCTGATGCAACAATAAGCATACAAGTCCCGTTATTCATAATCTGAGGCGCGAACAGTTTGACCTGTGACGTGATTATAGGATTCGACGATCAGTTGAAATGTTATCTCAAGTTCGTCCATAGATTGGGGTGTAAAAAGCATCACAAACCCATCCCAGCCATCTCGTTGATCTGCCCAAGGATGCCGTTCGCCCCACCCTTTTTCAGCAGCTTCCAATGCGCGTTCATAAGGCAAAGGCGCATGTAAACTGCCGTCAGGGTGAATGTGGGCAAATTCACGGCCGTTCACAATCGCCTCTGGATGGGCTATCGTCATGCCATCACTTAACCACATCCCATCTGCCCCCGGTAAAGAGACGATGGTCGGCCGTTCTTCCACACCGGGCAAAGAAAATGCTCGACGGTAAAGTTCCTCATTCACGGCCGTGACCGCCTCCACATCCAGTTGGACATGCGGCACAGAACCGGTTGTTTGGGTACGCGAGCCAGAGCGTTCAGGTAAACGAAAAATAGTTGTTTCAGGCATTGAGGTTGATTGAACAGTCGTTTCAGATGTTGCTGTTGGTTGAGCGGTCGCTTCAGGTGTTGCTGTTGGTTGAGCGGTCGCTTCAGATGTTGCTGTTGCTTGAACCCTCGTTTCAGATATTGCTATTGATTGCACAGTTTCAGTCGGTTGCGGCCGTTGCGTCTGTTCCAGATTGTTTGAACAGGCCGACACAAAGAGAGTCACGATCACAAAAATTGTCAAATTTATCCATCTATCCATTTTTAGATTCCTCCGCCAAACAGCTTATTGTTCAGACAGTGCATGAGCAGTTTCGTCGATGCCTGCCAGCAATGCTTCTTTATCCTGCACAGCTAACCCATATTTAACTGTGACCACTTTATCTCCGCTGATGTAAACGCCATTTTCGGCCGCAAATTGCTCATCAAAACCGGCATTGTAAATTCGCTGGGAACCAACCTCTGGCTCGTTGAAAAAAAGGCGGGCCAGATATTTGATAATTCCGGGCGCATCATCTGTGGTCATTTTAGTCTTGTTCGGGCCGGGATTAACGGCTAAAAAATTGACCCCTTGCCAGCTTTTCGCCAAATCGTTCATCAGCAACATCACAGCTTGCTTTGATTGCGCGTAGAGCATCATGCTCCGTTTGTAATCGTCGTTTAGAATTTGATCCGTTCGCAACTTGCGTTTCCGCATACCGTCAGTCACTGTTGTGATCACTTTGGCATCGGCCGCATTGTGCAACAATGGTTTGAGTGCAGTGGTCAACAAATACGGGGCAAGTGCGTTTACTTCAAGATGAAGATCATTACCCTGTTTAGATGCCTTTCGGCCGGAAACCAGAACGGCCGCATTGTTGAAAAGACGATCAATACGAGACCATTTATCCCTAATTTCCTGTGCAACAGCCGTTACCTGTGCTTGATCGCTCAAATCAGCATAGAAGAAGTCGATGTTGTCAACCAACTCTTTTGGAAAGTCGTCTAACGCCTTTAACAACGCTACTTTTCTTGATTCATTTCGAATAATCAAGCCGATTTTGTTCTCTGGTGTTAGCAGTTTTTTTGTGACACCAAGCCCAAGACCTGTATGCCCACCCGTCAAAAGGATATATTTTTCTATCATATTGATTCTTGTTAACGTAGAGAACCAGAGAGAACTATTCTCCCGGCTCTCTACCTCATCTCTGCTCTCCTATTTATTCGATTGCTGCTTTGATCTGGTTCTGGATAGCTGCAAAGTCTTCAAGGTGCCATGTTTGCACAATGAGGCCATCCTCAATGCGATGTAGGTCAAACGCAGTGAACGAAATTGTCGCACCCGTTGCTGGAATACCAAATGCTTCGCCAGAATGGGTCATAGAGTATTCGCAACGTGCCATCACATAATCACCGTCTATCAACATATGGGTGGTTTCTCCCTTCATGTCAGAGAAGGATGCCCCGAAGCCTTCCATGTAAGCCTGCATGAAATTATCAAGTCCGGGTTCAAGTCCCGGTTTTTGTGGGGGAAATTGTTCGTAGTTAGGTGAGAAGCTGGTGGCAACTTGGCTACCATCTCCTTTCATAAACATGGCATATAGTCCAGCAACGGCCGCTAATTTTTGTTGTGTTTCAGGTAAATTCATTTTTATCTCCAGTTTTATTTTTGATTTGCTCGCTCATTCGGGATGTTGATCCTAGCCCCGCTTTTCACGCTTCATCAGTAGCAGGTATACCAATTAATATACCTGCTTTAGCAAGCCAAGCGATGTTGGCATCATGCAGATCGGGAACACCATCCTTACTGTACTCAAATGTAAGGTATTTCCAATATCAAAATCATCGGCAAGATGATCATTTTTATGGATCGGTTGTGTTGTTGTGGCTCAATTACAGGGTGGGGCTCCTGTCTCAACCCATGCGCCAGAATAGCAAGGCGGTCATGTTCAAAACAGCATCCCTTCCGCCTTGCTACCCGTCTTGTTGATCGACTGGCGCAACCCATCGGCCAGCATATCGGGGGCTTCCCGCTTGCCTGTGGCGACCCAATGTGTAAGGATGCCCACGGCCGCATACGACCGAATCACCGCGCCATATTTGAGATGCAGTTCTGGCACGTCTAACTTTATAGCCCTCTCTGGCACACGCCGCTCAAAGCGCGTTTGCAACGCCGTCTGCAAAATATCGATCCGTTTTGCCGCGATCAGCAGTTCGATGATGGTTGAATCGAGGTAAAAAAAGCGCAACATCGGTTTGAGAATCGGCATCAATGTGTCAAGCGGTTGCGATTGAGCATAGCGCATCAAGTAGTCAGTAAACGCATCCATCGCACAATCACATCGCCAACGCAACACATCCTCGATCAGGTCAAAATTGCGGTAGAAGGTGGAACGGCCGACATCTCCCTTTTCCACGATGTCGCTCACCTTGATCGTCTCAAACGGCCGCTCATCCATCAGCGCGACGAGGGCGGTGTATATCGTTTCGGCCGAGCGTTTCGCCCGTTGATCATCCTTTATGTGGTACAAAATCGTGTCTCCTGTCCCATATCTCGAAAAACGATTGCTCTATCCATATCACTAACTCTATACTCTCATTAGATATGGGACAAATGATTCTTATCATTTATTTTGTATCAAATTATATCAACAAAGGCATGGTTTATGGAGAGGACAATGACGATTAAAACAAATGGGATTCCATTGTGGGTGACGATTATTGCAATTGTTTTGGGGCTGTACTGCACGGCCACGGGCATCATGGGGCTGGTTGATGCGAGTAGCGTGACCGATTTTGTGGCGGGGGCGGACAATTTGGCCGTGTCATGGGCTGGCCGCATGGCGGGGACAGGCATCGTGCTTGTGTTGGCTGTCTTACTGCGAAATGCACATGCGTATACGGTTGCATTTGCGGCCGCCATTTTCCGCGAATTGGGTGATTTGATCGCGGCACTGTCCGGCACGGCCGAAGGGATGCCACTGATTGTCGTGTTGATTGTCCTCGTGATAGATATTGTGGCGTTTGGCATCGCTTTTCGAGCATCGCGCAAGGCGTAACAACTCCATTTAACTGACCGACTGTGCAAACTACAGGCGAGTAGGGAACGATACTCGCCAGATTCAAAATAGGGAAAAAATATGACGAAATCATCTAACGTAACAAAATTGCTCGCGGGTCTCATTATCGCCGTTCAACTATTGGACATGGCTGTTCATCTTTCAACAAATCAGGTTGAAACGTTGCGGTTAATATCGAATGGGGTCATTTTTATCTGGTTACTGGCGACATTGTTTGGCTGGGTCAAAGGAAAAGCGATGTGGGCATCACTTTGTGCCATCGGTGGCTATCTGCTTCTCAACAGCCTCTTTTTGATGGAAGAAGGGCTGTACAATGATGGCGTTTTTCGGACGATGTTGTTTGTGTTTATTGGCGTGACAGTGGCTTTATCCCTCTTTTTTGCCAGCAAACAAAGTTAGGGGTGGATTTGAAAACGACTATGAAGAATACCTATTACACCGTATTGATAACCTTGTTGTTAATCGGCTGTCAGGGCAGTGAGTCTGACTTTGCGTTGACAAGCTATGAGCAGATCGATTCAACGGCCGACAGCGCACTGCCCAGAGAGGTGAACGGACAATCGGCCGAACTGCTCTCTGCCTTTTTTGGTCTTGACAACAATCTGCCGCGCACAGCGAATCGCGGCATTTGTGAAGGGGCTGGCAACGCAGACGGGATGCCGATTGTGTTCTCGGCCGAAATCGATCACACGACGATGCAAGCAGGGGATTTTCAGATCACAACAGCAGGAGGCGAAATCGGCTCATTAGCGTGTGTGACGTTGAGACCTGCGATTGACGAAGGGGAGTTGCGGACAGCACTTTTGGTCGGGGAGTATGGTTCGGCCGACGCTGATCCACCCGTTTCCGTCAAAATTGTGGGCAATCTCCACGCTCTTGACCAAACGCTCAACTTTAAGGGGGCAGAGGTTGCCGTTACGCCACTTGAACCGGGGCCGTCGCTCGTGTTTGCTGAAGTTGTCCCTGAATCGAGTTGGCATCTGGGGCGTGAATCTGATGGCTCGTGGGGATCGAGTAACGGTTGTCCCACGTCCGGCGTAGCGCAAGTGGTGCGCGTGGTGTGGGCTGGTGGCGTGACGCTCGAAAATGGGGAAGAACCTGACTCTGGTGATGCTGTCGGTCAACTGTATCAAGTGATGGTCGAAGCGGCCGATGGGTCAACACGCACAGTCACCCCCATCGCATTGGGTGATCTGCACGATGGCGACAACAACCATGAACTGTGTTTAGATACAGATGATCCGGCCGTGTCTGTCTCATTTCCGGCCGGTATTCTGACCGATCCCAACGATGATTTGAATCCTGCAACGCGCATTCCTGTCAGCCCATAAGCGAATCCAGCCCGTTTCTGGTGTGGTCAAAACGGGCTAGATCGATCACATAAAATCAGTGATTGTCGGCCGCTGTGCATGAATTCTCATCAGTTCATCCGCCAATTGGTCAGGGGCTTCTTTTTTCCCTGTCTCAACCCAGCGTGCCAAAATGGTTGACATCACACTGATTCGCATTCTCACCATGTACGCAAAATGCGCCTCTGAAATATCCAACTGTTCGGCCGCGAATGATTGAAAAGGGGCGGATCGTTGCAAGAATGATTGTTGCAATATATCGAGCCGCCCCGCCTGCAAAAGCAACTCAATAATCTGTGAATTGAGATAGAAGTAGCGCAACATCGGCTTTAGCACCGGATAACGTTCAGGCTGTCTATTTTCCGTCTTATACAGTTTAATAGTCGCCATCAGTTCATCAAACACTTGATCACAACGCATTCGCAACACGTCCTCAATTTCATCAAAGCACCGATAGAACGTGGTGCGCCCCACCTGTGCTGTTTCCACCACATCCGTCACTGTAATTTTGGAGAATGGCTTTTTGGGGATCAGCGTTGCCAATGCGTCGTAAATCAGTTGGCATGAGCGAATGGTGCGTTGGTCTTGTTTGATACGGTACATTTTTGTTCCTTTTGTTCCACTACTCAAAAAGCGGTGGTAAAAATAAAAATAGCGTTTAGGATTACCTTAAATTAGGTGCAAATGTACCATAAAAATAAATTTAAGGCACAAAGATTTGAGATTTCAGGTTTGAATGGAGAACAACAAATGAGAAGAAAAACACGATTTTTACCCCGCGATTGGAAACAGTTGAGCGAAGCAACCACGTTGATCTATATCGCCCTGATGAAAGGGGACGAGAACGATAATCTGATCACCAATCGGCATGAGGCGAAAGCGTTGCATGACTTTTTAAGTGATTATGAACCGGCCGCGCCTGTCGTGACCGAGTTGATCGAGACAGAGATCAGCATCGTTGATTTACGCTGGTCGTATGATGAGGCGATGGCACAGTTGGAAGCGATTGGGGAACTGATTGACAACAAGGCGACTGAAGATGATGAGACGGCGATTCGGGGCTTTTTGATCGATGCGGCTGAAGCGATAGCAGAAGCATCTACTGAAAATAGCCGCAAAATTCGCCGTGACAAAGCGGTGAACCGTGACGAAAAGCAAACCCTCCGCCAAATTGAGAAAGCACTCAATCCGAAAAACCGGACGTTGTTGCGCGGCCGTCGCAAACGGCAACGCAAAGTCAAGATGGTGAAAAAAGTCGTTGACAAGCTCAAAGATTAAGGACGGAGTAACGTATACATGCTCACCAAAAAACGATTCGCAATTGCCCCTTTGATGCTCATCCTATATTTGATAGTTGGATGCACGAGTCAGGAAGTGATCCCATTTGAACTCACAAGCCAAATCGATTACCACGGTGGCTACTGGGTGGCGAAAATGGATGTACCAGATCGGCCGGTATCCCTCACCATCATCAACGACATGCACATCGACGCGGCGACAAACAGCGTCACCGTGTACGCGCAGAGTAAGGCTCTCGGCCGTATCGTCGCCCCGACACAAGTCGGCCCCGGCGAATGCACCGAAGATGGCAATGGTGAAACAGTCTGCTTCCACCCCGACGCAGTTTATTTGAATGGCAGTGGCACAGAGTTGATGGAAGCGGATGGCACGGGCGAATGGTGGGTCAAACACGCATGGATTCTCGGCGGTGAAGGGTATGACAACTGCGAACTACGGCCGCAAGCCGAGTACAACGACTGTTTCTGGGTTGAGGGCGTGTTGCTGGATGATGGCTTGAGTATGAAAGTGGGTGCAACGGAATTAGGCAAAGAAGGCTTCTATAACATTCGCACGCCGCTTTTGGACGAAACCCCGATCCGCTACTCAGTGACACGTTTTGCGCCAAAGAGCGACAGCGACCTGACCCCAACTGAGCAATTTGTTTTGATATGGGATTGTGAAGAGGAAGTGAGCGCATTCGATAATCGCGCCCGTGAATGTCCAACAGCGCAAAATTAAAAAAGATAGGGCTTTCGCAAGCCCCGTAGGGACACGGTTAACCATGTCCCTACGGGACGAACGTCCGCATTCGTTCTATCATCAAATAATTCAAAAAGAGGATTCAATGAAAATGAAAGTATTACTGATTGTTGTAGCTGTTATCCTGCTGTTCATTGCCTTTCTCCCAAATATCATGCAGATGTTGGGCGTACATCCAGAGTATGACGGGCCGACGTATACGTTTGAAGGTGGGAAAGCCCTCATCGTGACAACCAGTCATGGCATATTGGCACCGGTTGGTGAAACGGAAGGGAAAGCGACAGGTGTGTTTGCTTCTGAAATGACGCGCCCTTATTATGTCTTTCTGGAAGCAGGAATGGATGTGGATGTAGCCAGCATAAAGGGTGGGG
>CALECP010000073.1 GCA_937949915.1 uncultured Anaerolineae bacterium
GTTGGCTCAATCCTTTGCGAATCTGTGGTAATAAATTTTGACCACCGCTTTTCATCTCAAAAATGAACGAGCCCTCATTGGGAATTTGTGCATATAAGTCAATGTGAGAACTTTCCATCGGTTCCGCGCCTAAATCGCGTAACAAATCATCCATTTGCTCAACTAGCAATTTGTGGATCAAATTACGGCGTTGACGCTTGATTTTGGTTACTTCGGGGTCAGCCAATGTTCTTTTGCGTGTTGCACGTTGAGGTGTGGGAATCATCTCAGCCCGTTTGCGGAGTGGGTATGTTGTTGGGTTGATCTCAATTGATGGTATCGGTTGAGACGTAATAGGTGTCGGGGATGTAAGGGCGATGTCATCAGCCAAAATTCGGACAGTATCACTGCGTAATATCCGCAATCCATCAAAATATGCCCCCCACAAACCAGAGCCAATCGCTTGTACTAACTGTTCACCTGTCGAAATCTGATCAAATGCAGAAAATTGTGTTGTTGTGTGTGCAATCGTTATGATTTTGCCTTCGACATCCAAAAAATCGACTTCGCTTACACAATCCCGTAACTGAATTTTGCCATTGCCAATTTTGAACAAATCAACATGTTTGAGAAGGTGGAAACGTTTTTCGTATTTTTGCGGAGCAGAGATTTGCCCAGTTCTTGCCAATTTTAATTGGTCGATAACGATTTGCAGATTGGGGCTGGTTGTTTGATTGACGGCCGACTGATTAGCTAGTGCGAAAATTTCATTATAAGTCACATAACTTTCGATTAATGATACTAAACGTAATTGGGCATCTGCTAGTAATGAAAGAGCAATGAGTCTCAATGGCGACAAATGAACACCATTTTTGATGAAATCAAGGGTCCGATCTCGTGTGTTAGCTTGAATGCGGAGATTGTTTGTCTTTTTGTAGTAGGCTATGCCCATGCCGTTGGGGTATTGGAAGAGTGTCAGTTGAATGCGGAGAAATGCGGCCGGATCAGGCTCTTCGCATAATAAAAACTGCTTTGTTGTCTCACTTGTCTTGATCACCCAGCCCTTTGGAGATTGAACAAGTTGATATAGTCCAAAATAGGCAGGATATGCACTGTATTCATCTCTGAATTTTGATTTGTCTCTGGCTACAAATGAGGCACGAGGGCTAATTTGGGCGAGGCGTTTTTCAATAGTGTCTCTGTCGTACAGTTGACCATCAAATTCATGGAATAGCGTTGCTATTTCGATCAGTTTGTCTGTCCACTCTGCTCCGCTTGAATGGATTTTATGACTGAAGAAGTCCTTGATGATCATTTTCTGTCCGTAAAAAATTGAGTTCGAGAATATCTATTAGATCACCATAACTTTGTTTCGACTGGATGCCAAAGATGTGTTCTTTGATGTATTCGGCTAATAGTGCGGCGAAAAGTGGCGGCACAGCGTTTCCAACTTGGCGAATGACATGGCGACCTTTTCCATAAAATTCCCACCAATCGGGGAAGGTTTGAATACGTGCTGATTCGCGAGGTGTTACTTCGCGGGGATCATAGGGGTGAACATGTCCCTTGCCGCCTCCTTTGTTTGAGCCGACGATGATTGTATAACTTGGGCGAGATGGATTCAACTTATTGATGCGCGTTTTTGGGTCACGTTCACCAAATTCGAGATTTTGGTAGCGGTCAATGATGCGTTGGCTATGGTTACGGCCGACATGATTCGGCAGAATACCATCAGGATTTGGAACAGGCATCGCTTCCAGTGCATCAGCTACAGTCATATATGGTTTTTGTTCTATTGAACTTCCGTGCGTTGGGCTCATTTCAGGGAGTTCAATACCATTTTTGGTCCCAATGAAAAAGACGCGCTTTCTAAACTGCGGGATACCATAATCGGCCATATTGTAACAATGGGCAGAGATTGTGTATTCACCATCAAGAGCCAGAGCGGTTTGTAACTGTTCGTACAGTTCGCCATTATGGATGGTCATCAATCCCTCAACGTTTTCAAATAGAAAAACATACGGCTTAATCTCACGCACCATACGCAGATAATCCCAAATGAGATTACCTCTTACGTCATCTAACCCTTTGCGTTGACCAAATATAGAAAATGCCTGACATGGTGGACCACCAATTAGCATATCGACTTCACCAGCCTGTAACATGCAGGGTGAAAGTAATGCGTCTGCTTTGAGTTGAGTAATATCTTCTTGGATGACGAGAGTTGGATTGTAGTATGGCCGTCTCCCCGCATTCAGATCAAGCGTTTGACATGAATGATAATCAATGTCGGTTGAACTGAGAATGGTGTACCCAGATGCGGAAAAACCGAGTTCTAAACCACCACCACCTGCGAATAGAGAAACCGTTTTTAGTTCGTCTTGTTGTGTTTTTATCATTGGTAATCATCCATGAATAGTACACATATTCTACACAGTGATATATTTTGGTCAAGAATTTGTTGTGTTATCACAGTATTGTATCATGCTGAGAATAATAGCCATTCGACTATGGTCGGATTTTCGACATGCCATGCCGTTTGCGTATGCGTATAGGTACGGCCGACAGAAAAATTCAAGAGATCAAACAGCATGTTTGTCTTGGAGACCGTAACCTATCGAGAGGCAAGTGCTTGCTCAAGATCGGCGATCAAGTCATCGGGGTGTTCGAGACCGATGGAGAGGCGCAGGAGATCGTAGGGGGTGTTTGTGGTGGGGCCTTCGACGGGCGCACGGTGTTCGATCAGGCTCTCGACCCCGCCGAGGCTGGTAGCACGGGCAAATAGCTGGGTCGCGGCCGCCACGGCCGCAGCGCGTTCGCGGCCGCTATGCACTTGAATCGACATCATGCCACCAAAGTCGCGCATTTGCCGTTGGGCGATGGCGTGACCGGGGTGGGTGGGTAGACCAGGATAATGAACCGTATGCACGGCCGGATGTGCTGCCAAAAACGCAGCCACCGCACGGGCATTTTCACAGTGCGCCCGCATTCGGTACGGCAGTGTGCGAATGCCGCGCAATAACAGCCAACTGTCAAATCCGCTTGGCACACCACCGCCTAAATTTTGTTGCTCTCGTATCCTTTCGTATAGTGACTCTCCTGTGTCGAATACAACAGCCCCGCCTGTCAGATCACTGTGTCCACCCAGATATTTTGTCGTGGAATGCACCACGATGTCAGCACCTTGTGCCAGGAATGGCTGGAGCATCGGGGTCGCCCATGTGCCATCCACCGCCAGCAGTGCGCCATGCGCGTGGGCGATGGCGGCAACGGCCGCAATATCGGTGATCTTGAGCATCGGATTGGACGGCGTTTCTGCCCAGATGAGGCGCGTGTTCGGCCGGATCGCACCGCGCACTTGGTCCAGATCAGTGAGGTCAACAAGATCATGCGTCAGTCCCCACCGCGCCATCATGTCAGTGACATAGAACCGTGCGCCATAGTAAGTATCATCGGCGATAATGACGTGATCGCCTGGTGACAACGATTGAAAAACGGCCGCCACGGCCGCCATACCAGACGCAAACGCGACCGTTTCCGCGCCCCCTTCGAGCGCGGTCAAACACGCCTCTAGCTCATGGCGGTTCGGGTTGTTTGTACGGCCGTAAATGAGATTGTCATCATTACCTTGCAGGTAAGTGGTAGACAGATGAATGGGGGACATAACCGCGCCCGTTTGCGGGTCATAACGGTGTCCGGCATGGATAGCGATTGTTTCGATTTTCATATTTTTTTAGTGATTTAGTGATGATGTACGAGTAGGGCGCTGCATCGCAGCATCATGCTCGATTCGTCACTCGTCATTTGTTAAAAGCCTCGTGCCTGCCATGCTGCATACAGCAAAACCGAGCCACTGACGGCCGCATTGAGCGATTCGACATGACCACGCATCGGGATTTGTAGAACAAGATCGCAATTTTCGCGCACTTGTTGGCGGATGCCGCTACCTTCATGCCCGATGACAAGCGCAATCGGCATATTGAGATCGGCCGTGCCTAATTGTTGCCCGTCCATGTCCGTTCCCACGACCCAAATATCGCGTGTTTTCAGGTCGCGCAGGGTGGTGTTCAGATTGGTTTCTTTGGCGACCAAAAGGTGTTCGGTTGCGCCCTGGCTTGCCATCACCATCGCGGGGGTAATGTCGGGGGCGCGGCGGTCTTGCATGATGATGCCGTGTACGCCGACCGCTTCGGCCGTGCGGAGCAACATGCCGATATTTTGCGGCCCTTGCACCAGATCAAGCACGAGCAAAAACGGCATTTCGTCCCGTGATTGTGCCAGGGCTAACATGTCGTCTATGTCTGCATATTGGTAGTCGCCCACTTGCGCGATCACGCCCTGATGCCCTTTGTCTTTGGCGAGATTGCCCAAGCGTTGTTTGTCTACTTCTTCAACCGGGATGTGCCGTTCATTGGCTAACCGCAAAAAAAGGGTTGCCTCTTTTTTCGACAACCCTTTCTGTATCAATAATTTGTGGACGGTACGCCGTGATCCGCGTAGCAGTTCGCGCACAGCGTTGCGCCTGTATATTAGTTCGCCTTTCATAAAAACCTAAGTTAGAGGAGTTCTGTTATGTAGGAACACGATATATTGTGTTCCTACAGGGCTTTATATTGTATTACTCGTCCCATTCGACGCGCATTTCGCCTTTGCGGCCGACAGAGCCGATCATAATGAAGAGGTAAAGGGCAGAGAGCGCGAGGAAGAAGATGTTGACACCGGTGAAGAACATGCCTAATTCGGCCGGAATGCCACCGAAAAATTTGACGGGCAAAAAGGCGAAAATGCGCCGCACCAATAGTTGAGGCAGCCATGTGACAATGCAGGCCAACGCGGGGAGACGACTCCACGCATAGGCGGCTTGTGCTTCTTTTTCGCCCACTATCCAGCCAAACATACCGGCGATAAACGGGATGAGATAGCCTGCGCCATATACCATTGCCATACCAAGCAAACTAAAGCCCAACACACCAAAACCTAATGTCCAGCCGTAGGCAATATCGAAGAATGGCTGCCAAATGGTGAGTGCCTGCAAGCCGACAACTGCGCCGTACAGCGTGCCTAGCACCATTGTCCAGCGTGTGGGAGCCGTGTTGCAGATGGCGCGAATGGTGGCTCGCGGCCGTGTCCATGCGCTTGCCCAGGGGTGGCGCGGATACTCGTCGGATGCGATTGAATGGCGGCCGAACCACAAGATCGCCATTGCCATACCCAACAAGCCTATCGCCGTGATGGCGATCATTGCGACAGTAATCACCATTAAAATAGTGGCGATAATCTGCAAGATGAACGCAGGGATCGGAATGCCGCCGGGGAGCAGTTGCGAAATGAGATACAGGATGATTTTGAGTATCAGTGAGTTCATAGGTACAGTGTAGCAGAAAAGCGGCCGATTCGTCTATATTTTCCTGTTTTGCTATTTCGTCTAATTAATATGTTGCACAAATAATCGA
>CALECP010000074.1 GCA_937949915.1 uncultured Anaerolineae bacterium
ACATTCAGTATAGATCGAAAATCGCGTTTGTAAACATTGTGAAATTTAGCGCAAAATCGCGTCTAGCAGGGCGGGGAGGGCAACCCCGGCCGATTGGGCAATGACGGCCGTGGCACGGTCTGTCAATGGGGTGGGGTTGGGATTGATCTCGATCACAGGGACGTTGTGCCTGAGTGCGATACGGGGCAATTGCGCGGCCGGATACACTTCTGACGAGGTGCCGACTGAGAGCAACACATCGGCCGACGTTGACAGCGCCCACGCCTTTTTCAAAATTTGCTCGTCCAACGATTCGCCAAACCACACCACGTCCGGCCGTATCATGCTGCCACACGTCTCGCACAACGGCGGCTGCTCGGCCGTGCGATCCCAGCCCCGCGCCAGTCGATTGCACCGAAAACATTTGCAGCGTTGAATGTTGCCGTGTAGCTCGATTACGTTTTTGCTTCCGGCTACCTGGTGCAGCCCGTCCACATTTTGCGTCACGATGTGCATGTTCGGGAAGTGCGCCTCCATTTTTGCGAGCGCGATATGGGCGGCGTTCGGTTCGCATTGCGCCACCAATTCGCGCCGCCACGCATACCATTGCCACACCTGTGCCGGATTGCGGATAAACGCATCGGGCGATGCCAACTCTTCTGGGCTAAAATGTTCCCATAGCCCCGTTTGTGCGTCTCGAAAAGTGGGAATACCCGACGCGGCCGAAACCCCCGCTCCCGTCAACACAACGATGTTTTTTGCTTCACGAAAGAGCGCGATCACTTGTTTATCTATCATTTTTTGGGAGTTCCTTCGTACTTGGCAACATGTTGTTGAATAAGCGTGACGATTTGCGCGGCCGATTGATCAACATTAAATTCAGCCACCACCTTCTCGCGCCCCGCCTTGCCCATCTGCTCCGCAATCGCTTCATTTTCTAGGACAAATTGCAGCGCATCGGCCAGCGCGGCCGCATTTTTTTCTGGCACCAGCAACCCCTCAACCCCATGCGTAATCAACTCTGGAATGCCGCTCACCGTTGTCGAAATCACAGGCAGCCCCTTCGCCATCGGCTCCATCAACGCCACCGGAATGCCATCGACATCGCCATCGTGCGCGGTGATACACGCTTGAGCAAACACGGCCGCACGTTCATGGTACGCCTGCAATTTATCTTGCATGATGTAACCGGGCAGCGTGATCGTGTCATGCAATTGATGCTGTGCGATCAACCGCTCCATCTTTTCTCTGTCATCGCCATCACCCCCGATGATGCAATGAAAATCGACCCCACGCTCCCGCAAAAGATGACACGCCTCGACCAGATACGGCATCCCTTTCTTTTCATCCCACCGCGCCACCGACAAAATAATCGGCGGCCGGGTGTGATCGCGGTTGGGGGACGGCCGGAACTGTTCGGGCGAGATGCCGCAATGTACAACGTGGAATTTTTCGCGCAGCCCCTTCACGTCCGGCGCATAATCAACGAGCCAATCTGTCGTGTAGTCAGAAATTGAAACGATGAATTTAGCCGCCTTTAATTTTTCGCGCAGCACGATTTGATCGGTCATAAATATCTGGTGCGCCGTAAAGCTAAACGGCAGATCGAGCAAGCGCGATATGACAAGCGCAATCGTTGCCGCATTGTGGGCAAAGTGGGCGTGAATGTGCTGAATGTGCTGGCCTTGCGCCCGGTGTGCCAGATAGAGACCACTGGCAAAGTGCATCAGGGTGCGCTTGCGGTTGCTCCAGCTTTCGTTCGGCTGGGCAAGCAGCGTGACAAGCGTCGATAGGGTACGAACCGGCCGTTTTGCCAGCCAAGACAGCCCCGCTTCGATGTAGCCCAGCTTATCGACAGGCACAGCGTAAATGGTGCTGTCCATCAGCCCCCGCGCCTCGTCTGGCAGTTTCGCTGGGTCGGGGGTGCGGTTCGATAGCGTCACCACTTCATACCCCTGCTCGCGCAACGCTTTCACTTCCCGGTACACAAATGTTTCGCTCATCTTCGGGAAAAATTGCAGCACGTAAGCGACGGTTGGCTTGGCGGCCGCCGGTGCTTTGTATTCGATCAAGACGCTTTTCCGCTTCCGCAAAAATTTAAGCTGTCCCTGCAACTGCGGAAATTTACCCGCAATGTTAAAGACGCTATACGCGAGTGCGTCCCGAATATGATCCCCTTCGCACAACCGATAGCGCGTCATGCGATACAGCAAAAACACATACGCCAACAGCAAGCCCACCAAGCTCAATCCGGCCGTAAATGGCAACAACACGAGCGCACCCAACGGTACAACACCTGCCCAAAACCAAATCCGTGCGCTGTCTTTGACATCGTACTTTTCTGATGATCGGCCGTGCGTCCATGCACCCTGGGCGAAAGCGCTGCCACTGCGTTTGTTGCGCGTCCACCATTGCCGCCAGCTTGTGAGCGCGGCATCGTGGCGTGTCATTTCTGCATCTAGCCGCCAAATCTGCCACCCTGCTTGACGCATTCGGTAGCACATTTCTGGCTCTTCTCCGGCCGCAAAGCCAGCATCATAGCCATCGACCTGCTGGAAGGCTGCCACACGCATCAGGGCATCGCCCCCACACGCGGCCGTTTCGCCAATTGGCGTATCCCATTCCATATCGACCAGTCGATTGTAGATAGAGGCTTCGGGGAACTTTTCGCGCCGTCGGCCGCACACCACTGCCCAATCAGGATGCGCGTCCATCTGGGCAATCGCTGTCGGCAGCCAATCGCTATCCAGCTCACAATCGCCGTCGATAAACTGAACGTACTGCACGGCCGGATAGAGCGCAAGCAAACGGGCAAACCCTTCGTTACGGGCGCGGGCGGCCGTAAATGGAATGCTCAAATCGAGCGCGACCACCGCACACCCCAGCCCTTCGGCGAGGGCGACACTGCCATCGGTTGAACCGGAATCGACATAAACAACAGGGTACTTTTCGCGGTCGATGGAGAGGAGGGATTGACGGAGACGCTCACCTTCGTTGCGGCCGATAGCGACCACGCCCGTCATGCTGCTGACAACACTCATAGTGCCAATTGTCCCACACAACGGAGAGACGCAAAATACCCGTCAGCTTTTGTTAATGCGTCTCGTCGTATCCGTGGCAATCGGTGGACAAAAGCATGTTTGTCGCAGATCGTTTGTCGTCGGTTGACGTGTCACTTTGGTGTAAACTAGCGCACTGATTATGCTGGTACAAAGTACGCCCCCCGAAAAGAAAACAGACTCAACAGGCATTCATGGGGTCTCCGCTCGTAGGGTCACGGTTAACCGTGACCCTACGAGCGTGGCAGTGAGAGAATCACATGAAATCCCAGAGACCCGGAAAACAGGATGGCATGATTGGCTCATTTTGGGGCTGATCTTATTGCTGGCGGCCGCATTGCGCGTTTACCAGATGGGCGATTTGCCGCCCGGTCTCTATCGAGACGAAGCGTTTCATGGTCTGGATGCGCTGATGGTGTTGGCAGGGGAGCGGCCGCTTTTTTTTGTCGCCAATAACGGCCGTGAGCCACTCTACA
>CALECP010000075.1 GCA_937949915.1 uncultured Anaerolineae bacterium
GTTGGAAGAGGATAAGAGCTTGCTACAAATCAATTTAACTGAATATGCAGCAAGCATAATACGGCTGCGTTGATCGACCGTTGATCGCTTTTTGCGGACAAGCGATTATGACTGTAGCTTTTTGAATCCACTAGCGACATCTGTACCGAGATCGTAGCGGATGAGGCGACGGTTTTCGCCGACGAGCGCGGCCGCATCGCCCAGTGCTTGTGCGTTCTTCAGGGTGTCGAATGTCATCGCGGCTTCTGGTTTGCCTGCTTCGTCCGGAATGGCAATATCGTCGTCTGTGCTGCTGACCAATTGGATAAACAGCCCGTTGCCAGCGTCCCCTTTGTGGAGTTGCCCGGTGCTGTGCAGGAAGCGTGGCCCGTAGCCGACGGTGGTTGCTACTTTGTGCATTTTGCGAATGCGGGTTTGCATGGCAGCGAGGGCGGTATCGGTGGCGGCCGTCGGTGGTACATAAGCCATGATTGCTACATAGTCGCCCGGTTGCGCTTGCGCGAGGAAGGCGGTCAGCGTGTCGGCCGACAGTGCGCTTGTTTCGCCCTGTGGCAGCGATCCCGTTTCCATGAATTGCTCAATGGTGCCACGCGCCGCGATTTTTGCCGCTTCCACGTTGGGTTGATCGAATGGTTGAATACCCATCTGTGCGCCCGCGATGGCCGTTGCCATTTCCCACAAAAAGAATTGCTGACCGAGATCGTAGGTGTCGCGCAAATTGATAGAAATGACGGGATGCCCTGCTTTTTTCAGCTTGTTGAGGGCGCGGTCGTGGGTGGTGTCGTCGCCGAGGCGCATGTAGACAAATACGCGGTCTGTGCCATACACGGCCGGGTTGCCCAGCTTTTCGCCGACGACAGGCAGGATGCCTTTGCCGTCTTTGCCCACGCTTTCAGCGACCAATTGCTCTGCCCAATCGCCAAAACTTTCGAGGCCGGGGGATGGCACGATTGTCATTTTGTCGATACCGGCTTGGGCCAGTACGCCCAATGTTACGCCTAGCTGTGCGCTGAAATTGTCGCCGTCTACGGGACAATTCTCTGCTTCTGCGTTGGTTGCCATTTCGTTCGCACGGGTGAGCAAGCGAGGGAGATCGACCCCTACCAGCCCGGCCGGAACGAGTCCAAAGAAGGAGAGGACAGAGTAACGGCCGCCGATGGTGGGGTCATTGATGAACAGATCGCGGAAGCTGTAGGCGGCTGCCATTTTCTCCAATTTGCTTCCCGGATCGGTGATGCCGACGAAGTGGCTGCCTGCGGTTTCGCCCACGGCCGCGACCATTTCGTTGTAGAAGTATTTGAAGAAGGAGAGCGTTTCGGCCGTGCCGCCTGATTTGGTGGCGACGATGAAAAGCGTTTTTTCGAGCGGGAGCATTTGGCGGTATTCGCGCACGCGGTCTGCGTCGGTGCTGTCTAGCACATGCAGTGTCAGCCCTTCGCCGCCAAATGTTTCCATGAATACTTCGGGGGCGAGACTGGAGCCGCCCATGCCAAGCAATAGCACGTGCGAAAACCCAGATGTGGTGATGTCGTAGACGAGCTTATAGATACGGCCGACTTGACCAGGCATTTTTTCGGGCATGTGCAGCCAGCCGAGACGGTTGCTGATTTCGGTGGGGTCTTCGCGCCAGACGGTGTGATCGTGCTGCCAAATACGGCCGAGAACGTTTTCTTCTTTCAATTGTAGGAGCGCGGCATCGACGGCCGCTTGGTGGCTGTGGAGGTCGGCTTCCATAAAGTGCGTTTGGTCTCTCAAGCGGTTGCGCTTTTCTTCCACTGCGTTTAGGAGCGTGGCGTAGGAGCGGCTAAAAGCAGATACGCCGTCGTCTAATAGTTTGGCGGTGATGGCGGTAAGATCGATACCGAGATCGCTTAATTGCTGTAGCTGGTCGGCCGCGTCGCTATCGGCTGCGAGGGTGGGGGCAATGGTGCCATGATCCATAAAAGCATTGAGCGTTTTGGGCGGCACGGTGTTGACGGTGTTTTGCCCGATCAGCGCGTCGATGTAAAGGGTGTCGGGGTAGGCAGGGTTCTTTGTGCCGGTACTCGCCCATAGCAGTCGTTGGGCTTGGCCGCCCCGTGATGCCAGCTTGATCCAGCGCATGTCATTGAATACTTTTTTGAAATGGGCGTAAGCGGCTTGGGCGTTGGCGATGGCGATTTTGCCTTGCAGGGCGGTGTTGCCTTTGTCTGCTAGTTGTGCGTCTACGACTTTGTCGATGCGGCTGATGAAGAAGGAGGCGACGGAGGCGACGCGACTGAGATCACCGCCGTTTGCCAATAATGTTTCGAGGCCGCGAATGTGCGCTTCGGCCGCTCGTTTATACATGGCGATGTCAAATAATAGCGTGACGTTGACGTTGATCCCTTCGCTGATCAATTGTTCGATGGCGGGGATGCCTGCGTCGGTGCCGGGGACTTTGATCATCACGTTCGGCCGGGCGACCGTAGCCCATAGGCGTTGCGCTTCGGCGATAGTTCCGGCCGTGTCGTGTGCTAATGTCGGCCGTACTTCGATGCTGACGTAGCCATCGCTGCCGTTGCTGCTATCGTAAACGGTGCGAAAAATGTCGGCCGCTGCCCGAATGTCGGCAATCGCCAACGATTCGTATATTTGGGTGGTTGTGTCACCCGCATCGGCACGGGCTATCGCGCTGTCGTAATCGCTGCTGCCTGCAATCGCTTTTTCAAAAATAGATGGATTGGAGGTAACACCGCGCACACCCGCAATTTGGAGTGCTTTCAGGCCGCCCCGCTTGATCAAAGAGCGGCGGATATTGTCGTACCAGATAGATTGTCCCAATTGCTGTAGTTCGTGCAGTTTTGTCATGTGTGTCCCTTGTAGCCAGTTCGCCCGGTTTGCGCTGCGGTTTTTGTTTAACGGTTCGCTTTTGGCAGGTTCGCAAAAAGCCCCGACATTATACCATAACGATATATTGTGTCCGTATGGAGCGTGCGGATATTTCAGGGTTTTTTAGTTATTCAGTTTCTCAGTACATCAGTCGGCCGCAAACAGCTTATCTTGCTGATTTCTCCGCATTGTCGCTACAAATATCGATAAAAACACGATATTCAGGTGCAAAAAGTCAAACTGCCCTACTGATTTACTGAAACACTGAAAAACCGTGACGGATATTTTGACACAAGCTGGCTGGCTGCATATAACTGGATGGTATGATAGAAACGTTGCGTTTGATGCAGATCGCTGATTCTGCGCTGCCGATTGGGAGCGTGGCGCATTCGTATGGGCTGGAGACGGTGTTTGCGGAGCAGGGGCTTGCGCCGGATGGCTTGGCGGTGTATATCGCTGATGTGATGCAGTCACTCGGCCGTCAAGAGGCGTGGGCGTGTCTGATGGGGTATCGGGCGGCGACGGCCGACTCTTTCACGGCCGACTGGCAGACGCTGAACCACACCATCGACGCGCTTAAATCGGCCCATGAGTTGCGGTCTGCCAGCGAGAAGATCGGCCGTCGTTTGCTTCAATTGGTGGGGCAACTTGAGCCGACTGCTGTGCTGAACGCGGCTTGGCAGACGGGGCAGACACATCACGCGGCCGTCTTCGGTCTGATCGGTGCAGAATTGGGGATCGACGAACAGACGACCATCGCTGTATTTTTGCAGCAAATGGTCAAGACGTTGGTTTCGGCCGCGCAACGCTTGCAATCAATTGGACAGCAGCAAGCGACTGGTATTATCTGGCGCATCAAGCCGTTGATCGAAGAAATCACGGCCGCCACCACGCCACAATTACCGCTTGCCTACCCCGGTTTGCCTGAAATGGCGGGGCTGCGGCATCCACATTTGACGACACGGTTGTTTATCAGTTGAGGAAGGAAGAAAGGGATGAAGGATGAAGGATGAAGAAAAGGATGAGGGATGTGTCCCGTCACTAGCTACTATGAAAACGGGCGTACTTGGCAAGTTGCACCTCCATTTTTCGCATGACGGCCGTACCAAGCTGCACGTCACTGCCCAGCACCCTCCGTTGCGCGTCATCCGGGCGTTTGAGCATCAGGACGATGTTGCGCTGGTGCATTTGCATAATGTGAGTGGCGGCGTGTTGGGGGGCGATCAGTTTGAGATCGCAGTCAAACTGGATGCGAACGCCCACGCGATGCTGACGACGACAGGCGCAAATCGCATCTATCGCCACCGTGCTGGCTACGAGACGGCCGCGCAAACGATGCAGATCATGCTTGCTGAAAACAGCATTTTTGAGTACATCCCCGACACGACGATTCCGTTTGCTCAATCACGCTATCAGCAGACGACGCACATTACATTACGGCCGGGGGCGCGGCTGTTTTGGTCGGAGCTGCTTGCGCCGGGGCGGGAGGCGGCCGACGAGCGGTTTGCATGGGCGCAGTATGGCAATGATGTAACGATTGTGGCGAATGGGCGGCCGATTTTGCGCGAACGTTGGCAGATCGATCCGGCCGTGCAGCCTGTACCATCGCTGGCGTATATGGGCGACTGGATGCACACAGCCACCTTTGTTGTGTGCGTCTGTGGCATGAGCGCGGCCGACCTGCATACACTCGAAACAGCGTTGACCACTATCGCCCACCGATTGAGTGACGGCCGTACTGTGTGGGGGGTGAGTCGCTTGGTGCAGGATGGTGTGATCGTGCGTGGTTTGAGCAAAGTCGGCCGCACCTTACCCTCACAAATCGAACAATTTCACAGCGAAGCGCGTCAGGCTATCATCGGGAAAACCCTGGTACTTCCTAGAAAAATTTATTGATCAATTCAGGGTTTTCCTGATTGACGTAATCGCTCCATTATTGGTTGTCATACAAATTGTATACAATGCTGTATCCGCCTCTCTTGATTCTGTCTATCTCCCACTAATGACGCTTTTTCTATCAGCAATATAGTTATCAAGTGAAGAACGAGAGCAGCGTGATCTGGGTGAATTAATGCCGCCGCACGTTGTTCCAAATACCAAAAAAACCTGAACAGAACAGGCTTTTGTCATGATGTCGTTATCATTTTTGCCACATCACACATCGCGTTTGTTTCATGTTCGGTACGATAATTTTTGTGAGGAGAAGATATGACTACCCTGCTTAAACGACTGCTTATTTTGATGAGTATTATGCTATTTGTGATCGGTTGTGGTGGATCAGACCCGACTGAGGAAGCGGCCGCGCCGACGGACGTACCTGCACCGACAGAGGTGGCTGAGACGGAAGAAGAGGAAGAGCCCACGGCCGTGCCAGCGACGGAAGTACCAGAAGAAGAACCCGTACCAGAAGAGAGTGCAGACGAGGACACCATCAAAGTAGGTATCTTGCAATCGCTGTCTGGCACGATGGCGATATCCGAGGTGTCGGTTAAAGATTCAACGATGCTGGCGATTGAGCAAATCAATGCGGCCGGGGGCGTGTTGGGCAAAATGCTCGTACCTGTGATTGAGGACGGCGCATCTGATTGGCCGACATTCGCTGAAAAAGCACGGAAACTGATCCAAGAGGACGAAGTAGCTGTTGTCTTTGGTGGCTGGACGAGTGCCAGCCGGAAAGCGATGTTGCCCGTCTTTGAAGAGCTAAACAGCTTGCTGTTCTACCCGGTGCAGTACGAAGGGCTGGAAGCATCACCGAACATCTTCTACACCGGTGCAGAGCCAACCCAGCAAATTATTCCCGGCGTGGAGTATCTGCTTGAGCAAGGGTACGAAAACATTTATCTCGTCGGTTCGGACTATGTGTTCCCCCGGACGGCGAACAAAATTATCAAGGCGCAATTGGATGATGCTGGTGTTAGTCTCGCGGGTGAGCAATACATCCCATTAGGCGACACCGACTTCCAGACGATCATTGCGGAGATTCAATCTGTTGCCCCAGATGCGATTTTCAACACGCTGAACGGTGACAGCAATGTGGCGTTCTTCAAGCAGTTTGTGGATGCGGGTTATACGGCCGATGACATCCCGATTATGTCTGTCTCTGTAGCAGAGGAAGAAGTCGCGTCAATCGGTACAGATTTCTTGGGTGG
>CALECP010000076.1 GCA_937949915.1 uncultured Anaerolineae bacterium
ATACGCACCAAATCGATCATCGGGACACAACGCTTGCACCCCACCCTGGTGAGCCAGCACAACGACATGATCGCGCATAGTGGGGCTGATCTGGTGGTTGCCATGCACTGGGCGGCCGTCAACCCATTGATGTGGATGCCGAAAGCGATCCGGCCGCCTGTAGGCGTGGTTGTCACCGATTTAGTCACCATTCATTCGTCATGGGTGCATGAAGATGTCGATTTTGCCATCGTGCCAACGGCACAAGCACGGGACAGAGCGCTCGAAAATGGTATAGCGGCCGAGCGCATCTATCTCACTGGCTTGCCGGTTGCCCAAAAGTTTTGTCACGGGACGGCCGATGCGGCCGCTATCCGGGCAGAACACGACTGGCCAGTAGATAAACCGCTCGTTATGCTGATGGGCGGTGGCGACGGCATGGGGCCACTGGAAGAAAACGCCCGCGCCATCGCTGCATCGGGGCTGGACGTAGGCATGATCATTATCGCGGGGCGCAATGCTGACCTGAAAGCGCGGCTTGAAAGCATCGACTGGCAAATTCCCACGTATGTCTACAGTTTTGTCCGCAACATTCCCGACTTTATGACGGCGGCCGATGTATTGGTCACAAAAGCGGGGCCGAGCAGCATTGTCGAAGCCCTCCACTGCGATCTGCCTGTTATTTTGTACAGTCGCATTCAGGGGCAGGAGGATGGCAACGTGTCGTGGGTGGTCGATGCGGGGGCGGGGCAATGGTCGCCCGAACCACATTTGGTAGTCGCCGCGCTACGTCGCTGGATCGATGATCCGGCCGCCTACGGCCGTGCAAAACAAGCATGTCGCCGCCTTGCCATCCCCAACGCCGCCCGCAACATTGCCGAACTTCTGGTACGTGCGGCCGGTGGCTAACTGTTTGTATGCGTCATATTAACGAATGGAACGATCTCGCTTCCAACGGGGTTTATATGTGTATACTGTTTACTATTAACTACAACAAAACTGTTTCACTAGCGAAAAGCAGGTGTGAGACTAGATGACAAACAACACTCTTCTGGAGGATTTATATATGTTTTGCCCAAAATGTGGTGCAGAAACCACCGATGTAATGAATTTTTGCGGTTCTTGTGGAACGGCATTGAACGCTGGAAAGAACCAGACAGGTCATACCCAAGAACGCGGCAACCGTCGGGGTCAACAGCTAGGCGCGGCCGGAGCTGTTAACAAAACACGTCGTTTCGAGTCTCCTAAATCAGATTTAGGCGGCATTTTGGACGATTTTGAAGATTGGCTGCGGAGCAACAATTACGAAACCCAACGCATGACAACGGAAGAAAAGAAAGTGGTTGTGCAGGCGCGGCGGCCGGGTGAATGGCGCAAGCTGGTCGGCATGGCAACGGCGACCAATGTTGTGTTCAACCAATCGAAAGGCTCGCTCGTGGTCGAAGTAGGCGCGGGGCAATGGCTCGACAAAGCACCCTGGGTGTTGATCGGAGCATTTGTTGCGCTGCCGTTGGCACTCCCGGCCGGAATCGGCGCATGGGAACAGTGGCGGCATCCAGACTACATTTTTGAGTATCTGAGTGACCGCATTGGAGCGTAATCATGGCAAAAAAGAAAGCGAAGAGCGAAAAAACGGCCGCAAATGGATCAAATGGTGTCGAACCAACATACGAATATGTGCGTTCGACGGAAAAGGTCAAGCTATTTGGTCTCAGTTCGCTTGATTATGAACATCCGCTCGACCGCCGTGCGCTAGAGGCACTGGAGCGCACCCCAGGCTTGAGCCGCGCCATCAGCAAATTGATCGGCGAGACATTTGAGCGTAGCACACGGCTAGAGCTAATGGCTTCTGCGATCAAGGTGACACCAGATAATTTCCCCAAACTTTATGCCGCCTACATCGAAACGTGTGAAATTCTTGATATGCCGCTCCGGCCGCCTCTGTACATCGCTACGTCGATGGGTGGCTATGATGGCATGAATGCGTTTGCGGCCGGAAGCGAAAACCCGATGATCGCCTTCACCAAAGAGATGGTGAAAGACCTGAGTGCCGATGAATTGCGCTATGTGATCGGGCATGAATTGGGACACATCAAAAGCAATCACGGTCTCTATCGCACGATGGCAGCGTTGTACATCAACATTATGGCGCAATTTGTCAAAGGATTTTTGCCCACGTTGATCGGGCAGGGCTTGGGCTTGGCATTGATGAAATGGTCGCGCATGGCTGAGTTTACGTGTGACCGTGCTGGTTTGCTGGCATGTCAGAACCCAGAAGCGGCGATTCGGGCGAACATGAAGCTGGCTGGACTGCCGCTACGCCTTGAAGACCAAGATGTGGTCGATTCGTTTATCACACAAGCGCGTGAATTTGAAGATTTCGATTTCGATATGTGGGATCGGATCGTCAAAGACCTCGCTGTTCTCAATCGGTCGCACCCCTGGACGGTGGTACGGGCGAAAGAGATTTTGATGTATGTCGAAAGCGGTGAATACCAACGCATTATCGACACATGCAAAGAGCGTGAGCAGACACCAGTCAGCCGCGAGTCAAATTATTGCCCGTACTGTGGCGCGTCGATGCAGGATCAATTTGCATTCTGTACAGGCTGTGGCGCAAAAGTGGGCGATCCGGCCGAGGCTGTTGCCTAAAGAGCAACACCCCAACATCTTTTTTTATTGTAGAGACGCAACATTTTGCGTCTCTTTTTTTTGGTTTGATCGCTGAGGCGCGGAGTTTTTTTAATCGCGGTGTGCCATCGGCAAAATAAACATCATGGCGTAGACAAAGAAAAAGATGAGCGCAAAGACGGCCGAAAAAATCGTCATGTGCAGCAATCCCCATTTGTCGGTCAGAATCGGTTCGAGGGTGCTGATAATGGTACGTGGGTTGGTGATCGCGTCCCAGCTATTCCAGTGGAGGAAACGGCCGATATAGATGCCCACACCACCACTGCCTAGCGCACCCAGCACAAACAGCCAGCCCAGCAGCTTGCCCATTTTTTCGTTGATGGCGGCGTGTACCCATGATAATGAAGCGAGTCCGGTAAACAGCCCGACAAACGAGGCTGACAGAATGGTGAGCAAATCGAGCCATAACCCTTTCTGGTCAAGCCATCCGAGATGAATAAGATCAGTGAAGATGTAGGGCGCATTTGGCCAAAAGAGCAACCACAAACCGAGTAGGGGGAGCAAAAAAAGTTTGTTGGGCTTGGTGGCACGAATGAAGAAGGCGATGAGCATAGGCACCCACGCGAGACACAGATTCCATAGCAGCCCTGTTTTGAGATCGCTCTGGTACACCCAATTGCCGACGATGAGGCTGTAGCTGAGTGCGGTGGCGAGAATGAGCAGACCGAGGGTAAACCAGTCGGGGCGGGTCAATGTTTGTCGGCCGTACTTGTGCGAACGGCCGTTAGCTTTTGGTTGGTACACAATCATGCGAGCATGATAACGAATAATGATGTGCAAAGTATGTGCATTAACCAACGGCTTATGCACGGTTGTCTGACGGATTAAAAAGGCACATCATTGTCGTCGCTCACATCTATTCAGTAGTCGCCATCACTTTTTGAAATTTGACGGCCGGGAGGCGTTTGTATTCGGTGATGGCTAGCGCTTGTACAGTTCGTTATGCACCCGGCCGAAATGGAGAAAAGCGGTCGGATCGGCCGTTGTCACACGGCACAAATACTGTTGTATTACCCCGCTCACTCAACAATTTTTTGTGAGCTACTCACAAAAAATAGAGTGTGGGCAAATTGTATAATGAATAATCGTTCGATCTTTCATTCTCTCTGGTAGGATAGTTGAAAAACAGCGTTTTTAGAGTATATGTGCGAATAAAAACGGTGCCAAGTACGCCCGGCCGTTCCCGTCTTCCACAAGTTATCCACAGGCTACGCACAATTAGACAATCTGTTCAATGTTATGTTCATTTCTATAGGTGTTTGGCGGTGCATATCCGGGTATACTCGCTCTCGTTATGCAACTGACATCTCAAGTTACGGCCGCCTTCAAGCGTGTGCCTCTCGTTGATTATTTGGCGACACGCTTTAATTATTTGCCCCACGACAAATGGTTGGAGCGCATCGCGGAGGGGCGGTTTGTGGTCAATGGCGCACTGGGTACGGCCGACATGATCGTGACCCAGGGGGATGTGGTGGTGTACGATGTGCCACCGTTTCCGCAGCCAGATGCCGATTTCAACTATACAGTGATCTATGAGGATGAATGGTTGGTGGCGGTCAACAAGCCGTCTAATTTGCGGGTGCATGGAGAGGGGCGGTTTATGATGGCGAACTTGATTTACCAGATGCGTGAGCATGGCTACCCGACAGTGACAACCGTCCATCGGCTCGATGCGGATACGTCGGGGGTGGTGATTTTGGCGAAGGATAAAAAGACGGCCGGGTTCATGGGCAAACAGTTTGAAGCCCGCACAATTGGCAAGCAGTACAGCGCATTGGTGAATGGTATTCCGTCCCCAGCGGCCGGAACGATTGATCGGCCGATTGGCAAAGTGGAGAACCCAGCGTATGTCGGCCGCCGCATTCCGCGCTCGTGGGTCGATGCGCCGAAAGTGAA
This sequence comes from uncultured Anaerolineae bacterium, assembly GCA_937949915.1. GTDB lineage: Bacteria > Chloroflexota > Anaerolineae > Promineifilales > Promineifilaceae > CALECP01. The sequence goes on from CALECP010000076.1 coordinate 4,567, forward strand.
GAGCGCGACGACTCATTACGAAACGGTAGAGGTGTTTGCGGCCGTTCCCACGCCCCACGCACAAGCAGCCCCCCGCGACTATGCGCTGCTACGATTAAAGCCGATCACCGGCCGCACACATCAGTTGCGTGTCCATCTTGCGGTGATCGGGCATGTGATTGTGGGCGACCGTTTGTATCAGTTGGATGATGATGATTATGTCGATTGGCGCGAAAATCGGGATGCCCCCCAGTATGCCGATTGGCTCGGCCGTCACGCGCTCCATTGCAGCGCGATGTCGTTTATGCACCCACACACGGGGGAAGGGTGTACGATTGCGGCCGCGCTTGCCCCGGATATCGAAGCTGTTCTACAGCAAATGCGAACACCATTTCAGGAATAGTTGCAGGGATAACAAACTATATTGCGGTAGAGGAAAACCCGGCCGAATTTTGCATTCGGCCGAGCATACTCAAACTATCAAATACAAGCTCTATATTTTCCATTGAGGAGAACACCAGCCAGTAAGCCCATCCATTTCGGCCGTGCTTTCCCCAGATATCAAAGTGATGCTATACCAGATGAAATCCTTACCAAGTTAATTTCATATCAGGAAATTTTTTCCGCAAGCTAACACTCAACGCAAATGAAACACGATTACGATCCACGGTAGCGCAATGAATAGTTACTGCAAAAGTTCGATCATCAGGAAAATCAAGGCGTATAATGATATAAAGCGCATCTTGATCCAATCGCTCAAAGCCATCAACATAATGGCGGATGAGCTGATGTCTTTCTTTACTGCTCAAATCATGATCTGAACGAAACATATATTTGGCTAGATGACGACCCGTTTCATCGTGCCATGATTTTGGACTATTTCGAATTTGGTCTAAGTCTTTGTCAGAAAATTGCATCTATATACTCCTTGTTAGTTCAAGGGAACTGTTAACCATAAAGGTTTGTAAATGTTCACATTAGGAAAAGCTAAAGTTTCAAATATACTCTCTGTAAAAGGAGGAAACTGTGAGGCTGGATAAAAGGGTCCATAGTGAATCAACCCACTGCTTTCTAATTGCTCCACAATATTTTGTGGTAGTTTAACCAAAACTAGAGCATGAGGCTCTGAGGGATGTGATATAAATAGTTGGTTACGTATATCAGCCAGCATCTCGTTTGCTTCATCGATGGTAGGTCTTGGTTCCGGGCCACGATCAGTAGTTACAGCAAAAAAGCGAGGATCATTTCCACTTTGTGAACCGACTATAGACCGAATACCATTTGCCATAATGTCATTAGCATAATCAACTGTTGTCACGTGAGCATATGTAACTAACTGCCCCTCATCATCAGTAGGTGTTGGTGCCGGATCAATATAAGGGACTGCATTTTCTAACGCTCTCCGAAAAGATTCCCAATCCGGTTTTTTCTGTGGGTCGGGTTCAAAATTACCACTCGGATTCGCATAACGGAAAAATTCTTCGGCTAATTGTTCCCCAGTTAGCCATGGAGCCAAGTCAGATAAATCCTTGATCAAATCGTCGGGAGCATCTTCTACCCAGGGTAAGTTAGGGAAAAAGGGCGGGATGTCCAATACGCCGGTTCCGGCCGGGATCGCATACGGATCAACAGGAACGGCAGGTGGATCAACAGCAAAAAACGTTTTACTAGGATTCAGAAACGAGAGCAATGCGATAATACGTTTACCGCTAAACTCGAACTCAAACAAACTACCAACTTCTACACTGACTTTTTGGGCGAGTGCCCAAGTATGAACTTCCAAATCTGTTGTGTATACCGCATACACAATGATTCCTGTGGCAATAAGCACAAGACCACCATATCCAATCGAGGCTGTAATACCGCCATCTTTCGAGATTGCCCCGCGTGCCTGATTTTCTTCAATAACTTTGATGACAATATGATCATCTGTAATCGGTTCACATGTGACAACAACCCATTCATCCCATGGATAATAGTAAGTTGGTAACTATACAGGTATCCAA
>CALECP010000077.1 GCA_937949915.1 uncultured Anaerolineae bacterium
GCTGCCCCCGCCACCATACGGCCATCCTTGCCAGCTACCTCTGGTTAACAATGGTAATGACAAACGAATACTTCCAGCAATTGATTGACGGGGAGGAATACGCTGGAACAGGCTGGGATGTGTTGGCGGCCGAACAGAAAACACAACAATGAAACAGTTCACACTTTTCCCCATCAAAACGTTTCTTGATACTCGCCCCATTCATTGCGGAGCGTGGTGCAGATTTCGCCCAGCGTAGCCGCATTTTCAACCGCTTCGATAAAGAGGGGCATCAGGTTGGTATTGGTGTGCGCGGCCGTCCCTATTTGGGCGAGAATTGCGTTCACTTTCGCTTGGTCGCGGGTGGCGCGAATGTGCTGGATGTGGTCGCGTTGTGCTTGCTCCACGGCCGGATCGATACGCTGCAACGGGGGGACAACTGTTTCATCTTCCGTGAACTGATTGACCCCCACCACGACGATTTCATCATTATCGAGCGCTTGCTGATAACGATAGGCGGCCGTTTCAATCTCCTTTTGCACAAACCGTTGCTCAATCGCTGGCAACATGCCCCCCAGCGCGTCGATTTGGGCGAGATAGGCGGCCGCTTTCTCCTCCAATTGATCTGTCAGATACTCGATCACATAGCTGCCAGCCAACGGGTCAACGGTGTCCGCCACACCCGACTCGTGGGCGATGATCTGCTGGATACGGAGGGCGACTTGAGCCGCTTCTTCAGTGGGCAGGGCAAGCGCTTCATCTTTGCCGTTGGTGTGTAGCGACTGTGTGCCACCCATCACGGCCGCCAATGCCTGCAACGTCACGCGCACAACATTATTATCCGGTTGCTGCGCCGTCAGCGTACTGCCACCCGTTTGCGTATGAAAGCGCATTCGCCAGCTTTTCGGCTCTTTTGCGCCAAACTGTTCGCGCATAATTTTTGCCCACATGCGCCGTGCTGCCCGAAATTTAGCCACTTCTTCCAGAAAATTATTGTGCGCGTTGAAGAAGAACGAAATTTGTTTGGCGAATACGTCTACATCGAGCCCGGCCGCGACGGCCGCACGGACGTAAGCGATCCCATTGCCCAATGTGAACGCGATTTCCTGCGCGGCCGTACTACCTGCTTCGCGCACATGGTAGCCAGAGACAGAGATCGTATTCCAGCGCGGCACATGTTCACCACAATACGCAAACACATCGGTGATGAGGCGCAAGGCGGGGGTGGGCGGAAAAATATAAGTGCCACGCGCAATGTACTCTTTCAGAATGTCGTTTTGGATAGTGCCGCGCAATTGATCGAGCCGTACACCTTGCTTTTTGCCGACGGCGATCACCATCGCCAGCAAAATAGCGGCCGGGGCGTTGATCGTCATGCTGATGCTCACTTTGTCGAGCGGAATGCCAGCCAGCAATATCTCCATGTCGTGTAGTGTGGGGATGCTCACCCCGACGCGGCCGACCTCACCCTCTGCCAATGGGTCGTCTGGGTCATAGCCGATCTGGGTGGGCAAATCGAACGCTACGCTCAAGCCGGTTGTGCCACGCGAGAGCAGATATTTGTAGCGGGCATTGCTCTGGGCGGCCGTGGCAAACCCGGCGTACTGGCGCATTGTCCAGAGACGGCCGCGGTACATGGTCGGCTGTACGCCCCGTGTAAATGGGTACTCGCCCGGAAAGCCCAGTTGCTCGGCGTAAGTGTGTGCGGCCGCTTCGTCCGGCACATGCAGCCGCTCGAGCGGTATACCCGAATCGGTGGTAAAAGTGGCTTTGCGCTCTGGGAAACGGCCGATAGTCGGCTCAACTTGCTCTTGTTCCCAACGTTGCTTGTCGTCTTGTATCGTCATGGGTGGCTCGCTTTCCTCCCCCCGAAAGGGGGAGATTGATCCCCCTCCCTCCGGGAGAATCTACGGGGTGGGCAGAATGCCATGCAAACAGGTTATCGCCCTATTTTTGAGAATTGGCGGATGGCGACTACGCCGATCAGCAGGGCCAATAGGATGATCGGGAGCGGGCGCGTGCTGCTGGTTTGGGTGAGGGTGACGGCCGTGGGTAGCTCAAGCGTCGTCAGATCATTGTCGTACAGCAAGAAATCGACGACGGGGTAGAAGGGGCCTTCTTGTTGGGCAGGCGTGATCGGTTCGCTGCCGCCGTTGCCACCATCTATCACAATCGTTTTGCTGGTGGTCATCACGGCCGCGCCATCTGCATCACTGCCTTCTATTAAATCAAGTGTAAGCATGTCGGGCTGGTTGGCATTTTCGTCGGCAAAGTAAAATTGTGAGGTCAACCGTGCTGTGCCGTCGAGCCACACTTTGAAATGGATGTGTCCGGGACGGCCGGGGTAGAGACCGGGGCGCAGGGTGCGAAAAGAAAATGTGCCATCCGTGGCCGTGGTGGCTGTGCCGTAAAATTGAAAGTTAGGATCGCGGATGTCAGTGTTGGGCGCGGCCGGATGATCGTAGTAGCCATCGAGATCTGTTTGCCAAAATTGCACCTGTGCGCCCGGTATCGGTGCGCCGAGATCGTCGATTACGCGGCCGTCAAACAGGAGGACAGTGATCGCTTCTTGGGCAACGGCCGTTTGGGCGGCACTTATTTGGGTAACAATCGTTAAGAGCAGCAGCAAGAGCAGGGTGTGGGTAATTTTTTTCAGCAAGATGTTCATGATGTTAAGGATAATGAGTTGTGGCTGTTTTGGCGAATGGTTAATCAATCAGGGAAGGGAGGCAATCCTCGGCACGGGATTAATCTCGCACCTGCCTGGAAGAAAACCCGTTTGAACGGGTTTCTCCCTGTGCCGAAAGGCACAAAAACAGCCCGTGTGCTTCAGCTCCGGGCGAGACCGAGGCAGCAATTTGTCTATTACATCACCACATCACTTTTTTGCTTGATACTGATTGGACACGATCTGACATCCTGAAAAACCCTGTTTAACATGGTCATCAGGTGTGGGATCGGGGACAATGGGGGGGATGGCAGATTTTATTGTAACTACAGACCCGTTTTATGCGGAAATAGCTTGGCAAGAGGTGCGCGGAAGTGCGCCCGGTGCGCGGCGGCAGGGTGTTTTGGATGAAGGGCTGACCCTTGCTTCGATGGATGGCAAATATGCGTTGATCGGGGAGCGGTGGCGACAAACGCCGCCGATTTTTGTGCGTCATGTTTGCCCGGTCGATACGGTGGTGAGCTTGGACGGCACACAAAATGATCTCTCTTTATTGAGCCAAGCACTCAACCCGTTATTGGGCGATATTCCGACGCAATTGCCGTTTTCGGTGCAGACGCGGATTGTGGCAGAGATGCCGTACAAGCCGTTTGATGTCAATAAAACGTTGTCGAAGGCGATTACGCGCCGGACGGGTGCGGTGCTAGATGTCCGTGCGCCAGAAACGGTGCTATCGGTGGTGATCGCATCTTTGCAGGGTGTTCCGGCCGCGTTTGTAGGGGTGTCGCCAGCGTTTCATAACTTGTCTGATTGGGCGGGGGGTGTGCGTCGTTTCAAGCGTGGGGATAATCAAGTTAGCCGAGCAGAATTTAAGCTGTTGGAGGCATTGGAGCAATTTAACATAACATTGCCGGAGCGTGGGCTGGCGATTGATTTGGGCGCGGCACCGGGGGGCTGGACGCGGGTGTTGCGCCAGCAACAGGGTGAGTTGTTGGTGGTAGCTGTTGACCCGGGCGAATTGCATCCGTCGTTGCTCAAGGATTGGGGGGTTCATTATGTACGGGCGACGGCCGGGGCGCATTTGAAGTCGCTGAAGGCAGATGTAATGTATGATGTGATCGTCAATGATATGCGGTTGGAGGCGTGGCGGTCGGCACAGGTGATGGGGCGGTATGCGGCGCGGCTACGGCCGGAAGGGGTGGCGATTATGACGATCAAGTTGCGTCATCAAGAGCCGTTGGAGACGCTGGAAAATGCGTATGCGATTTTGGAGGAGGCGTATGATATTGTCAGAGCAAGACAATTGTTCCATAATCGGCATGAGATTACTGTTTTGTTGAAGCGTAAGGGGTGAGTGAAAGAAAGCATTACCGCTGAGATGCAGAGGATCGCTGAGTTTTGATGGAGTTTTTTGGTTAAATGAGTGTTTTAGTGCCTGAGATCACACAGCTTCACATGGTAAATGGTGAAGCGAAAGCGCATCGGCCGATTCCGGGGGTGTATGTGCAGACGATGCCGCGTAGTGTGCGGCGCGGCCGTGAGGGGGATGTGTTGCTGCTGCATGTGACGGTCAGTGGGCCGTCGGCCGAGTCGCAACTGTTGCAGACAGGCATTATAGACAAATTTCAGGAGACATATTATCGCACACCGGGGGGCATTACAACGGCGTTGCGCCGCGCTGTGAACACAGCCAATCAACATTTGTTAGAGCATAATTTGCGCCACAATCCGGCCGCGATGCGGACGGGGGCGTTGTGTGGGGCGGTGTTGCGCGGGGATGAGTTGCATCTGATTCAGGTGGGGGAGACACAGGCGTATATCGGGCATAACTTTGGGCTGGAGGCTGTTCCGGCCGTGCAGCGACAACGGCTGACACCATTGGGCGAACAGTCTGGGGTTGATGTGCGGATGTTCCATACATGGTTGCAGGAAGATGAGACCTTGTTGCTGCTTGATCCGCGTCTGATTCATTTGGATCAGGCGTTGTTTTCGCCGATTTTGGTGGAGCAGTCGTTGGAGGAAATGGGGAAGGCTCTGACGGAGATGTTGACCAATAATTCGGCGCGGTTGATCTTGGCGAAGATGGTGGTGGTCGAGCCACCGTCGATTGTGGAATTGCCGAGGCGCGAACCGGCGCGCATGACGGCCGTTTCCCCTGACCAAGCTGACCGGAACAGGATACGGCGTGAGCGGCGGCGGACGGTGATCCAGCGAACTGTGGTTGCGCCGCCTAAGCCTGAACCTGTGGTGGAGGCGACGATTCGGCCGAGCGAACAACCGATTTCCCCGGAAAATTCTTTTGATGAGACGGCGACTGTTTCGCCTGTGGCGCGGGGGGCGCGTAATGGGTTGGCGGCCGTTTTGTTTGGGCTGTCGAATGGGGTGCGTGGACTGGCGCGGATGCTGAGTGGCGCGAATGGGAAGCACGATGCGCGGGTGCGCGAGCTGTGGCTGGCGTGTGCAATGCTGTTTGTGACGGTGCTGAGTGTCAGTTGGATTGTGGGCAGTGTGTACTTCCAGCGCGAGCGAGCGGCCTTGATGCTAGAGATCAAGCATGATATTCGGCAAGCCTGGAATAATTCGGAGCGGGTGGGAGATAGCAATCCCAATTTGCGGCGTGTTTACTATGATTATATTTTGTATCAGGCTGATGTGGCGGCGCAGCTTGTGAGCAATGACAGTAAAATTTTGGAGTGGCGTAGTCGGGTGCAGACAGAACTGGACAAAGATCAGGGGATGTTGCGGTTGGCGGCCGAGCCGATTATCGACTATGGGGATCGGGCGCAAATGCGAAGTGTGGCGTTGGGAGGTGCGCCGTCGTTTGGCATTTATGGACTGGATGACAATGAAAATGCAGTCTATTTATCGGAGACGCGCAGTGGGTTTGATGTGTCGGGTGCGCCCCGCAAACTGATCGCGGGTGAGGCTGTGGTGGGGACGCACCTGGTCGGTGACATCATTGATATTGGATGGCGAGAGCGCAATGTGCAGGTGGCTGAAAATGGGATTGCGCTGCTGGATAGAGGGGGGGCGCTGGTGACACAGTTTGCAGAGACGGAAACGCGGGTTAGCTCGCCGTTGGGGTTTGCCAGCCAGTGGGTCGATCCGGTGCGAATGGTGGGGTATGCAGGGCGGGTGTATGTGCTTGATCGGGGCAGTTCGGCCGATGATGCCCAGATATGGCGGTATTTGTTGCAAGGCACGGGGCTGTTGCTGGACAATGAAAACCCGACGATCAAGCTGCCTGATCTGCATTTGGCGACTGATTTTGTGATCATGGGTGATGGAACGATGATCGTGACGTATGAGGACGGCCGCATTCGACAATACACGACGGTCGGCCGGGTGACGACGCTGTGGGATGAGACCTCGCTGGCAGAAAATGGTCTTTTGCAACCCCTTGTTAGCCCCCAAGCGATTTATGTGACAGGGGCAGGACTTCAATCTGCTATCTATGTCCTTGATCCGGGGTCGAGCCGCTTGGTGAAGCTGAGTATCGGTGGCACGTTGCTGGCGCAATACCGCAGCACAACGTTTGGGGATGTGTTTGATCTGTTTGCAAATACGGTTGATTTTGTGGTGGAGGATACGCCGTTGCGTGTTTATGCGTTGACAGAAGATACCCTGTATGTGGCAGAGCAGCCTTAATGTTTATGAAAAAATAAAAGCGCGGTGCGGGATGAATCCCACACCTGTCTGGAAGGAAACCCGTTGAAACGGGTTGTTTTCTATACCCACACATCACGGGATAAAAAAAGGCGCGTCACAGACGCGCCTCTTTATTTCAATCTTTTTCGACGACACTATCACGCATTAAAACTAATGTTGCCAATCCGCGCGGCCGTGCCAAAACCTTGTACCAATAATGTTCCGACTGGTGCAACCCCATTGACATGAGCGTGTGCTTGCTTCTTCGCGCCATTGACCTGCACCGACACCGTTTGCCCATCCACGATCTGCCATTCGGTCGCATCGGCCGCATTCACATGCACCGTCGGTGGGGTAATGCGATCTTGGATAAACGTCGTGTGGCGCGTCAGCGTATCTAATTCATACGCGGCCGGAATCGCAATCACAGGAATAGGCGGTTTTGCTTTCTGCGGCACAGTAGGCACATCAAAGCGACTTGGTGCGGCCGTTTCGCCACTCGTCGCCCATGCTTGCCCCGTTCCGGCCGTGTTTTCATAGCTCGTACCACCATAGTACAAATCATCACCGCCCACCTTCGGGAACTGCTCCACACATTCAGCCAACGTGCGATAAGACATCCCCGTATACGCAGGCACAAACGCCGCCAATTCCTTAAAGATCAAGCTGGCTGCAAACGGTTCTTTCTCGTGCGAAATACGATTGATTACCGCGCCGAAAATTTTCCAGTCAGGACGGCTATCACCCATCGGCGTAATCGCCTGATAAAACCGTTGTACCCGGCGGTCGCCATTTGTCCATGTGCCATCGCGCTCTGCCCAGCTTTGACGTGGCAGTACCACATCGGCCGCTTTCGCCGTCTCAGTCAGGAACAAATCTTGCACGACGAGGAATTGACCCCGGTTGCGTGTCATCAATCCATCCCCAATCGGGTCAGCCCCTGCGATGTACACCATGCCAGCCCGCCCCGCATACACATCATCTGCGCCCATGCCCGGTGTCACCACCGCACTGATTCCGGCCGCAAATTCATTGACCACGCCCAT
>CALECP010000078.1 GCA_937949915.1 uncultured Anaerolineae bacterium
GCCAACTGGCGCAAATTCGCCTTTTTGTTGCCAGCCACCACATTGGTTGTGGGAATGTCGCGGATGACGCGGGTGAGCCGACAAAAGCGCGGTGTCGCCTGCATCGCACTGATCAAGATGTCGCGCACTTCCGCTTCGGTGTACGGCCGGTATTCGCCACGCTGGTAGTAGTCATACAGTTCGGCATTTTCGACCAGCATACACGGGTAGATTTTTAGTTCATCTGGCTGCACGGCCGGATCGTCCCACAATGATTGATAGTCGGCCGTGTCTGATGCAGTGGTTGCACCGAGCAAATTAGCCATCCAGTGACCGTGTATTTTGAAGCCAGCCAAGCGCAACAAGCGAAACGCATCACGAGTCGCTTGTGTGTCGTGTCCCCGCTTGTTCAAGGCCAGCACTTGCTCGTCCATGCTCTGAATGCCTATCTGTACTTTGGTGACACCGAGATAACGAAACCAGCGCAACTCATCGGCCGAAATGTTGTCCTGCCGCGTCTCGACCACCAGCCCGACGTTGCGGTGCTGGCTGGTGCTGTTGATGGCGTGGGCGGTGGGTAGATCGGCCGCGTCTGCCCCATTCATCCCCTCAAAACAACGCTGCACAAACCATTCTTGGTACTCACGCGGGTAGCTCGACCACGTACCGCCCAAAATAATCAACTCAATTTTGTCGGTGGGATGCCCGATTTTTTGCAAGGCGCTGATGCGCGAAACCACTTGATCATACGGGTCAAAGTTGTGCCGTTCTGCCCGTTGTGCGCCCGGTTCGTCGTGTAGGTAGCTCTTGGGCATTCGCACATCGGTGGGGCAAAAAATGCACTTGCCGGGGCAGGGGAATGGCTTGGTCAGCACGGTGACGACGGTGACACCAGCTTGGCTGCGCGTCGGCTTCAGTTGCAGGCGTGTCACCACATCGGGATCGGCCGTCATCCGTCCGGCCGCGCATTCTTGATGGTAGACGTGCAGCAATTGTGCCTTTGACATAAACGGTAAGCCCTGCCGCGCATATTTGCCCATCTTTTTGCGATAGCGATTGCTGGTCAACGGATACGCCGGATCACACAATTCGCCGATCAATTGGGCGAATAGGTCGGAACGGCCGTCAATCGCCAACGGTGCATTGTGTTCGCGCCACGCACTGTCATCCAGCGTCACATCCACGACTGGTACAAAGTCGAGCGACCGGGCGTTTTTGCGATACGTTTCGCGCAAGAGATCATCATCTGCCATGCGGGTATTGTAACATGATGGTTGGTTGCGGTACGATTTGGGTGTTTGGTGAAAATGGTAAGAGTTAAGGAAAACCGAGATGAAATTATTGTTGTTTAGCGATTTGCATTGTAATGAAAGGGCGGCCGCGTCATTGGTGGCGCGGAGTCAGGAGGCGGATGTGTTGGTAGGGGCTGGTGATTTTGGCAATATGCGGCGTGGTTTGGCGGTGACGCTCGACATTTTGCAGACGGCCGACAAGCCTGCCATTTTCGTGCCGGGGAATGCGGAGTCGGCCGAGGAGCTGACGGCCGCGTGTCAGCAATGGTCGGCCGCGCACGTGTTGCATGGTACAGGCATCACGCTTGATGGTGTGCGCTTTTTTGGGCTGGGGGGCGGTGTGCCTGTTACACCGTTTGGCGCATGGAGCTATGATTTGACAGAAGAAGAGGCGGCCGCCATGCTTGCTAATTGCACGGCGTGTGATGTGTTGGTATGTCATTCGCCGCCGCGCAATGTAGTTGATCTGTCGTCAGGCGGCCGTCATTTGGGCAGCACGGCTATCCGCGCTGCCATCGAACGAGTCCGGCCGCAATTAATGGTATGTGGTCACATTCACGACAGTGCGGGGCAACAAGCAATGCTTGGCACAACCACTGTGATCAATGCGGGTCATGCCGAGATTATTTATGAGGTGGCGCTACCGAATAGCTGATGTATTTTGACGATTCGGCCGCATTGTCCACACTGTGCAGCGATACAAGAGCGTAAATGGAGGATGTGTGGGTGGAAGGGTGATTTCTCTAAAAAGTGATTAACTGTGATGAACGCTATCAAAAGAAGGCGCGGCCGACACCCCGATCTCTTGCCCCAGCTCGCTCAAAAAGCCACGCATAAAAGCGGTACGTCGCTCCGCTTCGATACGTCCCTGTTCTGTCTGCATCGTACCGGCTAGACGCATCAGTTTCGTATAAAAATGGTCGATCATGCTCACCTCATCGGCCGCCTCCCGCTCAATGGGAAATGGCTCGGCCGGATGATACAGCACCGATCCCAGTTGTGTGCCTACCATGAAACAACGTGCGATCCCAATCGCACCGATTGCATCGAGGCGATCTGCATCTTGCACGATTTTTGCTTCTAGCGTTTCAGGCGTGATCTGGGCGGTAAAGCTGTGGGCGGCAATGGCGTGTTCGATAGCCGGTATCCATTCGGCCGGATAGCCAACACTATGCAAAAACGCCCCCGCTTCTTCGGCCGCCATGCGAGAGGCTTGGCTGCGTAGGGGTGAATTTTTTGGCACACTAACGCAATCGTGCAGCCATGCGGCCGGAATGACGATCTCCAGCCGTGCATCGGCCGCGTCTGCCAACTGTTTCGCATTCGCCACCACCCGCCAGATATGGGTCATCCCATGCCCCGCATCTGAATCATCGCTTTCCTGTAAAAAATCAGAGAACTTACGCTCCCACATGGGCCAATTATCTATTGCTGTCATTATGCTCCTATCGTCTGCGAATGCTCACATCAGGAAAAACGGTTGATTCCATATACAACAATGCGCCTGGGCCTTCTTGCAAATGGTGGTTGAAAAATGAGCGTGTGTAATCGTTGAGCAAGCGGGTTAATTCCATTGGCTCAAAATCGCCACTCAGCCCTGTCCATTTCATCGCGGGGGAGAGATGGGGCAGGTCGGTGTAGTCGTAATGGGTTGTGCCGTCGATGGTCAGCCACCAGGCGGCGTTGCGATTGTTGTTAAAGAAGCGTTCGAGGCGTGGCTCGTTTTTTTCGCCCAATGCGCTGGTGGTGGACATCGCCAGCATCGGTTGGGTCAATCCGTCTTCGATGGCGGCGTTGGAGGTTGGCACGACCCAGGGATCGAGACCGAGCGCGGCCGCACAACGGCCGTCCCGATAGCAAAATTCATAAGCTGTTCCGCCTCCGGTCGATTGCCCAAACGCGCCCACCCGCTCTGTGTCCATCCGGCCGAAAAAGGGATGTTCGCTCGTCTCGTTCCATTGTGTTAAATGATCGAGCAGCGTGACAAAATCGTTTGCCCACACGGTGACAAGTGCTTGCGCGTCGGCCGTTTCTTGCGGCGTTCCCCATGCGACCACACTGTTATCGAGCGCAATCGTTTCGCCACCGGGAAAGACGGCCGCCATCGCGGCCGGGTGATGATCGGTCGCTGCTACCACGTACCCCTGACTGGCCAACTCTTCCACCTGAAAGGTGTTTTGGAGGCGTGTGCCAGCGTACCCGTGCGAAAACAGAATGACGGGAAACGGCCGCTCGCTCTCTGCCATTTGGGGCGAAAGATAGGCGCGGGGTGTGATCAAATTGACATGACTGACGACAAAACCGGGTAGTCCGGCCGTTTCACCCAATGAGGGCGCAAGCTGTTTGAGTTCGGGAATATACAGCGCGGCCGGTTCTTGGTCGATGACGGCCGGATACCACACTTGCATAACGAGATCGCGGTCGGCCGAGTCGATGACAACAGACAGTGTGCCAACGCTGTAGGGGCCTGATGTGGGTGGCAACGAGAGAATAGGAAACAACCACGCTAGGAGTGCGCTGATACTGAGCAACAGGAGCAAAAGGATACGGCCGAGCTTGCGTATTTCGCGTAGGAAAAATCCGGTCAGTATCACAATCGCTGCCACAAAATAGGCGAGTACCATTTGCCACCGATATTGCTCTAGCACAAGGTGCAAGCCACCGACAACGGCCGTTACGACCGCCCAAAAACGGCCGATTGTCCGTGCGCGGCCGAAACCGATCACACCGATCATATTTGTTATAATCAAAAGCAATTCAAATAGCCGCATAACAGCTAGTTTATAGTGGGTGAGGGATGGAGGCTACTGGTTTGAGGAAGATAAACGATATGATGAAAGCGATCTTGATAGACAGTGAGACAACACCACCCCAATTGATTTGGGGCGACGCACCTGATATGACCTACGGCAGTGATGAGGTGTTAGTCGCCGTCAAAGCAACGGCCGTCAATCGGGCTGACCTGATGCAGGCGGCCGGGAACTACCCACCTCCGGCCGGGACATCCCCGATTTTGGGCTTGGAAATGGCTGGCGTGATCACGGCCGTGGGCAGTGCGGTCACTGATTGGGCGGTGGGCGACCGGGTGTGTGCGCTATTGTCCGGTGGCGGCTACGCGGAATATGCGGCCGTTCCGGCCGCCATGCTCATCCCATTGCCAGATGACTGGACGTTTGTGATGGGCGCGGCGTTGCCCGAAGTGTGGCTGACCGCGTTTGTCAATCTGTTTAATGAGGCAGCCTTGCAACCGGGCGAAGCTGTTTTGCTCCATGCAGGAGGCAGCGGGGTTGGCACGGCCGCCATTCAGTTGGCAAAAGCGGCTGGTGCAACCGTCTATACCACTTCCTCGGCCGCCAAGCTGCCTATATGCCTACAATTGGGGGCAGACATGGCGATCAATCGACATACCCAGCGTTTTGACGATGAGATTTTGGCGGTGTCTGATGGTGTCGATGTCGTGATCGATCCGGTGGGGGCAGATTATTTGGAAATGAATACGCGGGTACTGCGGCCGTTCGGCCGTCTCATCCACCTCAGTATGCTCTCTGGGCATCTCGGCACGCTCAACATCGCCCACGTCATGCGGAAGCGACTGACGCTGATCGGTTCGACGTTGCGCTCCCGGCCGTCGGCCGAAAAAGCAGCCATCACCCGTCAATTTATCACACGCTTTTGGGGCGGCTTCGCGTCTGGGCAATTGCGGCCGATCATCGACACCACGTACCCTATCGCTGAAGCACAAGCCGCTCATGCCTATATCTCTGCCAATCGCAACGTCGGCAAAGTGATCTTGCACATCGCCGATTAACGCGACAGGCTTATTTTCTTTTCTTCCCTTGCGCCCTCGCGCCTTTGCGTGGTCTCTCTTTTTTCCCCCATTCAATCCACCAAAGCCCGCCTAAAATTCAACAACTTATTCTCAATCTCATCCCACTCAGCCCCCGCCACACTCCCCCGCACAATCCCCGCCCCACTAAACGCATGAAGCCGATCCCCCTCCACCAACGCACACCGAATCGCCACCGCAAACTCCGCCTCATCCCCACAAATCCAGCCCACAGCCCCCGTATACCACCCTCGATCAAACGGTTCAAGCTCCTCAATCAACCGCATCGCCACCTCACGCGGCCGCCCCCCCACCGCCGGAGTTGGATGCAATGCCCCCATAATCTCACCATCCGTCACACCCGGCCGCAACACACCCGACACCCGATTATAAAGATGCTGCAACTGCGCCAGCTTCAACACCCGCGTCGCCCCATCCGTCTCCACATCATCACACAACTCTTCAAACTCCCGCACCACCATCCGCAACACAAGCTCCTGCTCATGCCGCTCCTTCGCACTCTCCAAAAGCTCCCGCTCCAAGCGCACATCATCGGCCGCACTCACACCCCGCTTGCGCGTCCCCGCCAACGCCTCACTCTCAATCACAGCCCCCCGCCGCCGATACAACCGCTCCGGCGAAGCCCCCACAAACCCCTCAAACTCCCCTACCTGAAAACAAAAATGAAACGACTGCGGCGCAACCGCCATCAATTTTTTCAACACCAACATCGGCTCAAGATCGCCCGACGCAGGCACAGTCACCTTCCGCGCCAGCACAACTTTATCCGCCTCACCCCGCTCGAACGCGCCCAAAACGGCCGTCACATTCTCACCCCAGCGCACCTCATCCGGCACATCCACCCGCGTCAACGGCCGAGGCACAACCTCATTCAAACACACCTCCTCAAACCGCAATCGCCGCACTTCCTCCAGCACCGCATCCAAATCATCATCGGCCGAAACATGACACGCCAGCCACCCCCGCTCACCATCCTGCCCCAGCTCAAAGCGCGGCAACCAAAAGTGCATCCCCCCAAACTTCTCCCAAATCGGATCAACCGCGCCGTTCGCGTCAAAACGCAATCCGCCAAACCAACGCAATCCACTCGCCTGCACCGTTTCTATGATCCCTCTATCGATCTCCGTCGCTCTAATCTCACGCGCCACACCCACACCCCCCATCTCCACCATATCAGCCCGATCCGACCAATAAACCTTATCCGCAAACCCCTGCCCACGCACCCAATTCACCACATCCCGCCGCTCAACCGCAACCTCCACCCGCACAAACTCACCCCCTTTGCGCCCTTGCGCCACAATCGCATCCCGCAACCGCTCCCGCACATCCTCAACCACCACAACATCCAACAAATTCATATTCATACGTATTCAATCTCCCGCATCGTAGAAAGCGCATCCACCTTCCCCGAAGCCGTCTCACAAAACACATCTACAAACACCACCTCTTTCGGCACCTCATACTTCCCCAGCATCGGCCGCACACTATCAATCACCCCACCCATCACATCCCCCTCCACAAACCCCACAACCCGCTCACCCAAAACAGCATCACTCACCCCCCGCACAAACACCCGTCGGCCGACCACAACCCGCCCCAACGCAGCCTCCACCACCTCAGC
>CALECP010000079.1 GCA_937949915.1 uncultured Anaerolineae bacterium
GTTGGGGTTTATGAGGGGGCGCTGTACAGTTCGCTGCCACTTTGATTAGTACCTTCATTACGGCAACATGGCTCGCGTTTTCCGACGTGCTTGCTCAGCAATGTACTTGTCGTAATTCAAGTAAAAAGCATCGTCGCCATACAGCACACCTTCGTCATACCATCTTTTCTTCGGCCGTCATACCGCCCCCATATTGAATCGTGATCCCCTGCCGAGCCAACCGTAAATACAGTCTGATGATGTTTTGTTGCTGTGCGGCTCTCTACCAAAATTCTTTGCCCCAACTAAAAAAAAGACATGCCACCCAGATGTGGGTAGCATGTCAGTTAGGAGGAGATGGTGGGGAGGAGAAGAAGTGGTAGAAAAGATCAGGCAGCCAGCGCAACGCGACGCTGGCTCGATACGTTAGAACGGAATGTCATCGGTAATGGGTACTTTCCCACTTGTTGCCATCGCTGCCATCGCCGCTTGCGGATCGACTTTGCGCGAGGTGGGTGTACTACTGTTGGCTGGCGTTGGTGTCGCCACAGCAGCCATCGCATTGCGCGGCAAGCGACCCCACTCGATGCCGGTCGCACGCACATTGAAAGACGCGCCGAACGTCCCATCACTGCGTTGGTACATCTTCGGATGGCCGTTTTCAGATTCGAGCGTCCCTTCGACGATAATGCTTTGACCTTTGACGAGGTTGTTGGCATGGCTCACGGCCACATCACCCCACGCGGCGACCTGTACATAGGTTGTTTTCTCTTGCTGAATACCGTTGCTTGTGTAGCGTTCGTTGACAGCAACCTTCAAATTGCAGACGAACGTTGTTTCGCCACGTGCATTTGTGATTTGACGCAAGTCAGGCTCATGGGTCAAGTTACCAGAGAATTGAGCGCGAATACCTTTGTTAAACATCAGATTGTCTCCTTAAAATCACTAAAGTTGGTTGAGAGGGGCTCGTTACACGAACGGTTAGCCCCTTCTATTTCGCCTACATCGGCGCGATAGCGACGCCAACCGACTAACTACAGAATGCACCTACGTTGGCACAACAAGCACGTTGACAAACAGATGCTTACGCACCACGTGTGGCGCAGTGTGATGACTCTCTACAAAGCAGCATCTTCTGCACCCAACAAAGCCGTTGCAACCAGCTCCCGCGCTGCGGCAATCGCTTCGTTATGTGCCAAACTGCGTGCTGTTCCCATCACCCGCTGATGATCCCTAAACGCTTCTTTGTATCTCAGCAACGCATCGTAAACGATGTCGGCCGTCACTGGTGGACATCCTGCCAAAACTTCCTCCCGTACCTTGAGCACGAAATCGGCCGTCTGCCAATCTGGGTTCAGTTGCACAAACAAACGGGCAAACACGGCCGAATCATTTGCCACACGCACACGCGCTTCCAATGGGGTTATCCCAGCCACTTGGCTGATAGAGGGCGTGTTTTCTTGAGAGAGCGGCCGTTTTGGTAGTGGTGGGGTATTTTGGGTAAGGGGATCGTGATATTGCGGTGGGGTAGGGGCGTTTGAAATGGGACGCATTCCAACCACACGGCCGTCAAGTGGCTCTGGGTCGCTCAATTCTTTGAACGTGATCAGGCGCAAATAGTTGTTGTTGCCTTCTTCATCTTTGCCATCGCTCCGGCTAAACCAAATCGCTTTACCGAACTTGCCGCCACTGGAACGGCGCATCCATGTGTAGCCTGCCCACTGCACCGCACTCACACCTTGTTGGTCACTGGCAACGGGCATTGCACCAATCGTTGGCCAGTCGAATGTCCAGTATGCTGTAATCGGGTGGCGGTAGTTTGGGGCTTTCGGTTTGAGGTTGGCCGCGATTTGCGCGACCAACTGGCACAGCTTATCTAAGCGGTCTACAACCGCGTCTTTTTCCAGTATGTCTGTCATTTGAATGCTCCGTTGGGTCGTCAATAGGTAGCTCACCGCATAGTCGCAGAGAGTGGGGGTGTTTTTGTATTCAGCACAAATCCGCGTGTATCTGCATCACCTGTGCATAGATTTTTGTTGACTGGGAAAAAAAATGAGCCTCGTGTCAAATTAGACACGAGGCTCATTAGGAGGGGGGAGGGGGTAAGTTCAATCAGTACAAATCATAGCACCAAAACAACATAGTTGTCTACTATTTTTACGCTTATGGGTGCGCTAACAAGTTGTCAGGCAATTTCAAAAACCAAGAAGGTGAACCACAGAGAACACAGAAGGCGCAGAGAAAAGAGCCAGAGAGATTCACTTTTCCTTCCTCTGTGTTCTCTGTGACCTCTGTGGTTTAAGTTCTTATGACAAGTCGTTAGCGCACCCTACGCTTATTTAAGGACGGCCGTGCTGGCGCATCAGCGCAAACAAGCTGGCCGCTTTGCCCGGCTTTATCTCTTCAACAATTGGAGCTGGAGGCGAATCTTGTGGAGACGGCTCGGTTGGGCGTTCGTCCGCATCTGCCACATCCGCTTCGTCAGTTTCGTCAACGATGATGCTCTCTATCACATCCTCTGCGGCCGCCACAGGCGTGTCATCATCGTAATTGCCAATATAGCCGCGACTCGCTTGCATCACCGCATTCGCATCGGCAAAAGCCGCTTGCAGTGATGCGGCTGTCGCCGTCGATTCGTTCGCATCATCCGCCTCACCCAATACGATTTTCGTCAAGGTCGTTACGATGTCGCTCTGGGTCAGCGCATCCATTTCAGCAAGGCTATCCTCTGCAATCGAGTTACCGTCGATGCGGTCTGTCGCTGCCATCTTGGCTGCAACGACGAGCAACGCTTCTTCCTGTAACGTCCCCTCATAGGCGAAGAAATCGACGCTCACATCTTTCGTCTGTCCAATTCGCCAACTGCGCCGGTTCGCTTGTTTGACCGTGTAGACACTGTATTCAACACCCAGCCAAATGATGGTCGGAAAGCCAAGAAGATCCAGGCCCGTCTCCAACCGTTTGGGATGCGAGATAATCACTTGCACACCCGCTTCCTCTTGGTCGGCAATCCATTGTTCACGTTTATCGGGCGCACATTTGAGCACGGCCGCCTTGATGCCATTCTCTCTGAGCAATTGCACCCATTCCCCTGTGATATCGAGCGTATCAGTCATCTGGCACAGCAACAGCACTTTGCGGTTGTTCCCCAGCTCTGCCTGAATCTTCTCAACGATAGCGGCTTCCTTCGGGCTTTCACCCGGCCGCATGTCCGGCAAACCGGGCACATAAGCGACACGTCGGTCTGTGCGTGGATGGCGCACTTCTCGCGGCCGCCATGGCGCATCTACCCATGTCAGCAGCGCTTGCAAGTACCCGGCCAACAACGATCTATCTCCCCGCACGAGGGCTTGCTTCATCTCATGGGCTAACTGCGATTTAAGCCGATTGTACATCTGCGCCATGCGGGGCGACAGCGGCATCAGGTGAGGGGTCTCTGCATAAGCAGGCAAGGCAAATCCCATGTCGTGCAAGCCCAAAAACACCGTTTTGTCCAACAACCAGCGCACCATCGCGGGGCTGGCTCCAGGCAACTCGCGCACATTGGTATGGGTGCGGTTGTTACCACTGGTACGGCCGTTCGCTTCTATCGTCTGTTTCTCGACTTCTTGGAACACACCATACTGCTTTGACCACCGCACCATGTCGCGGTGGGCATACCGTTTTCGCATCGCGGGTGACAGTCGATAGAGTAAGCTAAACAGTGTCTCAGCTTTGCCGCCATACACAGTGCCGGTTAAACCAAGCGTCTTTTGGCTGGCAGCGACCAACCGGCCGAAGGCGTACCCCCGGTCACTGGTATGTCCTTTGAATTGGTGACACTCATCAACGATGAGCAAGTCGATGCGTCTTTTGTATTTCTGGTTGATATACGTCGCCAACGGCCATTTAGCACGGCCATACGGCCGCGGCCGTTTCAGCTCGCGGCCGCGCAGGTCGTCACCATAAGGGTGATGCCCATTGCGGATGTTGGTTTGGATAATCGTCTGTCGCTGGAGAGCCTGTTTAAGCGATGGCGGTTTTTCGTTGCCACTGTAGCGGCGCACGTAGGTGAACAACGGGTAGCGACGGCCGCGCTCATCGGGGCGTGACCACAACTGCTTGTTCTTGAAATCCAACGGGGTAAATGGACGGTCGTTCAGCATCATCGGCATTCCTGCGATTGGATCGCGGACGCGCCGATACGCGGCTAACAGTGTAAGCAATTTGACGGTGGAAACGGTGGTTGTGCGACGGCCAACCGTTATCTCAATCGTCGGCTCTTGTTCCATATCGATGTCTCGGCCGGCAATTGCTTGCACCAGCGCGGAACTGTATGTGATCTCCGGCTCTTTGTTCTTCTTCGGAATCTTCATCTGCATCCCGCCGACGTACTCGCACGCATGAACCCAGCCGCTGCCACTGCGGGCGGTTGTTTCTTTGATGATGCCGTACACCGGCCGCGCTGGCGTGGCGTTGGTGGCGAAAAATTCATCGACATCAGAAATCGTCTGCAAATGCTGCACACGGACGTTGGGGACAACATGTTTAATCTCTCGCTCCCACTTTTTCGGTAGGTGAGGCGGACATACCACAACGATGTGAGCGGCACCGATACAACTGGCAACGGCTGGCGCACAGACAGTTTTGCCCGTGCCCATTTCGCCCAAAAGCAGCGCATCTTTGTGGTCCTGATAATGGTCGTCCAAACGGGTGGCAAGGGCGGCAACCGCGTGCTGTTGGGCAGGCATCAAGCCGCGCAGCGTGGTGTTGGGGATAACGCGCTCTTGGTTGAGCGTATCGAGAATCTGTTTGTACCCATTGAGGTCGGCCCCAAAGCGATAAACAGGGTCAAAGTCGGCCGTAATATGGTCGGTCAGAGCAGGCATCCACGTTTCCAAAAATGCTTCCAAACTTGCACCCACCAGTTTCGTGATGTCACCGGTTGGGGTCAGTGCCACAATCGTCGTGCTAAAACGGTCGGTGCGCGTTGTTATCTTCCGATGCTTGCCCTCTGGCAATGGTTCGACGCTGTGTGTAACGATCTTCTCTTTGTGCGTTTGCCCTTTGATAAACACCACCTCACCGTTGTGGCTCAGAATGCAGTTGTTCAAATAACCGGCCGCAATGATGTTGACCAAATGCCCGATTCGCATCGGGGTCAACGGCCGGAATGCTAAATCCATTGGGTCGGGGGCTTGTTGTTCTTGCCACGCTGTGGTCGCCAATGCGCCGACAGCTTCGGCTTCTGCCAGCACTTGTTTGGTTGGCAATTCATGGGGCAAAAATGTGAAGTGCTGGGCGGGGATGGGGGAGGAAGGCAAATCATGAATAGGGAGTGGTGAATGATGAATAATGGGCAGCCCGTCACCGATACGGCCGTTTTCTTGGAAGGCAGTGATAGCATCCATACTGGGTGAAATGGCGCGGCTGCGGTGGCGGCCGAACAAGACGACTTGGCGATACTCACGGTACGCATCGGGAAAACGGTACACCGCGATGTCACGAAACCATGAGGTGACGTATTCGGCCGTTTTGCGATGGGCGAGTATTTGTTGGGGAACGACATACACCAGCAGCCCACTGGGACACAGGGCTGTGCGGGTGCGTTTGAGGGCTGTCAACTCAAGGCGGCCGTCAGCTTCATCGTAGTCAAAGGGTGGATTGAGATACAGCAAATTCCAACCCCACTGGCTCAACCGGATATGTTGAAAACCTGTATTGTACACGTAGCCACCGCGCTGCAATCCTGCGATAGTGTGTTTAGCAATAGCGGCGCGATCTGCGTGCAATTCAACCCCATACGGGGTCAGGTCAAGCGCGGCCGCCATCTGACCCAACGCAACCCCTTTCCCACAACATGGGTCGAGAATGCGCCCGCCTTTGGGCGCGGCGATGTGGGTCACAATGAGGTCGGTCACAGTTGGGGGAATCGGGTAGTAGTGGGCCTTCGCGGCCGAGGCGAGTCTGCTCATAGCGTTTTCTCCAAAAACAAAAAACGCGATCCTGATGGATCGCGTTCATTGACTGTATGCAGTTGGGTTTAATTCAGTTGGGGGTTACGCTTCTTCGTCTGTCGGCAATAACGCCCACACATCTGCTAACGATTCGGCACGTGGCACACCCAGCAAGATGTTAACGAGGATCGTTTTATCATCAATCGCAATAATCGCTTCTTCCAGTGCTTCAGGCACATCGTCAAACAAGTCGCCAATGAGCAGGATGATAGATTGCTCAATGCCTTGCTCAATGCCTTGCTCAACACCTTTGGCTTCAGCCATTCTTTCAAATGAAGTTACATACATCAGCTTTTCCTTTGGAACTTTCCTTTCCAGTTCGACGCGGAGTTGTTCACTCAACACTGCCGGCAATTGCAATATCCAGTCGATGAAACGAAACAAGTTACGAATCTTGTCTTTTCCATATCCTGCGTCAGATAACAAGCGTAACAATCCCAGTTTTGCATCGTATCTTGCGGGGCTAGATTTGCCAGCTTGCGTTTCCCATATTTGCGCCAATGTCACCAGCGCAAACGGGTTGGTTGAGGCTGCCAATATCGCTTCATCATAGTCTAGCAGTTTCGCCACACGAAAGTCCAGTGTCAGCTCACTCCCGAATTGTGCGTGACGATATTGACTCGGCCGCCATGACCGACTGCCATCTGTCAAAATCGCGGTACTGATTGGATGACGACCGTACCGTTCATAGATGCGATAATGGTACACAAACATCCGTTGAGCAAAGTCGGTTTCTGGTTGGCGCTGCACCTCGATGTGAATCAACAACCACACCGCTTCCCCATCCAACAGACTGACCTCTATCAGCTTATCGACATGTTTCTTTTCAACCTCACTTTCAACAGCGATCCGTTGTAATTCCTGCTCAAGCGAGCGCACAGGCTTATCCCAATCCACCGCCTCAGCAATATCTGGGAAATACAAGCGCAGCGCATCTTCCAAATGCGTGTCCAAGATCATTTTCCATGGGGAATCGTACTCGTTACGGTCGCTCATCATTACACCTCACAAGATATTAGCACAAACGGTCGCACAAGCTAGTATTCATGCGCCAGCATAATCGTCGTTGCCGACCGGTCATGTTCTGTGATCACAAACAACTTGCCTATCTCCGGCACGTTGTAGGCAGAGAACAGGCGCGTGCCGTTTTTGAGCGCGGCATTGTTTGCCCGTTTGTCATCTTCATGAATGTCGCCCCAGTCGCCACGCAGATGACGCGCCAGCAAGTCGCCCGGATTGAAGCCGTGTGCTTCGCATTCGGACAGGGCGGCCGTCGTGATCACTGTTCGTCCTAATGTGGGGAATAATGGGGCAGTATCTCCACTGTCATTCGTTGGTGGTTGGTCGTCGTTTAACATGAGCATATCTCCATCAGCAATCGCGTCGTCAAAGGTATAAGTGCTTATCACATCGTCTGGATGCAAGCTGTTATCGTCGGTGGTTGGGGGATTGGTTGCGGCAGCCGGTACAGGCGTGTCTGTGGTCGCGCCATTCGCTGCGGCCGCGCCCTGTGCAATCGCTAGATTGGGGACGGCGATAGTTAGCTCGCCGTCTTGTAAGCCTGTCTGAATCACGCTCAACCAACGGTCACTCTCTGGCGCAATCCGGTAGCCCAACAACCCATACGTTTTGTCCGCACACCGTTTAATCAGGCCATTTTCCACACCGTTGCGCCATAAATACGCCTGCCATGTTGATAACATCGGCACAGGCACAGCTTTGTCCAACATCGGGAAGAAGTTGGCGGGGATGGCGATGGGATCGTCGGTCAACACGTAGAACGGCTCGGCCGGATTCATCTCTCGCACACTCGCTTGCTTATGCAACAACACCCAATCGGACAACCCCATCGGCAGCTTCGCTTTAATGGCGATGTGCTTCTTCATCCCCCGCATTCGCACAAAATGGTTGCCGATGTAAATTGTCCGGCCGCCCAAATTCATCAGGTTCGCCCAATTCGCTTTCACAGATTGCGGCACACCCAACATTCGCAGCATCACAAGCTGGTTCGTCTCGCTGTCGATCACGCAAATCGGGGCAAGCACAGGCAACCCGCCATCTTTGTCCAGCTTTTCTGTGCGCTCTGGATCGACAACAACCACTTGCTGAAATCGATACGCTCGGAATGTAACATCATCCTCTGCGATTGGGATTTGGTCAGTTGGCTTGAACGTGCGAGGCCGTGTCTTCAAGCCATACACTCGAAACAGGTCGCTCACCACATCGGTTGCCAGCAGTCGCTGCACATTGGCAGGGGATAGCGCACTGGGGTCGTAGCCACAGGCGCGGCACAAGGCGTTTTCAAGCGCATCCGCCTCATACACCCAACCATAATGGGTCATGTGGCGGGGTGTGGTGTGAAAGATTGCGTTGAGGTCTGCTTCAATCCCGTCTGGAATAGCCAGGGGTTTGAGGTCATAGTAACCGTGTTCAGATAGCTCAGTACGATACCCACAACTATCTAATGCACGCTTGAGGTGTGCGAGTACGGGCTGCCAGATGGCGTGTTGAGGGTCAAATCTGCTGAAATAGCGGCCGTACACAACTTCTTGTAGCTTCCTATGCAGATGATACGAACCGATATGCTCGCTATTTTCTGACCGAATCCAGTCGCACAATTGCGTGTGGATCGTCTCATCGGCTGCAATAGGCATCATCTCACGTCCGTACAAACGGCGGTCTTCAGATACCGTCCAACCATTCGCCGCAAACAGTGCATCGACGCTCTGTGCGACATTGATGAG
This sequence comes from uncultured Anaerolineae bacterium, assembly GCA_937949915.1. Lineage (GTDB taxonomy): Bacteria > Chloroflexota > Anaerolineae > Promineifilales > Promineifilaceae > CALECP01. Next base: position 8,720 of record CALECP010000079.1, read on the forward strand.
AGCCTCTTTTGGAATAACGTGCGATGGTTGCTCTAATTTTTCGACTGCAATCCGGCGCACAAGTTGTTTGCGTGTGATGATCTGCTCAGGGCGGCTTTGCGCCGTACTCGGCCGGAATTGCCCCGCGATGAGCGGCTCGATGTCAGCCTCCCATTGGATAGCTGTCACCTGTTGCAGGTAGTCGCCTGCGGCCGTGAATGGCACATGGGGTGGGGCGAGCTTAGTAGAAATGAGATAGCCGTTCTGGTTGAGGAGCGCGGTCGCTGTTTCGATCAGGGTATTAAATTCCACCTCGTCGGCCGGATACCCCCGTTCTGGAAAGAGCAAAGAGGCAATAGCCGCTTGCACACTTTCCGATTTGAGGTGTGCGACATCTGCGACCATCGTTGGGACAAGTTCAGCAAAAGCTGCTTGGAGTTGGATGTTATCATTCATGGCTGAGGTTTAGGGATTCACACAAAGACGCAGAGACACAAAGGGAAGAAAATCCGTCTTTCTTGGCGGCTTGGCGCGACTATTCTTCTCTTCAATCTTTTGTATGGACTTTTGTATGGATAGAAGCAGGGGGTTCTGGGCGACGCGGCCGCATCTGGAGGGGTGTCCGTTGCGGCGCGGAGGGCGCAGGTTGCGACTTGAACAGTTGCTCATACGCCACGCTCATCGAGCCGATGAACAGAATGCGTGTCAGCCATACAAGTACAGCGACGAAAACGGGAACAACTTGCAGCAGTACATCGCGTGAAACAACTTCGTTTCCAATGTCGTGACTGAGCAGCGTCAGCGTCACCGCATACCATGTCATCGCCGCATTCATCGTTGCACCCAATAACCATGCAGCCATCAGATACCACACCTCTTTTGGTTGGGTATCATCATTGCCACCGGTAAAAATACGCAGCAACCCAGCGAAGTCGATGCCACAAAAGGCAACAGCAAGAATGGCTGCCCAATGCACACCCCAAAAGGTGACATCACCCAGCAAGTTTGTCAGGGCAAAGCGGGTTGTGTCGAAATTGAATATCTCAAACGCGACCAGCGCAATGATGAGGATGGTTGTAATCGCATAAATACGCCATTGATAGGAAGCTGTCGGCTTCGTTTGTGATCGCATTTGGGTGTAAACGGAATGTGTTGTTGTCATCAGGTTTCTCCGGGTTGAGGATGTGCGTCGATAAGGTGGGTTAAGTCGCGCTGGATGCACGGTTTGTAGGCGGTGGTTGGTTCGGCAAAGATGATCGTGTCCAGTGGGTACGCACTCTGCGTGAGGGTGGGTGGCGCAACCCAATTCCATGTCGGGCCGTACTCGTCACAGAGGGTCTTTTCGATTTTCTGTCGCGCTTCTGCAATCGTTTTTGCGTCCAGCTCGACAACAATCGATTCTGTTTCGCCAGAAAGGTGTGTGATCTCGCCGACGACCAAAACAGAGTTTTTTGTGTATAGCTCATCAATAATGACTTCGATTTGTGACCGGCGGATTTGCAATGCCATCTGTTTACCCATCATTTCAACCGCAGCCAACATCCCTTTCAGGTTGGTGATGTCAACTTGTTCTGGGGCGTAACAAAGCAGCCAGAGCAGGGCGATGTCATGGCGGTGGATGGTAACCGCTTTGCTTTCAGTGATTTCCACCTCCGGGGCAGGGTGACGGTTTGCGCCGTCGAACTCAGCGAGGGCGTGGTCAACCGCGTGTTGATACGCTTCCTTCTCGGAAGCACGGGTTTGTTTGGCGGCCGCCACAATGGAAAGGTAAGCAGACACGTCTGGCACGACTTCCATCTGGACAAGCTGCTCTTTCTCTTGCGCCAATTGGTCACGGGCAAGAGCCAGTTTTTTCAATGCGGTCGGCAAATCCAATAGAGGCGGGGTGGTTGTGTTCGTGTTTGTGTTCGATGTCATCTCAAAATCCTCCGATCTTTTGTTCATTCATACTGACGGATCGATTGCCCGCCACAATGATGTGGTCTACCAGCGAGATATTGAGGGTTTGGGCCGACTCACGCAGCGACTCAGTCGCTTCCAAATCTCGACCAGACGGGGTGGGATCGCCTGATGGGTGGTTGTGCCAAATGATGACGGACGGGGCGTTGTGTATCACGCACGGCCGCAGCAGTTCTGCTTCGCGCAGGGTGAGGCAAGAAACATTACCCCGATATACGACCTCATCCACGATGAGGCGAAATCTGCTATTCAAGACGAGAATGCCCATCTTTTCTTGCGTATCCCATCCATACTTGCCGCACAGGTAACTGGCGGCCGTTTGGGCATTCGTAAAATCTGCTGGTTGGTCGATTACATCTTCGAGTAGGTGATTGAGCACCAAGGCACGGGCGGCATGAATCCGCTGGGCAGCAGGCAATGGCACGATGGCTGCCAATTCTGTGATTGATGCCGCCAAGATACGGCCGACAAATCGATATCTTTCAAGGAGTGCATCAACTTGCTGCCAGACGATGGCATCGATTTGCTCATCGTGGGTGATAAGGGTCGCCAGCGCATAACCCGCATCTGGTAATCCCACCATCACATCATCTGACTGGGGGGTTGGTTCGTTATTCATAATATCCTCGATCTGCTTCGTGTAGTATTTAAGCGAAGCAACATCTTTTTTCCCTGCATCCTCCGCGCCTCTACGGTTGCTCTTTCAAGCAGTTGATCTCTCATAGGAAAACAAAATAACCGCTGAGGCGCGGAGAAAACGCAGTGAAGCAACATCTTTTTTCCCTGCATCCTCCGCGCCTCTGCGGTTGCTCTTTCAGCAGTTATGCAAAAAGCGCGTTAAATGGCTTTTTGTCAGGGGAATGCTTCGCGCAATAGGGGGCGTGAGGTTGAAATATGTTGCCATCGCTTGTAGCTCACGGCGCAATACAAACGACCCCACAACATCAGCAGCGATAGCTGCAACCATCCTATTGACCATCACGCTTTGTTCTTCCCGTATCGTCAGGTCAGCACAGGACAATGTTGGTGTATCGATGTCTGGTTGGAGGAGGGCGGGTTCTTGGATATGTGGGGCGGGTAGTACCTCCAGCAGCCCCACATCGAGGTCGGGGAAAGCGAAGCGATTACTATTACCGATGGTCACATGACCATTGTTGTAGGCGTTGCCACAATCGAGCCACCATAAAGCTGCGCCATGATTGTTGTCGATACAGTCGGCCAACTCACGGCGAGCAAGATGGTTATCCACGCAGCCGATGAGCAATCTAATCGTTTGTGGTTGGGCAACGTCTGTGCGGTAATGATTCAGTTTCGCTGCTTGGAACGGTTCGGGGAACGCGGCAACCTTCAAGCCCAACGCGGCGTTTATGCGCCACGCCATCGACTGCGCTTTGTTCAAGCCGATTTCAGCATGGCAAAAATTTTGACGACCGATATTCCGTGCTTCAACGCTGTCGTGATCGATGAGGGTGAGGGTGATTCGATCATCTTGTCGCTCTCGGCAATGGTGCATCACACCAGCGATGGCGGGGGCAAGGTGCGATCCTGTGCCACCGACACCGACGAGTATGATCTCGATATGGGCGGCCGGGGGCAGCAATACACGCCACGTTTTTTCGATGTTCATAATCGCACCAACGCATTAACCTGTCCATCTAAAAACAACGTCTCCAGTGGACATTCATAGAAGTAGCCGTAACAACCCAAGCGCAGCCGCATCTCTGGTTCTCTATCTCGCACTTTGCCCAGCACACCATAGAAGCGTAATCCTTGCTCATCACGGTTGTCGGTCGCACTGAAAAAGGCAGCACTATCCCCATGTGTATGCAAATCTAGCAGCGTCTGCGGGTAAACTGTCACTGTTGTCACATTGCCTGTTGTGGCAGATTGCGGGGGTTTCACCAAGCGGTAATGCCCTTCGATGAGATGCACATGGTAGAGCGTTTCTAACAGGTGGTTTTGTTCGGTAGTCGCTTGACGCGCATCAGTGATGCAGTGTTGTAGCATCGCGCTCGGCAACCGGCCGTGTATTAGATGAATGGCTGGCTGCAACGGCCGCAAGCCACGCACGGCCGTATTACAGATTGGAATACAGACCTGCATCATGGGTGATTGCGCCCGCATGAATACGCCGTTAGCTGCAAGCACATAATCGTAAGCATGTTGAGGCGCGAGTGGGGGGAGTGGATCGTGTTGGTAGATGTGGTAGCCGATAAGGTCTGAAAACATGGCAACCTCCTTCTTACTTGATAATGTCGTTGAGTGTGCCACACGACAGCAGTTCGTCGTCGGGAAACAGATCGTCTCCGTCCAATGTCCGCCACAAATGGAGTACATTGTTCGGGTACGATGCACATTTGCCGTTGGCCCAATGGTGGTTGAATTGACTGTCCCAAAATGCTTGGTATGCGGCCGTCACTGTCTCAGGGGCGGCCAACGGGAAAGGTGTGTTACCACGACAAATCGTGCCGTCATGTTCACTGACATTGGGGGCAGGGCAATGGAATAGCTGGGTGGCGGGCGCAATCGGGACATCTGCACCAATCGCATAGATACGCCAACGATTACCATGTCCCACTATCACAGTCGGTGGAAGCGGTATTTGTCGCCGTCTCTCATTTTCAACTTGCACTGTGCGTATCGTGGCAGGAAAATGCCCAACACAGCGCACACAATTGTCTGGCTCAATGCTCCAGTTCAACACGTTTGCTGGCAGCCAGCCAGACGTAATGCGGCGGCGTGTTTTGTCCATCACACTAGCAATTTGCGCGGCCGTCACAGGGTGCGTAATAGAACCACTGCCCATGTACCGCGTCATCGTCGTGACATCGTTTCGGTAGAAGTTCAGTTGAATGACTGGGGTGTTCATAGGATTGAAGAGGGGGTAACCGCAGAGGCGCAGAGATAACAGAGGAAATGTCTTGTCTTCCGTCTGTACTCTCAGCGGCTCGACGGCCGATATGGTTTGTCAATCGAAGCGAGAAAACGCCATCCGCAACTGCCCCGCCTGCATTCGCCACGCCATATCCAGCGTGTACAGAATATGACGATACCGTTGCAGCATCTGGTCACGTGGCGCAAGCGGGTTATTGGGCAGGTCGCCTCCATCAAAGCACCAATCGTTGAGGGCGATGATGTTCTCCCTCTTTGCCTGTGCTTCTCGCCACTCTACCGCTAGCGCTTTGACTGTCTCCACATCGTCCCAATCTATTTCAATCCCGCCTTCTGCTATCTCTTGCTGTGACCAGTCCAAGAACCAATTCCGGTTGGTTTTGGTCACGATTTCGATAGCATCTGCTAAATAGGTGAGTGGGGGATCGAGTGCCATGCTGCGGAGTGTGGCTGCCAGTCCATCAAAGGAAAAACTGGCATCGGGCAGCGTCAACTCTGGATACACCCACGCCATAAACGGGTACGCGGCATGAGCATATTGACGGCTCAGTGCATCGGGGGTGACCCACATTTCTGGGGCAGCAATGCACATCAGCAAATCGAGAACACTGTTTTCGATGAAAATATACGCTGGCACATCATGGCTGTAACCCGCTTCGTTGCGATATACACAGCACTCAGGATCGTAATCCAAACCTTGAACGATGATGGGGATGTGTGTCAACCACCAGTCGATTTCGCTGACCGCTTCCTCTAACATCACATTGTGGGCTATCGGGAAGTAGGTGTGTTCAAACCGATGGAGAAACACGCTAAATGCGGTATGGATCGATTCGAAGCTGTCGATGTCGATCTGCTTGGCTCGCTCTAAAACTGTCTCGGCAAAGAAGTTTGTTTCCAGTTCTAGTAGGCGTTGTGTCACCCGAATCCGGCCGCGCTCGTCTTCGTCATCAAAGCGCAGTTGGGGTGGCGGAATGCGCGGCTCATTCGTTACCAGCCCAGTGGGATTGAGGAAGTGGGGGTGGCTGGTAACAACCAGCATCGCTGCCTCCAATCTGTGGGCAGAATACCCGCGTTGTATGGCGGCTCGGCCGTGGCTAAATACGTGTCAACCGCATCTCGGTTGTGCAGCACGGTGACGGCCGAAAGCTCACCATGCAGGTCGGTCATCAACGTCGCCAATGGATTCGGCACTGCTGGGAGGGGCAACTGCTGCCATGCGGTCAGCCAGTCGCCGTCGCTGCCTTTGGTTGTGGCGCGTTTGGTGAACGTGATCGTTTGTACGCCGTCAGTCGTATCGCCCACCGCGATAGTGCAATGGGCTAACTCTGGAAATGTCACACTCGCCAGATGATCTCGGACTTGCTCATTGCTGTACGCTGCGCCGGGGTCTTCGTCGAGTGTGAAGTCGCCATAAACAAACCGGCGACGGATAACGGGGTCTTGTTGGGGGTCTGTACTCATCTGATTCAATTCCTTTCTTAAACTTGGGTGCGCTAACGACTTGTCATAAGAACTTAAACCACAGAGAACACAGAGGGAAAAAAGTGAATCTCTCCGGCTCTTTTCTCTGCGCCTTCTGTGTTTTCTGTGGTTCACCTTCTTGATTTTTGAAATTGCCTGACAACTTGTTAGCGCACCCAACTTAAACTTCGTGCCTTTGCGCCTTTGTGTAAGGCTGCTTTATCTTGCGTCACATTAAAATGGTGTGAAGGCGATAGATGACGCGGATAGACGCTGATTTTCGTGGATAAACAGCAAATGTAATGATGCTTGTCACACTCAGAACAAGGACAACGCTTCAGCTTGTTTGTTGGCAGGTGCAGTCACCAACGCTGCTTCAGGTGTCGTGGTCGTCACTTCCTCATTTTGTGTTGGCTCTACCAGCGTGAAGTTCGCCATAAACTGCTCGAAGGTGCGGTTAAGCGCAGGGAGCAACTCGTCAACCGTCGTCGTTTCGAGGAATACGGGTGCTTGCCCCGGCGCGCCCAGTGCACCTGTTACACCTCGCTCTCCAAACATACGGTGGGGCGCAAGGGTGAGCGCGATTCGCACCGTTTCGGCCGCACATGCCGCATGACGATCTGTCTCAGTCGCTTCACTGGGCGTTTCGGAAATGGGGGATGTTGGGTCTGTGGACGCATTAGGTTCAGATGCAGCCAGCAGACTACGTAAATCGAGGGTCATCGTTTTCTCCTTGTTGGCACACGGCCGTCTTTGGTCGCCACCTCGATCAATGCGATCTCACAACAATTTTTAGGAGAGTTCATAAGCACTTTCTGCCATTCGCATTAACCCTGATGTTGACACGTCTATGAATACATGTACAATTAACACGAGTTAGTAAAACGTGTTAGTCGTGATGAAAATCCCTAGCACAAAGGTGATGTGATGAGCCACACAATGCACGGAAACACTAAAATCAAACGACCGTCTATGAAAGATGTCGCCGATCTTGCGGGTGTATCGCGCACGACCGTATCATTTGTGTTGAACCGTAAGCCGAATGCCAGCATACCAGAAGATACTCATGAACGGGTCTGGTCGGCCGCCACAAAATTAGGCTATCGGCCGAACGCCATCGCTCGTGGGCTTCGCGCCCAACGGACATTTACCATCGGCTTTATTTCCGATGAGGTCGGTACATCACCTTACGCAGGGCAAATCCTGCAAGCTGCACAGGAAACGGCATGGCAACATCAATATATGCTTTTTTCTGTTGATACCGGCCGTGATCAAAAATTGAAAGAGGCAGCCGTCAACGCCCTCCTCGAACGTCAAGTTGATGGCATCATTTACGCCACGATGTACCATCGAGAAGCGTTTCCACCTGCCGCTATACGAGAAGTCCCCACCGTTCTGCTTGATTGCTTCATTGCCAACCAAGATTTGCCTTCTGTTGTACCGGATGAAGTGGCCGCCGGGCGCAATGCGGTTCTACATTTGCTTGAAAAGGGACATCGACGCATCGGTTTTGCCAGTGACACATCAAATGTTCCGGCAAAAGTCGGCCGACTACAAGGGTACAAAGAAGCACTTGCCCAATATGGCATTCTGTTCGATCCAAGTTTGGTACGCGAAGCCTCTGCCCTGCCAAGCGGCGGGTACGATTGCACCATGCAGTTGATGCAAATTGAAGATCGGCCGACTGGCATCTTTTACTTTAACGACCGAATGGCGATGGGCGGCTACGATGCCCTGCGAAAATTAAACCTTTCAATTCCAGATGATGTAGCCGTTATCGGCTTTGATGATCAAGAGATCATTGCCGCACATCTGCATCCCGCCCTGACCACCATGCGTCTACCACACTATGAAATGGGTCAATGGGCTATCAACCAGCTATCAAAAATGATCAATAGTAATGAGGAAGCAAGCAGCGATTCGACGCAATGCTTGCTCCCTTGTCCACTGATCGTGCGTCAATCGACGTGAGGAGGATAACGTTCACAACTATTTTCTACCACGTTGATACCTACCACTTACCAACAATAAGCAACTAAGCACTATAACAAAAACAGTGCAAATCATCTTTTCAGAGGAGACGAAAAAATGAAACCCACACATATACAGCGGCTAACGATTTTGCTGCTACTTGTATCCTTGTTTGTCATTGCCTGTGGTGGCAATACAACACCAGAGCCGACCGATGCACCCGACCCTACGGCGCAGCCGACTGATCCCCCTGCGCCTACAGATGAACCGGAGCCGACAGACGAACCAGCTCCCGATCCCACAGATGAGCCAGCCCCTGATCCAACGGATGAGCCGACGGCCGTCGAACCAACAGACGAAACAATATCTCTCAGCATGTGGTATCACGGTGCAGGCAACGAGACAGAACGCGGCATCTTGCAGGGCATTGTCGATGATTTCAACAGTTCGCAAGGCGACTACATGGTTGAAATCCAAGACTTCCCACAAGAAAGCTACAACGAGTCAATTGTCGCGGCCGCCCTCGCGGGTGACTTGCCAGACATCATCGACGTAGATGGACCCGTCATGCCTAATTGGGCGTGGGCTGAGTACATGCAGCCGTTGCAATTGAGCGACGGCGCACTCGATGACTTCCTCCCCGGCGCAATCGGACAATGGGACGGCGAAGTATATTCAGTCGGTTTGTGGGATGCTGCAATCGCTGTTTTTGCTCGTCAATCGGTGCTGGAAGCAAACGGCATTCGTATCCCCACACTGGACGATCCGTGGTCATTGGATGAGTTTGACAGCGCACTTGAAACGTTGGATGCAACCGGCGACTACGAACACGCACTCGATGTCGGCATGGCGTGGACGGGTGAATGGTATCCGTATGCGTTTTCGCCGCTCATGCAATCGTTTGGCGGCGACATTCTTGACCGCAGCACGTACAGCACGGCCGAAGGCGCGATTAACGGCGAAGCGGCCGTCGAATTTGGTGAATGGTGGCAATCGCTGTTCGACCGTGAATTGACCCCTGGTACATCGCAAGATGGTGCAGACCGTGACACCGGCTTTGTCGATGGCAAGTACGCCATGCAATGGAACGGCAACTGGGCCGCCCTCGCCGCGCTGGATGCGTTTGGGGACGACATGTTGTTCCTACCAGCACCCGACTTTGGCAACGGCAACCGCATCGGTGCAGCCAGTTGGCAGTTCGGTGTTAGTGCCGATTCTGAA
>CALECP010000080.1 GCA_937949915.1 uncultured Anaerolineae bacterium
GTCGTCGAAGAGTTCCGGGCGCAAATTTCAGTCGATAACACGCCACCGTCGGCCGAGATTCTATTCCCGTTTGATGGGCAAGAAATGCTCGTCGATGATGAATGGATTGTGCTACAGGCGCAAGCGATAGATGATGTGGCGATTGATCGCGTTCAATTTTACGCGGATGGGGCGGGTGTGCCATTTGCGATCAGCACCGTGCCACCCTACACAGAGAAATGGACGATCCCCGGCCCCGGCTGCCATTCGTATCGTGTGCAAGTGATCGATGGGGCGGGCAATGCGGCATGGAGTGAGGCGACGCGGGTATGTGTGGTGCAATGAGAAGCATAATGTGAATAAATGACAAACAAAAAGCCGCTTCGCAGCGGCTTTTTTGAAATATAGTGCCCAGGAAAGGACTCGAACCTTCACCTCGTGAGAGACACGGCCCTCAACCGTGCGCGTCTACCAATTCCGCCACCAGGGCATGTAACGCTTGCTATTATAACGAAACAGTGCGCGGTGTCAATAAAAATAGTATGCCAAAATGTTGACAATTCGGCCGTAAAAACGCTATAATCTCTTGCTTGTGGCAAACACCTGTGTGCAGCCAAACATGCTTTTTTTGAGAATAATTTTGATTCAGGGGTGCGACGGTTTGTTGCACCCCTGATACGCTGTTAACCGACATTCGGATTTTTTAGGGAGACTTCATGCGGCACTTCAAGTACAACACGAAGAATTACGCTCGTTATAAGAACACACTCGCACTACCTAGACTCGTTGATATGCAGTTGGATTCATTCCGCCGCTTTACCGATGAAATGCTAGCAGAACTATTTGAAGAGGTGTCACCGATTACCAGTTTTAATGGTGATCTCAAACTGTATTTCCCGTGCAAAAAGCCAGAGACAGAGGGGTTTGACCTCAAGTTCTGGTTTGGCGAGCCGAAATACTCAGTCGAAGAGTGTATCGAGCGCGATATGAGCTACTCTGCACCGATCAATGTGACGGTGCTGCTGTATAGCCCTGAAAATGATCAACCGATTGTGCAGGATATTTTCTTTGGCGACTTCCCTCTGATGACAGGCGAGGGAACGTTTGTGATCAATGGTACAGAGCGCGTTGTTGTCAGCCAATTGATTCGCTCTCCGGGCGTTTATTTTGAGGTAGAGGACGAGCGGGCAACAGGTCGGCCGTTGGCGATGGCAAAACTGATTCCAGATCGCGGTGCGTGGATGGAATTTGAGACGCGCAAGACGGACTATATTACGGTCAAATTTAACCGTAAGCGGACAGTCCCGATCACCCTGTTTTTGCGTGCGCTGGCGGCAATTGATGATGGCTTGGGCAATCAACTGCTGAAAGATGGCTCTGACGAAGAGATCATGGCGCTGTTTGCCGATGTTGATAACAATGGCGACCACCCTTATATTGCTGGCAGTATCGAGCAAGAGCCAGAGTGGGACCCAGAACGTTCGTTGGCAGAACAAGCGATTATCGAGTTTTACAAGCGGATGCGGCCGGGTGATCCTCCCACACTCGAAAATGCAACGAACTATTTGTACGAGCAACTTTATGATCCACGCCGTTATGACATGGCACGGGTCGGCCGTTACAAAATGAACAAGCGCTTGAGCTTAGATGGTCTTGTGCCATTAGAGCATCGTACCGTGACGCAATACGACATTGTGCGGCTGACACGCACGATGGTGCGGATCAACAATCAGCAGGAAGGGCCGGACGACATCGACCATTTGGGCAACCGCCGTATCAAGACGGTGGGCGAATTGTTGATGGCGAAGTTGCGCGTCGGATTGCGCCGCATGGAGCGCGTTGTGCGTGAGCGGATGTCGATTCGTGAAGCGGAAAACATTACGCCTGTTTCCTTAATTAATATCCGGCCGGTCGTGGCATCAATTCGGGAGTTCTTCGGCAGTTCGCAGTTGAGCCAGTTTATGGAGCAGGCGAACCCGTTGGCAGAGATTACGCATAAGCGCACGGTGTCAGCACTTGGCCCGGGTGGATTGCGGCGTGAACGTGCTGGATTTGAAGTACGCGACGTGCATCATAGCCATTACGGCCGTATTTGCCCTATCGAAACGCCTGAAGGGCCGAACATCGGTCTGATCGGCCGTCTCGCTGCCTATGCGCGGGTCAATCGGTACGGCTTTATCGAAACGCCCTACCGGACTGTGAAGAACACGATGAAGCCAGATGCTGAAATCGTTAATCACAATTTGCGTGGCAACTTGGTTGATCCAGGAACGGGCGAAATCATAGCGGAATCTGGCGCACTGATCGACGAAGCGTTGGCTGAAATCATTCGCGGCAGTGATGTCGAAGAAATTTCTGTTGTGCCGTATGTGACGGACGACATTGTTTTCATGTCGGCCGATGAGGAAGACGTATTCTCTATCGCACAGGGCAATGCTGTTCTGGACGACAATTGGCAATTTGTAGAGAAACGGACATCAGTACGCCGCAATCAAGAATTTAAGTTTACGTCTGTCGAGCGTATCGACTATATCGACGTAGCCCCTCGTCAAATTGTGGGCGTGGCGGCCGCGATGATCCCCTTTCTTGACCATGACGATGCCAGTCGTGCGCTGATGGGATCGAACATGCAGCGTCAGGCTGTGCCACTGTTACGGCCGGACGTGCCGATTGTCAGTACAGGCATGGAGTATTTCGCAGCCCGGAACTCTGGTATGTTGGTGGCGGCCAAAAGCGACGGCGAAGTGCTGAGTGTGACAGGTGATACCATCGTCATCCAACACGCTGATGGGCCAGAAGTATACAAATTAAAGAAGTACCACCGCTCGAACCAAGCAACCTGCATCGACCAACACCCGATTGTCCGTAAAGGGCAACTGGTAAGTAAAGGGGATGTATTGGCTGATAGTTCGTCGAGCGAGTTGGGCGAATTGGCGTTGGGCCAAGACGTGGTTGTGGCGTTCCTTTCTTGGAAAGGCGGCAACTATGAGGACGCGATTTTGATCAATGAGGAGATCGTGCGTGACGATAAGTACACGTCGGTTCACATTGAAAAGCATGAAGTGGAAGCGCGTGACACCAAACTGGGCCCAGAAGAAATCACCTATGACATTCCAAATGTGAGTGAAGAAGCACTCAAAGATTTGGATGAGAACGGCATTATTCGTGTCGGTGCGAGTGTGAAGGAAAACGACATTTTGGTCGGTAAAATCACGCCAAAGGGTGAGAAAGAGCTTACGCCAGAAGAAAAATTGCTCCGTGCCATCTTTGGTGACAAAGCGCGTGAAGTAAAAGATTCTAGTTTGCGACTGCCGCATGGTGCGAAGGGCAAAGTGGTTGATGTGCAGGTGTTTGATCGCCAGCAAGACCGCGATCTACCGGCCGGTGTCGAGACGATGGTGCGTGTGCATGTGGCACAACGCCGGGTGCTACGCGCTGGTGACAAAATGGCTGGACGGCATGGCAACAAAGGTGTGATCTCGAAGATTGTGCCTGTTGAGGATATGCCTCATTTGGAAGACGGCCGTCCTGTTGACATCATCCTTAGCCCTATCGGTGTGCCGGGACGTATGAACCTCGGTCAGATTTTGGAGACGCATCTCGGATGGGCTGCCAAAAATTTGGGCTTCCGAGCGATTACGCCTGTGTTTGACGGTGCGAAAGAGTTTGAGATTCGCGGCGAATTGGCGCGTTCGTGGCTGACCACGATGGCGTGGGACACGGCCGCATCATGGGCGTTCGACGAGTTGAATGAAGCTGGCTACGATACTGAAACGCTCGGCGATCAAGCTGAAGCGCGGATGGTCTATCTCAATGCGTGGTTGCCCGAAACAGAAGGCGACTGGGACATAGAGCGTGTGGCGGATGACGAATTTTATGCCAAACGTGCCGCGACAAGTGAATGGCTACGCAGCTTGGGCTATGTGCCTGAAAATATGTTCCCGGTTGCTGTCGATGACTTGGACAGCATTGCGAAAAGCAAATGGTCGTCGTATGACGAGTACGCCATCGAAGTATGTACCCGTGAGTGGTACAAGTGGATGCTCGGCCGCTTCTCTGACCGTTTCCCAGACGCTGTGAAGGTTGACCCTGCCACGGCCGATTTGGAAACGCTGCAAGCGAACGCAGCAAAGATGACATTTGAGACGAGCATCCCATTGCCGACATTGGGCAAAGAGCGACTGTTCGACGGTATGACGGGTGAAGCATACGCGCAACCGGTCACAGTTGGCATCATCTATATGCTCAAGCTGGCGCATTTGATCGAAGACAAGGCTCATGCCCGTTCGACTGGCCCGTACTCACTCGTCACGCAGCAGCCGCTCGGTGGTAAAGCACAGTTCGGTGGGCAGCGCTTTGGTGAGATGGAAGTGTGGGCGTTGGAAGCATATGGCGCGGCGCATATCTTGCAAGAAATGCTGACAGTGAAGTCGGACGATGTGCAAGGGCGTGTTAAGACATACGAGTCGATTGTCAAGAATGAGCCCATTGAAGACCCCGGCATTCCGGCATCGTTCCGCGTTTTGGTCAAGGAGCTACAGAGCTTGGGCTTGGCGGTGGAAGCGGTGACAGAATCGGGTGATTTGATCCGGTTTGGCAAAGAAGATGATCGTCGTAATCGGCCGCCCGTTGGTACTGGTCTGATGGACTTGGCGCATAATCGACGGTAAACAGTCAGTTAGTTATTAGTTAATAATTTGTTGACGATATTTGATTGCACTGCACAAGCAACAATCAAATATCGTCATTTTTTATTTCTCTTATAAACGCGCCTGCCACACATGCTCGGCACGGATCGGTAGTTCGGTAGGGCGCACACCGACAGCCTGCCGGATCGCATTGGCAACGGCCGCTGCCCCCCCAATAATCGGCGGCTCGCCCACTCCTCGCATTCCAAACGGACTAATAGGCGATGGATTCTCCACCATAATCGCTTCCAGCGTCGGCACTTGATCACTTTGCGGCAAATCATAATCTAAAAACGAACCCGTTAGCAATTGTCCATTCTCATCATAGATCATCGCTTCATGTAGCGCGAATCCCAGCCCTTGCGCCATGCCGCCGTGCATTTGGCCTTCTACCAGCAATGGGTTGATCGCCTTGCCTACGTCTTGGGCGCACACATAGTGGCGCGGGGTCACTTTCCCAGAAACAGGATCAACATGCACTTTGACCAGATGGACAGACGCGGCCGGGGATGGTTCGGGCAGTGCCGACTTGCCATCGCCCACAATTGGGCCCTGTCCTCCCCGCTTGCTCCGTGCATTTTGTGCCACTTGTGCCAGTGATAGTGCTTTATCTGGCACACCGCGCACCTGCACCTGACCGTCGATCAGTTCGATGTCGGCCGCGGCCGCTTCGAGCATATCGGCCGCAATTTCACGCACTTGCTGCGCGGCACTATCGGCCGCGTCGCGCACTGCCCCCGCCACACTGTACGTCACTTGGCTGCCACCGCTGCCAGGTGCAAACGCGCCTGTCGTGTCTGTATTGACCACCACCACGTCGCTTGGTGACACCCCCATCGACTCAGCCACAATCAACACAAACGCACTGCTATTGCTCGTCAGGTCTACTTGCCCGGTCTGGAGGACAACGCTGCCATCTGTATCGACGCGGCATGTCGCATCGGCCGGGCCGACATTCGTTCCCCAGCCTGCAATGGCGATGCCCACGCCTTCGTTCGCCTGCAAATTAGGATTGGCGATCAGTGGATGGTCTGCCAACGCATCCAAGCATTGTTTGAAGCCAATCGTGCGCCACGGCTTGCCGTTTCCGGCCGGATCGCCCGGTTCGGCCGCGTTCTGTCGGCGGAAATCAAACGGAGCGATGCCCAATGCGGCCGCCATGTCGTCGATATTGCTTTCCAACGCAAATGTGCCTTGTGGCATCGCTGGCGCACGGTACGCCCCAATCGGCGGCTTGTGCGTCAACACTTCCCACACATCGATCTGTAGATTGTCACATTTGTAGTAGCCGCCACACGCAAACCCGATCAGCCACCCTTGCGCCCAACCAAAATAAACACCGTTGTCGCAGAATGCTTCCATCTGGATAGCGGTAATAGTGCCGTCTTGCTTCGCGCCTGTTTTGACACGCAAATGAATGGCCGGGGCTGGCATCGTTGTCAGAAAATCGTCGGAACGCGAGAGAATAATTTTGACAGGACGGCCGAGCGCAACGGCCGCACTCGCGCCCAAGCCATCGAGAATGCCATATTTTGCGCCAAAGCCGCCGCCCACATCGACTGAATGGACACGCACTTTGTGCAAGGGCAGATCGAGCAATTTAGCTAAATCGTCGCGCAGCCAAAATTTGCCCTGCACGGCCGCGTACACGTCGATGCTGTCATCGAGCGGAGATGGCACAGTGACGGCCGCATGGGGTTCGATATACCCTTGGTGGACGATGTTACAAGTATATTCTCGTTCGATGATCACATCGGCCGCAGCAAATCCGGCCGTTATATCGCCCCGCTCAAAATGGTTTTCGGCATGGATGTTGTTGTACTTCGGCGTGGGTTTCGTTGCTTCATCGTCATCACCACCGCCACCGTGAATGCTGCCCATGTCTGACTCATCTTTGGGAATGCCGTTTGGCCACACGGCCGGGCTGCTGTGTTCGATGGCGGTCAGCAAGTTGGTAACGGCCGGTAATGGCTCGTAGTCGATATAGACAAGATCGACCGCATCTTCGGCGATCATCATGTTTTCGGCCACTACCAGCACCACAGGCTGCCCCACAAAATGCACCGCCTCTTTTGCCAGCGTCGCGGTCATGCGGCTGCGAATCACTTTATCGCGGGTGGGCAGATCGGCCGCCGTCAGCACCGCGATCACACCGGGCAGTGCCTCCGCCTCACTTTTGTCTATTTCGGTGATTTTGGCGTGAGCGTAGGGACTGAGAATGGGGCGGCCGTATACCGTACCGGGCAATTGTAGATCGGCAACAAACCGCGTGCGGCCAGTCACTTTTTCGCGTCCTTCGATCAATGGGCGGCGTGTTCCAATGTGTTTGTACTGTACTGTCATATATCGTACCTCTAATTCATTCTTAAAAATTGCGTGTGGATGCCACCATCATATCAAATCATCGGACTGCTGTCCGTAGATAGATAGTCATTTTGCCAAACTGTTGTGTTTTGTTATTTTGTTGCTTCTTCACGTCAAACTCAGCATTTTAATTGTGTTAGACTATACCTGA
The DNA here is from genome assembly GCA_937949915.1 of uncultured Anaerolineae bacterium. Lineage (GTDB taxonomy): Bacteria > Chloroflexota > Anaerolineae > Promineifilales > Promineifilaceae > CALECP01. Next base: position 7,183 of record CALECP010000080.1, read on the forward strand.
TGCGAAGAATAATCAGAACTATTGCAGCATGGTTTGATAAAGAGCGCAAACTGCTCTTGCTCGCGCTGCTTGCGGCCGTGATCGCGGCCGTGCCGCTCTTGCTCGATGGGGGGCTGGTCAACACACGCGGTGGGGGAGACAGCCCCTTCTTGCTACAACGCACCCACCAGATGGCGACAGCGTTACGCGATGGGCATTTTCCTGTGCGCTGGATGCCTGATGCCAATTATGGTCATGGCTATCCATTTTTCAACTTTTATGCGCCGTTATCGATCTATATGACGGCCGCGCTCAAACTGCTTGGCTTCACCTACGTTCGCGCTATTCAATTGGCACAAGTAGCTGGCTTTTTGGTGGCGGCGTGGGGCATGTTCAAGCTGGCGAAACAGTGGACGGATAACGCATGGTCAGGCTTATTGGCCAGTGTGGCCTACACAACCGCCCCTTTTCACATGGTCAACGTCTATGTGCGCGGCGACTCGCTAGCCGAATTTTGGGCGATGGCATTTTACCCGCTCATTTTACTGTCGGCCGATACCCTCATTCGCCACACAGAACAGAACAGCAACAAACCGTTTCACAGTGCGGCTTTCGCGGTCAGTTACGCCGCGCTCGTTCTCAGCCATAACATTTCCGCGCTTATTTTCACCCCATTTCTCGCCCTCTTCTTGCTTATCCGAATTGCGATCTCATCCAAACGCAGCGAACTGATCGGCACACTGTTGGCGGCCGGGGGGATGGGTTTGTTGCTCTCCGCATGGTTCTGGATACCCGCACTCATCGAAAAAGGGCAAGTACAATTGGGCGCAGTCACCGAAGGGTTCTTTCATTTCGGTCAACATTTTCGCACCCTCGATCTCACTGGTACAAACCCAATCATCCAAACAAGCCCGTTGTTCAACTACGATGTCAGCGAAGGCGGTGCGTTTCGCATGGGCATGGTGCAACTGATTTTGACGTTTCTAGGGGGGCTCGCAGGATTGGTTTTTGCCGTGCGCCAACGGGCATATCTGTTGTTCTTTTTGTTTGTTGTGCTGGTTCTGACGGCCGCCACCTTTATGATTTCGCCCGACTCGTCTGGTGTGTGGGAAAATGCCCCACTCGTTTCATTCACACAATTCCCGTGGCGTTTTTTGTCTGTGCAAGCTGTCGCTACCGCGCTGCTGGCTGGCTACATTCCCACGCTGCTGCCCAATAATCAGGCATGGGCGAGAGGAGGTATCACGCTTATTTTCAGCCTTGTTTTGTTGGTGGCCGCGTTGGGCGATTTACGGCCGGACTATCTGCCGATCACCGATGAAGATGTGACGGCCGTCTCGCTCGCGCAATACGAATGGGCGACTGGCAACATCGGCACCACCATCAGTGCAGAGTATTTGCCGCAGGGTGGCAACCCCCGGCCATGGACAAGCGACTGGCTCAACCAAGACAATCGCCATGCTATCCGTGTGACGGAAGGCGCGATACGCTCTTATTCACCAGAAGTAGTGAGAAGTAGCACACAAATATGGCGATTTGAATTAACGGAATTGCCGACGACAATCGTTTTACCCACAATTTACTGGCAGGGTTGGGAGGTGATGTCGTTCGCTTGTGAGTGCAGCCTCAACTATTTAGGGGAATCACAAACGGGCTTGATCGAACTTTCTTTTGAAAATAATTTTCAACTTCAGCCTGATAAAATTTATGACGCTTACATCCACTTGACGATTGCGCCGTCTTCTTCTCAGGTGTTTGGGCAAACGGTATCTTTGTTTAGCGCGATTTGGCTATTAATGACATTGTTGCGCTGGCGGCCGATCCGTTATCTTGCCCCGGCCGTCTTGCTGCTGGCGGCAGCGACATGGTTTATCAATAATGCGATTACGACACCCTTTTACCAGCCTGACCACACGTATGCACGGACATTTGATTACGAGCAAAAAGCATTTTTCCATGAGGAAGGGCGGCCGATTTTGTTTGATAATGGCTTGTCGCTGCACGACTTTTGGACGGCCGATACAGTGCAGGCAGGCGCAACACTAGAAGCCAATATGCGCTGGCGCAATGCGACAGCAAACAGACAAGTGACACTTTCTTTGGTCTCGCCTGCCACCTACCGTAGCTCACCAGCACGCCCTGTCCCCGTTTTTGCCGAACGAGAGGTGAGCAGCGAATTGGGGCAATTTATATTCCCCATTCCGGCCGAGACACCTCCCGGTCTTTACTTGCTCCGTCTGACAACAGACGGCCGTGCCTTGACCCCGGCCGGACACCCTCGTGGCGATCTTTATGTCGGCACAGTGCGTGTAACGGCCGCGCCCGATCAAGACAACGCACCCGCCACACGTACCCCCGTCGATGTGCGCGTCAACGCTGTCACCACCCTGCCCAACGGCAATTTGCGTGTTCATCTTGCCTACCACACCGACCAACCGCTGCCGCTCAACTAT
>CALECP010000081.1 GCA_937949915.1 uncultured Anaerolineae bacterium
CTAATTAGCGCACGGATTTAACGGATAGGACGGATTAAGACGGATTAATATGAGGAGAAATCAGTGAGTATCCGTGTTTTCCGCTCAATCCGTGCGACTATTTCTTACTCTCGTGCAGTTTCCCGCCAACCCTAAAAGGGAACTAATTTTTAGACGCTTACTAAATATCGTGTTTTCATTCATATTTGTAGCGACAATATGGCGAAACCAACAAGATAAGCTGTTTGCGGCCGACTGATATACCGACAAACTGGATAACTAAAAAACCCTAATTGGCAAAGTGTAAGTTCATGCACCAGCTTATTGACCAAGCACGGCCGGGTTGTCATAATCATCTTATTGCAAATTTTTGCAATAAAACCGGATAACAGGCTTTCAAATCGACTTTTTATGCGAAAAACAATTCTATGCGCGGTCATACTCGCGCTACTCACAATCAGTTGTACGACTCAATCTCAAACAGGATCACTGACCATCGTTGCCAATGGCGAAGATTTTGTACGTGACGGCTTCACGACAAACGATGGCTGGGACATTGCGTTTGAACACGTCTATGTCAATGTTGGCTCAATCACAGCATACCAGACCGATCCGCCATTTGACGCGACATCGGCCGACATGCCGGAAGGCACACAGGTCGGTATCACAGATGGCTCTCTCATCGATCTCAAAGAGCCGACCGCGATCATGCTCAACCATGTGCCAGTTGGTCACTACAATGCGCTGGTGTGGTCGATGGATGGCGACGCGATCCAGATGATCGGCACGGCCGTCAAACAAGAACGTACCGTTGCATTCGATATTACGGTAGACGAAGCGTACAGCTATCGGTGTGGCGAATACGTGGGCGACGAGCGCAAAGGATTTGTCGAAACAGATGCACCGGCCGACATCGAAATGACATTTCATTTTGACCACGTTTTTGGCGATGCAGGGGTAGCGGCCGATGAGACGGTCAACGTCAATGCTTTTGGGTTCACGCCTTTCGCTGCACTCGCGGCCGATGACACGCTGACGACTCGCACGTCTGACTTGCAAGCGCAATTAGGTGCAGAGGAGTACGGCCGTCTGATGAAAACATTCACTTCGCTCGGTCACGTGGGTGAAGGGCATTGTTATGAAGCGAACCATCAATAAACATGCCGTCCGTCGTAGGGACATGGTGCGCCATGTCCCTACGACGTTTGCGGTTATTACGCTGTTTTGGCTGCTGATCACCCCATTAGCCCACGCACACGGCACAGAGATCACCGCCCAGCCAGACGGCCGCACCATCACCATCAACGCGCTATTCGACACAGGCGAACCGATGGCAGAAGCACAGGTGCTGATCTACGCACCGGACGATCCGCAAGCGACGTGGCAAAAAGGGGTGACCGATGATGCTGGCTTGTATTCATTCGAGATCGATCCTGCGCTGGCTGGCGATTGGTCGATTAACATCCGCACGGCCGGACATGGGCAATGGCTCTATCTCACCGTCGCGGCCGATGGCACAGTAGACGTAAACAACCCAGATGACCGTCCCGCATGGGTCAAATGGAGCATGGCGGCCGTCGTGGTTGCGGGTCTCATCGGTATCGGCGCGTGGAGCAGACGGCCGCAAGAACAGTAAGAGAAATCAGAAAATAATATGCACATTCCAGACGGACTTCTTCCCAACGCCATTATGATAGGGACAAATGTCGCGGCCGTGGGCGTAACCGCCTTCGCCCTCGCACGTATCGACAAAAACGAACAGCGCACCCTCGTCCCGAAAGCATCGCTGCTGACGGCCGCCTTCTTCATTATCTCCGCGCTACGCATCCCCATGCCGCCGCCATTAAACAGCGTCCATTTGCTCCTCGTCGCGTTGATGGGGGCGACGTTGGGCTGGCTCACTTTTCCCGCCCTCATCGTCGGACTGATGCTGCAAGCCCTCGTTTTTGGACACGGCGGCCTCTCTACATTGGGCGCAAATACATTGATGCTGGGCATTCCGGCTCTCGGCGTTCACTTTTTGTTTCAATGGGCGCGGTCACGGCAGTTATCCGGCCGGCCGCTCGGTGTACTCAGCTTTGTCGGCGGGTTTTTGGGCGTAGTGATCGCCGTTTTGCTCTTTTATGGCACAGTGATCGGCACACTTCCGGCCGAGATCAACGTAGAACTAGAGCGCCAAGCGACTGGCTTGCTGGCTCTCTCCCATCTGCCTATCGCCCTCATCGAAGGGATATTTATGGTGTTGATCGTCGCCTACCTCCATCGTGTGCAGCCCGCCCTCCTAAACTTGCACCCCAAGCAAGTCAAATAATAGGATGAGCGGATCACACCTACACGAACAGGGCATCGACACGTATGCTCACCTAAAATCGCCCCTGCACCAGTGGGAAATGCGCCTCAAAATCGCCTCATTGCTCTTGCTCATTCTGGCATTTGCGTTGGTCGAAACGGTGTGGCTGCTCCCCATCATGTTCGCTATCACCCTGGGCATCTATGCGCTGTCCGGGTTGCCATTTGCGTTTTTGCGATCACGGCTAACGGTGCCGGGGTACTTCATTCTTGCGCTTGTTATCTTTTTGCCGTTTGTGGCTGGCACAACAGAGATGGCGACAGTGGGCCCATTGACAATTCGGGAAGAAGGGCTGCTACAGGCAGGGTTGATCATCGGCCGCTTTTTCTGCATCTTTACGACGGCGATTGTGCTGTTTAGCACCAATACCTTTCTCAACGCCATTCGCGCTCTGCGGGGGCTCAAATTTCCCGACATCATGGCCGATATGGTGCTGCTCACGTATCGGTATTTGTTCGAGATCAACACATTGTTCAGCACCATTCGCACGGCCGCACGGCTACGCGGCTTCCAGGGGAATCTATTCGCGCCCAACACCATCAAAACGGTGACCTCGCTGGCGGGACATCTGCTGGTACGCAGCTATGAGCAATCGCAACAGGTGTACACGGCGATGGTGCTACGCGGCTACGGCACCGATGGCGCAAAGGTGTACCATCAAAAACCGACCACGGCCGACTATCTCAAAACCGCGCTCACGCTCATCACAGCGATTACGCTTTTCGTTCTCTCACAGGTGCTAACATGACCGCTCTCACACTGACTGATCTGCATTTCAGCTACCCGGCCGTACCAGTCCTCCAGGGCATCGATCTACAAATTGAACCGGGCGAACGCATCGGTCTGATCGGCCCCAACGGCGCGGGAAAAACGACGCTTTTTCATTGCATTTGCGGCGTGCTTGCTCCGACAAAGGGCAGTGTCGAACTGTTCGGCCGTCCTGTTCTGCCCGGCCGTTTTCACCCAGAAGTGGGGCTTGTTTTCCAGTATCCGTCCGACCAAATTTTCTCGCCATCGGTGTATGACGACATCGCTTTTGGGCCGCTCAACATGGGGTTGCCGCCAGAAGAAGTGGCTGCCCGTGTCGATCAAGCGATGGAAGAGACAGAGATCGCCCATTTGAAAGAGCGTGCGCCCCATCACCTATCTGGTGGGCAAAAACGGATGGTTGCTATCGCCGGGATTCGCGCCATGCGGCCGCAATTGATCATCTACGACGAGCCGAGCGCAAACTTGGATATGCGCGCCCGTCGCAGTCTGATCGGGCATATTTGCGCGTCGTCCGAAACGGTGATCGTCTCGTCGCATGATTTGGAGCTGGTGCTGGAAGTGGCGGACAGGGTGTTGCTGTTGGATGAGGGGCGCATTGTGGCAGAGGGCGATCCGGCCGTCATCATGGGCGATCAAGCCCTGATGCTGGCACACGGACTGGAGACACCCCATTCGCTACACCCCCACGCACACGTCCCCACGGCCGAGCCGCACAAACATTGATCTCGGCCGATTTCCCACCACGCACTAAAATAGGTAGATGAAACAATTTTGGTTCTTATTTTTAAGTCTCTTTTTGATGGCATGTACAGACGCTGTTTTTATAGAAGAAGATGAATGGTCGGCCGGGACGCTGCCAGCGGGCGATACGGCCGAGGTGGTGTACGTGACTGACGGTGACACTATCACGGTGGCGATCAATGGAAAAGAGTACAAAGTGCGCTATGTGGGCGTAGACACGCCCGAACGGGACGAACCGTACTATCAAGAAGCGACACAATTTAACCGCGATTTGGTGGCGGGTGAATGGGTGACACTGGTCAAAGATGTGAGCGATACGGATCAGTACGGCCGTCTTTTGCGCTATGTCTATCTCGATGATGGCACGTTTGTCAACGAGCAGTTGGTCGCCAATGGGTATGCGCGGGTCGTCACCTACGCGCCCGACGTGGCGAATGCCGACTATTTTGCCGACCTGCAACGCCAAGCGCGGGAGTCGTCTTTGGGCTTGTGGGGTGTCAATGATTTCACATCGTCAGACAGCCAAAGCGAAGCTCCGGCCGGATGCAACCTGTGCAATCGCAACGTCTATAATTGCCGCGATTTCGATTCGCAATCGGCCGCGCAAGCATGTTACGCATTTTGCTACGAGATAGCGGGGGAAGACATCCATCGGCTAGACGGTGGCGGCGATGGGGTGGTATGCGAATCGCTCGCCCCGTAGACGCTCGCATCGCTGTCAAGCAATGGATGTGGAAATCTCATGGGCAAAAAACATAGAATCGCACAATGCTTAAACGATAAGGAGCAACCATGACGACAAACAAAAACTACTCACAACCAGTAGCGCGACTGCTGACGATTACCAATATACCGCACCAGCATCGATATGAACGGTGGCGCAATTATGTAACCGACTTCGGGCTGACAGATGAACATGTGCCGGAACTGATTGAACTGGCAACGAATCTTGATGAAGTTTGGAGCATTGGTGTTTATGACGAGACGACAACGGAGGGC
>CALECP010000082.1 GCA_937949915.1 uncultured Anaerolineae bacterium
AAACAACCAAACGACACGCCGTTTACCTTCATTGACCTGTTTGCCGGGATCGGCGGCATTCGGCTGGCATTTGAACGTGCTGGGGCGACGTGCGTCTTTTCGTCCGAATGGGATGCGTATGCCCAGCAAACATACGCGGCAAATTTTGGGCATCGGCCGCACGGTGACATCACAGAAGTCGCGTCGGCCGACATTCCCGACCATGATATTTTGACGGGCGGCTTTCCGTGCCAGCCATTTAGCATCATCGGGCAGGGACAGGGGTTTGCCGATACACGCGGTACACTGTTTTTTGAGATCGAGCGCATTTTGGCAGACAAGCAGCCCCGCGCCTTCCTGCTCGAAAATGTGAAACAGTTGAAAACGCATGACAAAGGGCGCACGTTTGCCACCATCATCGAAAAGCTGGAAGCTCTCGGCTATTTTGTGCATACAACCGTTCTCAATGCACTCGATTTTGGGCTGCCGCAAAAACGGGAACGCGCCTTCCTTGTCGGGTTCAAGCACAATGTGCCGTTTCATTTCCCGTCCCGGCCGGTTGATGATACCTATCTGACACTGGCTGATATTTTGGAAGATGACGACGCGATTGACCCGAAATATATCGCCTCTGACTACATTCGAGAGAAGCGCACGGCGGCCGTTGCCCACAAACACGTTTTCTATCCCTCCGTCTGGCACGAAAACAAAGGGGGCAACATCGGTATCAACGCTTTTTCATGCGCGTTACGGGCGGGCGCATCGTTCAATTATTTGCTGGTCAATGGCACACGCCGCCTCACCCCCCGCGAGCAATTGCGCTTGCAGGGCTTCCCCGATTCATTCCAAATTACGGGAACAGAGACACAAATCCGCAAACAAACGGGCAACAGTGTGCCAGTCAAAGTGGTGGAAGCAATCGCGCATCAAATGGTGAGGGCGATGAGGACGGCCGCTCAACAAAATAATAGAGAAGCACAATTAGTAGGTGTATGATGATGAAGCGTATCGTAATTGTGCCGATGATGGCGTTTGTGTTTGCGTGGTTGCTGTTGTCCAATGTGGCGTTCGCCCAATCGCAAACATTTGGGGTGATCGAGAGCTATTCATCACCGCAGGACGCGGCCGATCTTGATGTCGGTTGGACGCGGGTGATGCTCCACTGGGGGGAATTGCAGCCGGACAGCCCCGACCAATGGCGGCAAGATTACGCCGAACGCATTAAAGACGCAGAGATCGACGCGGAGATCGCGGCCGGCCGTGAAGTGGTCGCCATCGTGATCGGCATTCCCGACTGGGCGCGGGATGATGATTTGCTGCCGCAAGGCTTGCACCTCGCACACGACGATCCCGACAACACATTTGGCGTGTTTTTGACACAGGCGGCCGAGCGTTATCAGGGCAAGATCACCCATTGGATCATCTGGAACGAGCCGGACATTTGGGACAAGCAAACGCCCGGTCATACTTGGGATGGTGACGAGCATGATTTTGCCCAATTGATGAAAATTAGCTGGCACATTCTCAAAGAAGCTGACCCGGAGAACGTGGTGCATCTGGCGGCGATGACGTGGTTTTGGGATGCGAATTACGGCCGCGAACAATACCTAGATCGCTTGATGGCGATTTTGACGGCCGATCCCGACGCAGTTGCCAACAATCTCTACTTTGATGTCGCCACCGCGCACCTCTACTTTCAGCCCAATTTGATGTATGACGTGATGAATGCTTGGAACGAGATCATGGCAAAGTATGACGTTGTGCGGCCGTGGTGGCTGGTCGAGACAAACGCGCCCCTGAGCGACGATCCGGCGTGGGAGATCGAGAGCGTGACGCTGCCTGTCAGTGGGATTGATCAAGCCAATTTTATGGGGCAAGGGGTGGCGGCCGCGATGAGTGCAGGGGCAGAACGAATCGCCTTGTTCAAGCTGATCGACCATGTAGATGACCGCATGGCTAATCCCGAACCGTTTGGGCTGGTGCGGGTTGATGGCTCGCGCAGGCTGGGGTTTGATGGCTACCGCACGGCGATACAGTTGCTCGATGGGGCGATCTCGGCCGAACGGGAACGCTGGGACGCAGTGGGGCAAGTGCGAGTGCAACAAGCAGATCGGCAGACACATATCCTGTTTGCGCGGCATGGGGGGGATCAGCGCGTTTTTGTGGAAGCGGTCAGCGATACGGCCGATTTGGTCAACGCGACAGGCACAGAACGGCGCACCCTCACGCCAGTCGATGGGCAATACGAAGTGTATTTACCCGGCACACCCTGCACCCAACCAGTGGCCGATACGTGCATGATCGGCGGCACAACTTATTATTTACAACAACGCCTTTCAGGGACGGCCGCGCCTGTTTTCGACACGGCCGTCAGCGTCGATTATCCTGCCAGCGTCACATTTGATCTCGAAACGGCCGCGCCCATCGTCGATGTGATCTTGACGTATGAAGTCGATCAATTGACTTGTGCGCCGGAGCGGGTAGATGTGCCAGTTGTGCCGCAGGATGGCAGAGTGACATGGACGTGGGAGATGGCGCAAGCCAGCCCGCCACCGGGAACGTGGATATGGTACGCATGGACGTTGACAGATGCAGATGGCAACAGATGGACAACGGAACGCGAGCGTGTGCAACTGGTCGATCAACGGTTTGCGTGGCAGAGCGAGAGCATCGGCCGCATCATGTTGCACTGGTATGCGGGGGATGATGATTTTGCGGAAGCGTTGCTAGAAGCGGCCGATGACACCCTCTCACGCCTTGAAAACGAAATGGGCATCTTGCTTGATGGTAGTGTCAATCTATATGTTTACAAAACGCCCAAACAACTGATGGATGGTATGTTGTACTCGTATGATCCGTTGGGCGGCATCGCGTTTAATACGCATCAAACAGCATTGGTATCGGGCGCACCAGACGATGTAGGAGCGGCCAAACAGGTGATCACACACGAGTTGGCGCATCTGGTGATCGCTCAATACGGCCGCACTTGTACCCG
>CALECP010000083.1 GCA_937949915.1 uncultured Anaerolineae bacterium
TGCACATTGCCTTTCCGGCCGAGCGTATTCGCGTGCCATGCTTCGAGATCGGCCGTCGATGCGGCCGTGCCAAGTGTGTCCAATGCGTCTTGATACAGTTTCTCTAATTGATCCAGCATAAAAGTTCCTATCGGTTATGCACTGATTTTACCCCAAACAAAAAAGGACGCGGCTGTTTACCGCGTCCTTTTGGAATTTAAGTTGAGTCTGACGATTTTTAGCCAGCAAAAAACAACTCAACCGAAATGCGGTGTGATGTTGTGCGCGTAAAGCTGATAAATCGAAAGTCGAGCATGGTGGTTAGCCTATCAGGCATTGTATGTTGTGTCAACTTTCACAAAACGCCGATTTGCTGACAAACCACATTACTGCGTTACAATCCCTCGCGCATGGACACAATTTTACTTAATGCGCTCATTATCGTGCTGGCTATCGTCGGCTTGTGGTATGGAGCGGTTCTACTCGTTGAAGGTGCAGCCCGCCTCGCCCGCCGTTTTGGTATTTCAGAATTGATCATCGGTCTCACTGTTGTTGCGGCCGGAACGTCGATGCCTGAATTTGCTGTCACCACCTTTGCCGCCCTGCGCGGTCAACCCGATATGTCGGTCGGCAACATCGTCGGCTCAAACATCTTCAATCTCGGCATCATTCTCGGTGGTGTGGTCGCCATTCGTGCCATCGCTACCTCAAAAAAATTGGTGTATCGTGACGGTGCTTTCCTTGTCGCCACTTCGTTTTTGCTACTCTTTTTCATGCGTGATCTGCAATTGGTACGCTGGGAAGGCGCGGTGCTTTTTGCTCTGCTAATTGGCTATATCATCTTTCTCATCATGCAGCGCGAAGGGACAGACGAAGATATACCGGAAGGCGATTTCCAGCGTACTGACATCATTCGATTGCTGGCAGGGGTCGCTATCGTCATTTTGAGCGGCCAATTCTTGGTCAGTTCTGCGACGACGATTGCGACTATTATGGGCATTAGCGATTGGGTGGTTGCGGTCACGGTGGTCGCGGCCGGAACATCAGCCCCAGAGATGGCAACCTCCTTTGTGGCGGCCGTGCGTGGACACGAGTCGATCTCCATTGGCAACCTGATCGGCAGCGACCTTTTTAATAAATTGGGCGTACTCGGTCTCGCCGCGCTCATCCAACCAAATGCAGGCACATTGATGATCGATCCGGCCGGATTCAATAGCCTCGCCACCCTGTGTGGAATGGTTACAATCGCCGTTATCTTTATGTGGACAGGCTGGAAGCTGGCGCGGTGGGAAGGCATTGTCCTGCTTTTAATCGGTCTTGTCCGTTGGGGATTTGATATTGCCTCCACGATCAGTTAGATCGCGGCTAAGTTGGTATAATTAGAGAGGAGTCACCTATGTGGAAAGTTATTGCAGCAGAATCGAACCCGCTGATTGAACAAGAACTCGCTTATATCATTTTGCTTGCGATTGCGGCGGCCGTTGCCATCATCGTGCGGCGCATTCGGCTACCCTACACCGTCGCGCTTGTGTTGGTGGGGCTGGCATTATCATTCGCTCCCAATTTAATTGATGTCAACATCAGCAAAGATTTAATCTTGGCTGTCCTTGTGCCGCCCCTCTTGTTTGAGGCCGCCCTGCACCTCGAATGGTCGAAGCTCCGCAAATACCTGATCGAGATATTGTTGATCGCACTTGTCGGCACACTGATTGGCTCATTGATCGTCGCCTACACCGTATCGTATGTACTGGATGACATCCCGTTTGCGGCCGCCATCGCCTTTGGTGCGCTCATCTCCGCGACAGACCCCGTTGCCGTCATCGCCTTCTTCAAGACGCTGGGTGTAGACAAACGTTTAGCCATGCTCGTCGAAGGGGAAAGCCTGTTCAATGATGGCGCAGCGATTGTCATTTTTAACATCGCACTGGCGGCCGGAGCGGCGATCAACGCCAATGATTATGCAGGATTTAACTTGCTCGAATCAGTGACAGAGTTTGGCATTGTTGCGGGGGGTGGGTTGCTTGTCGGCGCGGTTTTGGGTGGATTGGTCGCGTACATCATTCTCAAAAATGTAGACGACCACCTCATCGAAACATCAGTCACGTTATGTGTAGCGTATGGCTCGTTTTTGCTCGCCGAGTATTTCGGCAAAATCATCGGCTTCGATGACTCGTTTCATTTTAGCGGTATCTTGGCAGTCGTGGCGGCCAGTCTCTTTGTGGGCAATGTCGGCCGCATCAACACCAGCCCCACCACGAAAGTAACAATTGACAACTTCTGGGAGTTCCTCAGTTTTATCGTCAATTCGCTCGTCTTCTTGATTATCGGACTGAAAATAGACATCACGCTTTTTGCCGCCAATATCATCCCGATCTTGCTCGCTGTCACGGCCGTGCTGGTCAGCCGCATGGTTGTTGTCTATGGCTTGAGCGGCATCTACGGGCTTGTCCGGCCGAAAAACCACATCCCCACACCGTACCAACACGTCATGTTCTGGGGGGGCTTGCGTGGTGCGATCTCGCTTGCCCTCGCCCTCGTCCTCGAAGAAGTCTTCCCCGGTGAAGTCGCCGAAACGCTGCAAGTGATGACATTTGGGGTCGTGCTGTTTACACTGCTTGTGCAAGGGTTGTCGATCACCGGTTTGATCAAGCGGTTGGGTATGGTGTCAAAAGATGAGCGGCGCGACGAACAAAATCGTTTGCAGGCGCAAATTTATGCAAAAAGCGCAGGACAGCAAGAAATGGCAAAACTCCGCAAGCAAGGCATCATTTCGGCCGAACTGCACAACTCGTTGGCGGCCGTCTACGAACACGACATCAGAGAGACGCGCCAGCAACTAGAGACGCACCTGAGCGATTATCCTGAGCTAGAAATGGAAATGATCATGCAAGCACGCACAGACGCGCTCCGCTCCGAACGGGTGGCGATTGTCGATGCGGCGCGGCGTGGCTTGATCTCATCTGAGATTCAAATGGAGCTACTCGCCCAGATCGATTCACGGGCAGAAGCACTGAACATTGTCAAAGCGACACACGGTATGGGAGAGGCAGATCGATGATTGTTTGTGCCACACGAGGCGGCGAAGGCAGCCGCGCTGTCCAAAGAGCGGCCGTGCAATATGCGCGGGAAAACGAAGTTAAATTGATCTTCCTCTACGTCGTAGACGAATCAGTTTATATTGTCGATAATGTGATGCGCTCCGCCCTGCACGACGAATTGCAATGGTTGGGCCACACATTGGTCAAACTGGCACAGCAGCGTGGACAAATGGCTGGTGTGACGGCCGAAATGGCGATTTTGGAAGGACACTTCCGCGATCAACTCTCTGCTTATTTGCGCCAAACAAAGCCCCAGAAATTATTGCTCGGCGCACCACGCGGCACGTCTAGCAACATTTTTGGCGACGATGAAATCGAGCAATTCGCCTTTGAGATCGGGCGCGAGACAGGTGTGCCTGTGCAGGTAGTGCGGCCGGAAATAACGTCCTCGTAAATCATTTAGTTAAGTATCTAGACAAAGATAGTATCCGTTCGTTGTCGCGTGGCAACGAACGGTGGTTGAGGGAAGATGTGGAGGTCGTCTACGATTGCTTGCATCCTCGCTTACAGACGACAAAATGTCTATACTGTGACTTGGCAGGACAAAAACCATGAAAACATCTTCCATTGAGCAGGCTATTGTTATCGGTGGTAGTATGGCTGGATTGCTCACCGCCCGTGTATTGAGTGATCATTGTCAAAATGTGATGATCATCGAGCGGGATGCGGTGCAGGATCAACCAGAGCTACGCAAAGGACAGCCCCAAACGCGCCATCTCCATGCTTTGCTGGCCAGCGGGTTTCAGATCATTAGCTCATATTTTCCCGATCTGCCACATGCGTTTGCTGAACTGGATGCGTTTACCGGAGACATGGGCAGGCACATGCGTTGGTATTCGCATGGCGGATATCGTTTGCCCATCGATTTTGGGCAGGAGGGAACAACGCTTACCCGCCCCCAGTTGGAGTATTTTGTTCGTAACTGTGTCATTGCATTGCCGAATGTGGTGTTGTGCGATGGTAAGGTCATACAAAAGCTACTAACGTCAGCCGACCACCAAAAGGTGACAGGTGTCAGCATCGAATATCGACCCTCTGGAGAGACTGCACAATTGTCGGCCGATCTCGTCGTCGATTGCACCGGCCGTGGATCGCAATCCCCACGTTGGCTAGCCGATCTCGGATTCACACCGCCCCGCACAAGTGAAGTAAAAGTCGATATTGGATACGCAACTCGTTATTTTCGCCGTGAGCCAAATGATGCGCGTGCTGATCAATGGATGTTTATCACGCCAGATGGCGATCAACAAAACTGTTTTGGGGCGGCTTTTGCGGTTGAAGGCGGCCGTTGGATGGTGTCGATGGGCGGCTGGGGCGGTAACCATTGCCCCGGCGAGGCCGACGGGTACACCGCCTTTGCCAAGCAACTGCCTGCACCCGATTTGTATGGCATCGTCTCTGAGGCAGAACCGATCTCAGATGTGTTTGTCTACAAATTCCCCTCTAGTTTGCGCCAGCATTATGAACAGTTAACGCGCTTTCCGAGCGGTTATTTGGTGCTGGGAGATGCGATTGCCAGCTTTAATCCCACGTATGGGCAAGGCATGACTTCGGCTGCTATGCAAGCCGTTCTCTTGGACGAAATCCTGCAAAAACGGCCGTCATTACAACGTTTGCCACACAAGTTTTTCAAGCAAGCAGCCAAAACTATCGACACGCCCTGGCGCATTGCGGTAGGGGAAGATTTTCGCTTTGCGACGACGAGTGGCCCCAAGCCTTTCGGCACAGATTTTATCAATCGTTACATGACGCGGGTCAGCCGTGCCTGTCAACATGATCCTGTTGTCGGGATGGCGTTTTTGCAAGTGATGAATTTATTGCGGCCGCCTCAACACCTTTTCCATCCACGCATTATCTACCGATTATTAAAATCAGTATGACACTGCCCAGCTATACCGAATACACAAGCCTTTTTGCTAATTTTCCCAAGCCGTTTGCGTATGTCGATCTTGATCGCCTCGATATAAATGCGGCGCGTGTAATGGCGTATAGTGGACAAGCCCGGGTGCGTGTTGGCTCGAAATCGGTGCGCTCCACCTTTATATTGCGCCACATTTTGAACAGCCATACACGTTTTCGCGGGATATTGTGCTTCACTGCGCCGGAAGCTGTTTGGTTAGCCCAGCATGGTTTTTCCGATCTACTGGTGGCTTATCCTACATGGGAACCCTTGCACATTACGGCCGTTCTCGATCAATTGCGCGATACCCCCACCATCACACTGATGATCGATAGCGAGGAACAGATCGCCCATCTTGACGCACTCGCCGCCAAGCATGGGATGGTGCTACCGGTGTGCATCGATCTCGATATGGCAACTGATCATTATGGTCTTCATTTTGGCACGTGGCGTTCGCCGATTCGCCAACCGGAGCAACTGTTGCGTCTCGCACGAGCGATTGAAACGGCTGCACATTTGCATCTCGATGGGGTGATGGCATATGAAGGGCAGATTGCAGGCGTGACAGATGCCGCGCCAGGGGATCGTTTGACGCGGGTCAAACGGTATTTAAAACGGTTATCGATCAAGGCGGTAGCACAACGACGTGCTGATCTAATCGGTGCGCTGACAGCGGCTGGGTTTGCCTTACGCTTCGTCAATGGTGGCGGTTCGGGCAGCTTGACAACGAGTAGCCAAGAAGCGATTGTCGATGAAGTGACGGCCGGATCGGCTTTCTATTGCCCTACACTATTTAGTCATTACGCTGATTATGATTATGTTCCGGCCGCCGGTTATGCCATCGAAATCGTCAGAAAAGCTGCGCCAGACATCTATACCTGTCTCGGTGGCGGCTATGTTGCTTCCGGTGCGGCCGGAAAAGATCGCCTGCCTATGCCCTTTTTGCCGCTAGGGGCAACTTTGCTCACTTTGGAAGGTGCAGGCGAAGTGCAGACACCGATCAAATACATAGGCAAAGAGCGATTAACGTTGGGATCACCAATTTTTATGCGCCATGCGAAAGCGGGGGAACTGTGCGAACGGTTCGATGAATTGCATATCATCGCTGGCGGGCGCATTGTTGATGTCGTGCCGACTTATCGTGGTGAAGGACGGTGTTTTTTGTGAATGTATTCTCAAATTGGGCGGGTAATGTGCAATTTCGACCGCGCACTTTTTGCAGCCCCGATAGCCTTGAAGCGATTGCCGCAGCCGTCCAGCAGGCACAACAGGATAGTCGTCGTGTGCGCGTGGTTGCGTCCGGTCACTCTTGGATGCCCCTGATTGAAACACGCGATCTGTTGATGTCGCTCGAACAGTGGCAGGGAGTAGAGCGCGTTGATCACGAAAAAGGCACGGCTGTCATTCGCGCCGGGACAACGCTAGCACGGGCAGGGCAAGAGCTATTTGAGCAAGGCGTTGCGCTGCAAAATATGGGCGATATTGATGTGCAGACGATTGCAGGCGCGTTTTTTACCGGTACACATGGCACAGGGGTCGAATTGCCAATTCTTTCTGCATCGTTGGTTGGTGTGACGATTGTGACCGCAGACGGCCGCCTCATCGAATGGAACGAGTCTGATCACCCCGACGAAATGAATGCGGTGCGTGTCTCGTTTGGTGCATTTGGTGTGGTGGCAAAGATGGAGGTGCGCGTCGAACCGGCCTACAAACTGCTAGAACAGCAGTGTCGAATGCCATTGCGCGACGTGATCGATGAGATAGAAACGCTGAAACAAGCCAATCGCAACGTCGAATTTTTCTGGTTTCCCTATACCGATTGGGCGATGGTGAAGCGACTAAACAAAACAGACCGCCCGATCAAGAAACCGAACAACTATTTAGCTCTTCTTGAAGATCGGGTGGCGGTGCAATTTTGTGAATGGGGGGCGCGTTATCCCAAGCTGGGCGCACCATTGAATCGCACGTTGATGCGGTTGGCCAATGACGAACCAACCGATGTGGTTGACCAATCGCATATCGTCTATCCGTCACCGCGCACGAGGCTGCGTTTTTATGAAATGGAGTACAACATACCGGCCGATCACTGGCGGCCGTGCTTTGAAGCATTGCTCGCTTTGTACGATCAACCAGCATTTAATATCGCCCTTCCTGTCGAATGCCGTTGGGTAAAGGCGGACGATAGTTGGCTCAGCCCAGCCTATCGGCGCGACTCAGCCTATATCGCCGTTCATCAGGCCGTTGGCGCACCATATCAAGCGCAGTTTGCTAAATTAGAAGCGATGTTCAGACATTTTGGCGGCCGTCCTCACTGGGGAAAGCTGAACACGATGAGCCGTGAACAAGCATGGAAAACCTATCCAAAAATGCGCGATTTTGCCGCTCTCCGTGATCAAATCGATCCCGACGAGCGATTTTGCAACGATTATTTAGCCCGGATGTTAGCATGACGCGAATGATGAGTTTGTTCGATTCACATGTAAATAGCGCAACAAACGAACCATTTACTGCGGTGCAATTGCCCCCTTGCTTCAACCGATTACAATGTGCGGATAACCGATAACTGGAGCGCACAAACATGAACAAACACGCACAAATCGTTGTCATCGGGGCAGGCATTGTCGGCAGTAGTGCCGCCTATTATCTCGCCCATTACGGCTGCCAAGATGTTCTCGTTATCGACAAAGGCGAGCTATACGAGAATGATGGCTCAACCTCCCACGCACCGGGTGGGGTCAACCCCCTGAGCAACAACCCCACGATGGCGCGGTTGGCTGGCTGGTCGATTGATCTGTACGAAAGTCTGCCTGTCTGGAAGCCGGAACGACGGCCGCTCTACATGGTGGGCGGGGTTGATGTGGCACGCACGGCCGCACGGATGGATGAAGTCAAACGGCTATACACCAACGGCAAAGGGTTTGGTGTCGAAGTCCACATGATCACGCCTAGTGACATCAGCGACCTGTTCCCATTGATGGACGGCCGTCACTTTGTCGGCGGCCTGTTTACCCCGCGCAAGCCGGTTGTCTCCGGCGCTCACGTCTGTGGCTCACTGGCGGCCGAAGCCGAGAAAACGTGCAGCGTCACCTTTGTCGGGCATACAAAAGCGATTGATTTTGTGATCGAGAACGGCCGCATCACCGCCATCAAAACAGACAATCCCGCCTACGAAACGATCTATTGCGAGCAAGCCCTACTCTGCACCAACATTTGGACACCCGCGCTGACTGAAAAAATCGGGGTCAACATCCCGCTCATGCCAGCCGAGCATCAATATCTCAAATCTGAGCCATTGCCCGAACTGGCACACGCCAGCGACCGCACCAACCCCGACAACTTTGTGATCTATCCCAGTGTGCGCGACATGGACGGCGGGCTGTACTATCGCAATTGGTGGGACAGCATCGGCATGGGCAACTATCATCATCGGCCGATCATGCGCGAGTCGCGTACTCTGGGCAAATCGGCCGATCATCCCTTTACTCCGGCCGATTTTGTCGATGCCCACGCCATTGCCGATGCCACGATTCCCGCACTCAAAGGGCGCGATTACCCGTATAAAATCAACGGCATGTTCTCATTTTCTGTCGATGGCTTGCCGATCATGGGCGAGACGGCCGTGCATGGCTTGTGGGTGGCTGCCTCATTGTGGATTACCAACGGCGGCGGTGCAGGCAAAGCTATCGCCCAATGGATGCTTACCGGACAGCCTGAAACAGATATGCGCTCCCTCAGCATCGACCGCTTTTTGCCGTATCAAAAGACGGCGCAATATCGTCATATCGCTTGTACAAAAGCGTATGTCGAAGTGCATGACGTGATCCATCCTGCCCAAACGACGAGCAAACCGCGCAACGTGCGCCACACCCCGCTCCATCAACGCCATGTCGAACTGGGCGCGTCGTTCACCGTCAGCGCAGGGCTAGAAATCCCGCACTGGCTGGGTGAGAACGAACACCTATTAGAAAAATACGATGACCAAATCCCCACGCGCACAGGCTGGGGCGCACAATACTGGTCGCGCATTCAGGGGGCAGAGCATTTGGCGATGCGTGATGCGGTTGGCATGTTTGATTTGACCAGCCTTGCCATTATCGAAATAGCGGGGACAGACGCGCAAGCATTCACCGATTATGTATGTACCAACCGGATCGATATGCCGGTCGGCCGCATCACCTACACCTTGCTTTGCACACCGAATGGCGGCATCAAGCGGGATGTGGCGGTTAGTCGGGTGGCGGCCGGCAAATACTGGTTGTTCACTGGCAACGGCACTTTGCCCCAAGAAATGGCTTGGCTGCAAAAATGGGTGGGCGATCACACAGTCACCATCCGCGATCTATCGACTCACTATGCTGCCATCGGTCTGTTTGGCCCCCATGCGCGGGACGTGCTGGCGCAAGTGAGTGCGGCCGACATTAGCAACGAAGCGTTTCCGTTTTATAGCTGGCAAGCGCTTGAAATCGGGATGGCGCACGTGTACGCGATGCGAATTTCCTACGTGGGCGAATTGGGCTGGGAGCTACACATGCCGATGGATGTTGCCCTCGCCGTGCGCGACCAAATTTGGGCGGCCGGGCAATCATTTGGGCTGGTTTCGTGTGGCGTAGGCGCGATGCGCTCGATGCGTGTGGAGAAGGGATACAGGTTGTGGGGCAGCGACATTCACACTGAACACAATCCGTATGAAGCCGGCATGGGCTGGCTGGTCAAGCTGAAAAAAGGAGAATTTGTCGGCCGTACTGCCTTGCAAACGCTCAAAAAACAACCGCTTACCCGCCGCCTCGTCACGCTCACCATCGACCACCCGAACGCCGTGCCAACCGGGAATGAGCCACTGTTTGCGGACGGTAAAATGATCGGGCAAATCACCAGTGGCAATTATGGCTACAGCATCGGCAAATATATCGCGTTTGCCTACTTGCCGATGGCGTACACGCAGCCCGGTACGCTGCTTGAGATCGAATATCTGGCGGAACGCTTTCCGGCCGTCGTCACGGCCGATACGCTATTCGACCCCGCGAATACACGCCTGAAAAGCTAGACGCGCCTCCCCAGAGAGAGTTCGCTTGCTTAATTTGTGTGTCGTGTGATCACGGTTTTTCAGTATGTCAGTAAATCAGTATGTCAGTTTGATCTTTCGCGCCTCAATATCGTGTTTTTATCATTTGTGGCGACATTGTGGCGAAACCAATAGGGTAAGCTGTTTGCGGCCGACTGATGCACTGAGAAACTGAATAACTGAAAAACCCTGTCTTTTCGATCAAGAGATGTGCAAGCAACAGAACAATGGTTTAATATCGGTTGATGATGTCTGAACGTTTTGCCCTGACCAACCCGATACCCACGGCCGTGACGGCCGCGATGCTTGCGCTTGTCAGTGGTCTTATCATCGCTTTTGGCGGCTGGGAAGTAGCGGTTGCGCTTATCGTCGGCATCATCGGCGCATGGATCGTGCTGCGCGATATGGAGATCGGGCTGTGGGCAACGATTGGGGTGATCTGCTTTCTGCCATTTGCCACCCTGCCCATCGACATCGGCGTAACGCCTACTTTTCTTGACTGTGGACTCGGTGCGTTTGTCGGTGTTTGGTTTTTGCGCCTCGTCACCGGCCGTCAGCGTACCATCGTCACCTCGCCCATCACCATCCCTATCGTTATCTTTCTCATCGTCGCTATTTTCGCCTTCATCTTCGGCCTGCAAAATGGGGTGCTCAACGGCACACTTGCCCGTAAATTTGCCGAACTCCTGCTCAGTATCGGTCTTGTGTTGGTGGTGATCGACTATTGTCGCAACTGGGAACGACTGCTGCGCGTCACCCGTATCGCACTGGTGGCGGGTGCGGGGGCGGCACTGGTCGCCATCTTGCTCTGGCTGCTGCCAGACGACACCGCCAATACGGCTCTCAATCAATTGGTGCGCTTGGGGTATCCGGGTGGCTGGATCATTCGCTACATCGAAGAGAACCCAGCCTTGTCGGAACGCGCTATCGGTACGTCGATTGACCCCAATGCGCTCGGTGGGCTGTTGACGCTGTTCGGTGCGTTGGCGATGCCGCAGGTGTTTGCGCCCAAGCCGTTGTTCAAACGCTGGATGGCTATCGTGATGGCGGGCTTGATTTTTGTAGCGATTTTGCTCACGTTTTCGCGGGGGGCGTTTCTTGCGCTGGGGGCTTCGGCCGCCTATATCGCTGTGTTCCGCTACCGCAAATTGATCCCGATAGGCGTGGCGGCCGTGGCGGCATTATTTGTGTTGCCGTTTACACAGGGGTACGTGGTGCGGCTGGTGCAGGGGTTGTCTTTCTTTAATTTTTCGCAAACAGACCTCGCGTCTCAAATGCGCTTGGGCGAATATCGGGACGCAATGACGCTGATCCTACGCTATCCGACGTTTGGGGTAGGGTTTGCGGGGTCGCCAGACATCGATCTCTATCTGGGGGTGGCGAATGTGTATCTCAGCATCGCACAGCAGATGGGAATGATCGGCCTGTTGGCATTTTTAGCGATTATCATCGTGATGTTTGGCTATGCGTTTATTCACCGCCGTGCGTTTCCCGTAGACAGTGTGCGCGACCCGATTTGGATGGGCTACCATGCGGCCGTAGTGGGGGGATTGGCGGCCGGGCTATTCGATCATTATTTGTTTAACACAGAGTTTCATCACACCGTAACGGCGTTCTGGCTGATGTTGGGTTTTGCGGTGGCGACAACACATCTAGCCGCGCAATCGTCACAGTAATCAGCTTATACTTTTTCTACAGAATGGAGGACATCGTACACGGCCGTCAATAGCTCATCGGCCGTGAATGGCTTCTTCAGCAAGTTGACTTGCCCCACTAGAATATCATTTTCCGTGATCACTTCATTGCTATAGCCAGACATATAAAGCACTTGAGTTTTTGCATTTGCCTGATCTAGCCCCAATTGTTGCACCAACTGCTTCCCGTTGATACCGGGCATAATTACATCTGTTAGCAGCAGGTTGAGCGGGTTATTTTGTTCCGATACCAATTGTTTGGCATGTTCTCCATCAACGGCCGTTAACACTTTGTAGCCGATACTTTCCAAACATTCGCGTACCAATTCACGAATCATCGGTTCGTCATCAACAACCAGCACCAATTCATTGCCACGCCGATCTTGTGACGCATTCAGATCGTTTGGTCTGAATGGTGCATCATTTACCCCAATTACATTGCTGACGTGAACGATTGGGAGATAGACCGAGAATGTTGTCCCTTCATTTATCACGCTATCGACATGAATGTGTCCATCGCTTTGGGCAACGATGCCATACACGGTAGACAACCCCAAGCCCGTCCCTTTGCCCATATCTTTGGTCGTATAAAATGGATCAAAGATGCGATTTTTGACTTCCTCCGTCATCCCATGACCCGTATCGGATACCTGCAAAACAACTGCACCCATTGGAAAATTATTTTCTTCTCTTAAGATAGGCATCAAATCGTTTACAGGCACATTGGCTGTAGAAATCTGTAAATTGCCACCACCATTTTCGCGCATCGCATCCCGTGCATTAAAGACAAGGTTCATCACAATTTGGTGCAGATGACCGGGATCGATAAAAACGCTCTCTAAATGATCGGATAATTGTGTTGTTACGTTTATTTTGCGGCCGAGAACACGCCCCACCATATCGCTGATATTCTCTATACTATTATTCAAATTGAGAATAGTCGGTTGTGCGACCTGCTTGCGGCTAAAGGTGAGCAATTGACTGGTCAGAGCATGTGCTTGTCTACCCGCTTCACCGATATGCTTCGCATAACGCTCAATCGTATCATCATCTGGATAACGCTTTTTTAGCAATCCCGCATACGTGTTGATCACCGTTAGCCAATTGTTGAAATCATGAGCAACACCCCCCGCCAGTTCGCCAATCGCCTCCATTTTTTGCACATGCAAAAGATCAGCTTCAACTTTTTTGCGCTCCTCTATCTGCTTGAGCAATTTCGCGTTTGTACGTGCCAGTTCGGCCGTTCTTTCCACTACCCGGTCACTCAAGTCATCTTTTGCCGCTTGGAGCTTGATTTGTGTGATCTCATGACGCTGTACCTCATGGGCTAGTTCATTGCGCTCCTGTGTCAAACGCTGTTGCAATCGTCCCGCCACCGACGTATCCAGCAATAACAAAAGCAACGCATTGCCCGATGCTTCATACGGAATCACCTCGATAGTGTAGTAGCGCATTGCACCGTCGGTGCGCTCTCGTGCCACATATTCCAAACGATAAACAGGTTCCAAGCCGTGCATCACTTGCACAATTATGTCTTCTGAGCCGATGAACTCGACAAATACATCGGTGAGGTGCTTTCCACGAATTTCTTCATCTGGATAGCCGAGAAACCATTTGAAATTAGGAGAAATCTGATCGATTAGAAGTTCTTCATCTCTAATCAGTGCGTATGCTAAGAAAGTAGTCGAATTGAGCTTCTTAACCAGTCGCGCTTCTAATTCAGATTGTGTAAAAAGCGTTGTCATATTGACAATCAATCCTAACGGTACATTTGCGCGACAAGCATCGCAAACGCTTCCGAAACATTAGACCCATCTTTTGCACTTGCCAACAAAGCCTGTCCGCCAAAATCCGCACTCAGCCGCCGAATATCGTCAAGAGAGACAACAATCTGATCGGTCAAGTCAGACTTGTTTCCCACAAAGACAAAGTGAGCATCTTTGTTGACCTCGCGCAATTGGCTTGCATGATAGGGCATTTCCCAACTACTCCGTGCATCTGTCAAATCGCATACTACGAGTGCACCCACTGCTCCGCGTAGATAATAAGGGCCTACATCTGCAAATCGTTCGCCACCTGCGAGGTCCCATATCAACAACTCGACTTCCATATCCTTATCTTTGAGGACGAGACTTTGCTTTGATATATGGATTCCAATCGTACTGAGATAGTTTTCGTCAAATCGATCCTCTACAAACCGGCGTGTAAGGCTGGTTTTTCCGACGGAGTAATGTCCTAAGAGGCATATCTTTTTGCGAAATGTTTTCATACGATACTTTGAAAATAATTAACTTACTGAAAGTTTAGACTCCATTTCTGACAGCTTATATTACGAATTGGGCGTTGGTGTAATTAAACTCTCAGGAATAGGTTGCGCCAACTCTATCCAGCGTCGCAATATCCATCCTTGTTTAACCGCACCTGTTTCGGCTACGGTCCATTCTAATTGTACCCAATCTCCATAAACAGCGAGTAAAGTGACTGATGTGTCTTTGAGCAACATTCCTGTGCGCTTGTCATACACATCCGGTTCTTCTAGAACCCATACGTTGCCCAGTGTGTTGGCCGTCACGGCCGCATCAGTCACCTGTGATGGTTCAGTTGGTGCAATGGCCGGTTCAGGTGTTGCAGATGGGGGTGGTTCAGGTGTTGCGGTAGGGGGGACGACTGTTGGTACTTCTGTCGCCGGTTCAGATGTTACCGATACGGCCGTTATTGGCGTGGCCGTTGGTTCTTGTGTTGCTGTTGGTGGTAAAGGGGTATTGGTCGGCCGTACAGTGGGAGGCGACGGCGTATCTGTCACCACAATGGCGGTAGGTGTGACACTTGTCAGGCTATTGTTATCGTCTGCAAATATGAGAGGCCACAATTTGAATGTAGCGTAGAGACAGAACATAAAACCAAGCAGCCCAAGCAACATCAAAACGAGACAGCCGCTCACGACCGGCACCGTGTATTTGCCCATACTACTCGGATTCGCCGTTAAATCTTCTGGTGATAGCGTACCAGAAAAATCGGATAATCCTGTTTGAAGATGCTCTAGCGACGCTACATCACCATCATAATCGCGCAATGCTGGACCATGCTCGATGTGTAGATTGGAGATGTAATCACGTAATGCCGTATGGAATTGCGTCGGTTCTGTGCCTTGTACAACGGCCGCTACATACGCATGTTGACCACTCTCGATAATGATGCGTTCATCGCCAAACTGGATTTCGTCAAGCTGCGAACTCGTCCCGTGTCGGCCGAACGAATCATGGGCAAATTGCCGAATCGCCGTCAACATACTGCCGATCAACCCCGGCGGCATCTCCGAATCAGTCAATTGATGCTGGGTCATCAGCAACCCCGTATCATGTTGGATGAGAAAAATGTGGTTGATACTAAAAGGCAGTGACTCACGTAACGCCAGCTCAGATGCTGAAACACCCTTCATCTGGGCTTGAATCGTCCGGCCGATGTTAGCAGGCCCGCGTAACTGACGATCAATGCTTTTTTGAAACTCACGGAACGATTCGCGCACCGACTTTGCCACCGTTTCACCGATGACAGGATAAAGCGCATCAACGATGTCTTCGCGGTTATTTCGTAGCTGTACACGAATAGACTCACCGATAACCGGCCCGATTGTCCGTGCCATTTCATCTCGGTTCTCAGTGATTTTACGGCTGATAACGGGTGCAACAATTGGCTCTAACGTATCGACCAACGCCCGATCATCCCCCAAGCGATTACTCAGTTCATCGATAGTTGCTTCTAAAGAAGCCAGTGTCTCTTCACTATGGGCAGATTGTTCCTCTAGGCTTTCTAGTCGCGCACGCTCTTCGCGCAAGATAATAAAGCGAAGCGCACTCAACATGCGTTCGTCCAACTGTTCTGGAATCTCTATTTCCGATTCCCAATCACTAATCCCTGTCACGTCACTTGTCATTTTGTCATTATGCCAAAATGCAACAACCTATTGGAGGCGGCCGCATATTGATTGGTTCTTAATTACAGAGATCGTGATTTTCCCATCACCCACTTTCACACGATACCTATTACTCCGTATATGGTCAGCAACTATTCATAAAGGCGACGGCTCAACTCCATATATAGTTTGCCCAAATCACGTCGTGATGCCAATTTCTTATCAATCGTTGCTATGCGTGATTCCATGTCGCTGCGTAGCGTCTGCATACTCTGATCATTATCATCGCGTAGCAGCTTGATCCGTGCATCTAGTTCCATCGTTTGAGTTGCCAACTGATTGCTCAATGCCCGGTGTGTTTGATTGATTTGATTAAATAAATCTTCCGCTAACGCTTCTAGCCGAGCGGTAAATTCTTCTTGGGTGCGGCGTAATTGTGTCGCTTGTTGATCGATCCGCTGGTCGATATAGATCGTAAGATCATTTTTGAGATCATGTTTGTCCGTATCAACACGATCATCAAGCGCATCCAAACGATCTCCTAACTCTTGCTTGGTTGTTCGCAGAGCATTACTAGAACGGGTCGCTTGTTCATTGATTTGCTCGCCCAATTGAGCTTGCACAGCTTGCAAGGCGGCCGCTTGGGACTCCGAAGCATCCCGCAGCTTCATATCTAGCCTCTCCAGCATCTCACGTGCATTTTTGTTGAGTCCTACTTCGACACGCTCAACTTTTTGCTTCTCTGTCCGGCTACGACGGCCGACCAATATAGTACGCAGAAACTCTAGTTCCGTTGAAGATTCTGCATCCATTCCCAATTCGGGAAGGTATTCAATCGATTCCGAAGTTTCGATTCTTGTATCAGAGCTATCACTTCCAGTCGTCATCTTTGCTATCTCCCGTCGAGTATTTTTGCCTCGATCATTGATTCATTGCCTTTGTACGATCCAATACCGTTAATAATATGAGACTTGATTTTTATAAAAATAGTTATCGGTTTATTTACCAATGAATAATAGATGTAAGACGATAAACAGGAGTAGATAGGCTAAAGTTTATAAGAAACTTGCTCGATCTTTGGCTTGTTACCATCAAAGCTAATGATCAAGCCCAATCTTTGACCGGTTGCCATCAAAATATGGCGCAGCGTACTCTTTTTTAAATCGTGCTTATCATTGCCCTGAATGATGACCAAAACCGTGCGATCAACCAAAATATCAATTGGCTGTTTTCCGACGACTTCACCATCGTAATAGATGTTTAGTGCGTGATCAACCTTCACATCACTATTCATCTTTGTTAACTCGTGGGCAAGTGCATTGCGATACACTTCGCTGGGAAAACGACTCCCTAACACATTCACCACACGGTAAACCGCACCAGTGATTCTGTCTTTCGTGATTTTGATTTGCTGTTGATCAATTGTACTCATAATAACATTATAGCAGATGCAACCTTTGTAAATGAAAATTGATTTTCCATCTTATCTGCCCTGCATGTCTAACGAATGATGATGCAGAACGTTACACGCGCCTTGCATCGCTTAGAATGTTGTGTCGTGACGCAACATCTTGCATCACGACACAACAACGCATTTTTTTATTG
>CALECP010000084.1 GCA_937949915.1 uncultured Anaerolineae bacterium
AGATAATCCCGTCTACCCTTGTAGGGACACGATTAATCGTGTCCCTACGAGGGTAATTGCCTAATCGTAAAAATATGCTTTCAATCGAGTAGAGGCAACCCATTGTGATTGCCCTGGAAAATATCTGATGACAACCCAAATTACCCATATCAAAATGATGAAAAAAAAGATGCTTGCATCTCCCCTGGTTATATTATTGAGTTTTGTTTCCTTATTTATTGTTGCTCCGCCCACCGAGGCGTACCCAGAAGGGATTTTGGGGCATCATGGGGCAGAGGGGGCGACGTGTACGCGCTGCCATAATGGAGGTGCTGCGCCTGAGATGGGGCTGAGTGGCGGCCGGGATGTTGTCGCTGGCGAAACAATTTTGTATACGCTTGTCATCACAAGTGGCGCACCAGAGATACAACAGTACGCTGGATTTAACCTTGTGATTGCGTCGCCAGATGGCAACAGCTACGCGGCCGGACTGACCCCATTAGACAGCAGCACCAAGACAGAGTACGCAGAACTGACACACACAGCACCACAAGCAAATGATGCCGATGGCGTGGCGCGGTTTGCGTTTGAATGGATTGTTCCGGCCGAAACGGGTGCGTACAGCTTTTATTTTGCTGCCAACTCAGCCAACGGCGATGGTAGCACATCGGGCGACATGTCTGCCCGTGCCATCGAGATGGTCAATGTGACAGCGGGAAGCACAACAACGGCTACCAATCAAGCTCCTGTGGTGTCATTTATGCAACCGATGACCACAACCTTTGCCGTAGGCAGCGACATACCCATCGTTGCAGAAGCGGCCGATGATGGCACGATTGCATCTGTGCAGCTATTTATTGATGGTGCGGCCAAACGAGTGGATGACAGTGCGCCGTATCGCTGGAATAATGCGCTGACGGCCGTAGAGGCAGGCACATATCTGTTGGAATTGCTGGCAACAGACGACCTGGGTGTGAGTACGACGGCCGCATTGACAATCACGGTTACAGATGATTCGCTTGCTCCCCTTAGCGTCATGGTGCGGCAAATAGAAACGGCCGTTTACACACATACTTTGTTCCTTTTAACATACTGCTTGATGACGCTAACGGCCGTGACGCTTACGCAAAAAACACGCAAAAAATCGATTGCTACACTATAATAAACCTAAGATCGTTTTGACACCTGTCAGCGCATTCTTTGAGTAAGTCAACTGAGAACCTAAAACTTGGAACGGATATAAAATGAACATATTGCGCCCACTTTTGCTATCCTTGTTTGTCCTTGTGCTGGCCACGGCCGTATCTGCACAAACCACACTAGACATCACGGCCGCCCGTAACCAAATACTCAACGGTGTCGCAACCATTCACAGTGGTGAAGGCACTGGCTATATGGTCGTATACGGCGACAACGCCGCCCCGATCAGCTACTTTCCAGAAGGCGCGGCCGAAGGAGCGACTGTTGCCGTTGCACAATGGGGCAACGGCCGTGTTCTCGCCATGCCCGACCACCAAATGCTCAACATGGGACAATACGGGGACGATGGCACAACGGGGCAATTTTACAAAAATGGACTGGCATGGGTCACAGATGATGCGTCTCAAAATATCACTATCGTGACGTATAATCAGGGAACGGCCGACTGGCTCAATGCAAACGGCTATCCCAACACAACTGTGACAAATGAAAGCGGACTAAGCGGTGCGCTGGCAACGGCCGATGTGTTTGTCGGCTGGCTCGGCTCATCCCAAAGTCAGGCTAATTTAGATGCACTTGCCACGTTTGTCCAGAACGGCGGTGGGTTGATGTTGGCTGAATATGGCGCAGGGTACACATTTTGGTGGACAAGTTTGGCCGCACACGAGGCACCGGGCAATCAATTGTTGCGCGATATCGGCATCGGTTTTTCGAGCCGCAACCGCAGCGACAGTGGTTTGCTGACCGTCAATCGTGCCAATGAGCAGGTAACGCTTGCTGATTATTACACCATCATGGGCGACCAAGCGGCCGCCACACCGGAACAAGTCGCGGCCGCCACCCAACTGCTTGCCCACATCGGGGATACGCTGCCCCCCGGCGATCCATTGCCCAGCCAAATGGCGGCCGTTTTTACCAGCGATGTCCGCGCCACCATCAACACGCCTGTCACCGATCCGATTGACAAAGCGACGCTTTCGGCCGAAATGGACATTTTACGCAACCTGCCGCCCAATCAAGTGACCGCCCACCCCACGGCCGAAGAGCTATACGGCACGATTGCGCCCGACGCACCCCGCCTGACCAACCAAGTCGTCTCTATCGACACCGATGTGAGCCGTTGGCATAGCACCGGTTTGTATGTCGTGCCAGGTGAAATTGTTGAGATTACAGTGCCTGTTGCCATCATCGATCAAGGGTTTCGCGTGTTGGTCAGCGGTCATGGCGATAACATCTCGCCCCGCGACGAATGGTGGCGTGTCCCGTATGGTGTGCAGCGTCAGTTTGCGGCCGATACGACCACCATCGAGATAGCCAATGCGTTTGGTGGGGCGATCTATTTGGATGTGGGTGTCACCCCTCCGGCCGATAACGGCGTGGCTGATTTTGACATCACGATTGACAACGCCATCGCTGCACCCTACTTTGTGCTGGGCGAAACGACCAACGCCGACTGGATCGCGTCGATTCGAGACAATCCTGCGCCATATGCTGAATTTGTCTCTGATCGGATCGCATTCTCCGTGCCGTCCAGTTCAGTGCGTGATTTAGATGATGCAGAAGCCTTGCTGCAATTGTGGGATGACGTGGTTGCCAGACAGGATTACATCGGCGCATTAGAGGATTTACGCACGATGCCAGAGCGCGTTAACATCGACGTGCAAATCTCAGTGGGGCTGCTCCACGCGGGCTACCCGATTCAGGGGCCGACGTACACGGTAGATGGCATGACTGATTACAATGCGATTGTGGCCAATGGATCGTGGGGCTACTATCACGAACTCGGCCATGAAATGCAACGACGGCCGGATAAAGCGTGGGGATGGAATAACCCCTACACGTTTGACGGCGATGTCGAAGTGACCGTCAATATTTTCGCCAATGCCGCGCTCGAAGCATTGAACCCCGGCAACACGGTTGACGGTTGGGGATGGTCATCCTATCCCGATTTGGTGATGGAACGGGCGATTACATCTGTAGCGGCCGGTGGTGTGTTCGATTTCAAAGACCCGTACCCGTTTTACTTCCAGTTGGCCGATGGCTTTGGATGGGAGGCGTATCGCACGGTGTTTGAGACGTACCATGATGATGTTTTGAATGATGTGGGTGCGCTGCCTCTGGGTGGCACGGCCGAAAAAACGGAGTGGTTGATGCGTTGGTCGCAATCGGTCAACTACGATATGCGCTGCTACATGGTCGATATTTGGGGGTTGCAAGTGTCATTGACGGCCGCACAAACGGCGATTCTGGACGCGCTTCCTTGCTGGCTGCCTGTGTTGGGCAATACGCCCGATCAAATGATTGAAACGGACGATACCCTGACGCTCGATCTGCAAAATGACGCGCTGGCGATCAACGGTCAAGTTTCTGTGATGAGTGTCAGTGCGCCATCGAACGGTACGCTGACCGATAATGGAAATGGCACATACACCTACACACCGAGCGCGGCCGGAACAGACACCCTTTTCTACACTTTGCAATCAAGTGTGGGCAATACACAACAATTCAGCGTCACGATTACAGCGACTGAGCCACTGGTTTGCCCCGATGCGCTGATGGTGGTCAGCACGGCCGACAGTGGCGCATGTACACTTCGCACCGCTATCGCAAATGCCAGTCCAGACGACACCATCACGTTTGATCCCGCCATCGCAGGGCAAATGATCACATTGGACAGCACGCTCATCATCGACAAATCGTTGACGATTGACGGTGCGGGGATGACGTTCAGTGGTGGGAACACAACTGATGTTTTTGATGTGGCGGAAGGTGTGACGCTGTTTAGGTTGATAGATGTGAATGTGATGGACGGCCGCAGTGACACAGGCGCGATGATCGTCCGTTGGAACGCCACCGCGCTTATTCAAAACAGCACGTTTGCCAACAATCACACCACGTTTTACGATGGCGGCGCGATCCATTCGCAAGGGCGGCTGCTCATTGACAACAGCACCTTTTCTGGCAATACGGGCGCGGCCGGGGCTGCCAGCGTTCTCGGTTTGCGTGGCGAAGGACATTCATTCATCAACATCACCGTCGTTGATAATCAGTCGCCCGACGCGGCCGCTATTCAGAGCAATGATGGTACGGTGGCGGCCGTCTACAACTCGATTATCGCCAACAACAGCCTCGACTGTAGCGGTGTCCCATTCGCTGGCGGCACAAACAACTGGTTCGGTGATGCGTCGTGTGATGGCACGGCCGATGGTGATCCGATGTTGGGTGCATTGCAAGATAATGGCGGCGCGACGCTGACGCACATGCCGTTACCCGGCTCGCTCGTGATCGGTGCAGGGCAAGCATTGACTTGTCTCGTCAATGATCAGATCGGGAATTTCCGCGATGGGTGTGATATTGGCGCAGTGCAAGCGGTCAGCGCACCCCTGCACGTTGGTCTACAGCAGCAGATAGCGACACCGCACCATAGCGCATTGCTCGCTCTTTTACTTCTTAGTTTGGTCACACTTTATCGTTTGTCTACCCACAAACGATAAAGTGTGATTTTTAACTTTACTCCATCCCCGATACAATCGCGCTGATGGATATACCAGAGACATGGGTTGTCATTCCCACCTATAATGAAGCGGACAACATCGACGCGCTGATCACACAATTGTTGGCACTGCCTGTTGAGATTGGCGTGATCGTGGTGGATGATGGCTCGCCCGATGGCACGGGGGCGTTGGTCGATGCGTGGTCGGCCGAGCAGCCCCATCGCGTTCGTGCCGTCCATCGTGCTGGCAAGCAGGGCATCGGCACGGCCTACATCGCAGGCTGGAAATTGGCGATCAACGAGCTAAACGCCGAGCGCGTGATGACGATGGATGCCGACTTTAGTCATAACCCGCGTTACATTCCCGCCATGCTCGCCCTTAGCCAGACCAAGCATGTGGTGATCGGTTCGCGCTATGTGCCGGGGGGCGGTACGCTCAATTGGCCGCTTTCACGCCGTTTGCTTAGCACGGTTGCCAACACAGTCGCGCATCTATTGACCGGGCTGAAAGCGAAAGATACCACGGCCGGATTCCGGGTCTATCACCGCGCTGTTCTGGAGTCGATTCCCCTCGACGAGATCAGGTCTAGCGGGTACTCGTTTCTGGTTGAAATGCTCTTTTTCTGTCAACGGCGCGGTTGGCAGATCGGTGAAGTGCCGATCATGTTTGAAGATAGGCGACATGGCACGACAAAAATATCGCGCAATGAAATTTTCAAAGGCATGGGGACGGTGTTTATGCTGTTCGGCCGTCGTTTGCGCCGCAGCGAACCGCAACGTGCGCCTGTCCCCCTTGCCCCCACTAATTAGCTTTTAGCCCCCAGAAATTATGCAGTACATTCCTTGCAATCTATGTGGCGCGGACAA
The DNA here is from genome assembly GCA_937949915.1 of uncultured Anaerolineae bacterium. Taxonomy (GTDB): domain Bacteria; phylum Chloroflexota; class Anaerolineae; order Promineifilales; family Promineifilaceae; genus CALECP01. Next base: position 5,540 of record CALECP010000084.1, read on the forward strand.
TTGGACAGTCCGTTTTCCGTCTACGCTCAATGGCACAGGCCAACCCGGTGTCGAGGCGTTCCGGTGTACCAGCCCCGACTATGGCGAACACGCCCAAATCGTGGAATGTGCTGTTTGTCATTATGTGTATGCCAACCCGACGTGGGAACCGGATGATTTGATCGGTGCGTATGAAACGGTGGTCGATGAAACGTATGCGGAGGAGCGTGAGGGGCGCGAACTCACATTTGAAAAGCACTTGGCGCAGCTAGAAAAGATGATCGGCCGGGGGGACGGCCGCACATTGCTGGACATCGGCGCGTATATTGGCGTGTTTGTAGAAGTGGCGGCGCGAGCTGGCTGGGCGGCCGAAGGGATCGAGCCATCGACATGGGCAGCACAAGCAGCCCAGCAGCGCGGTGTGCGTGTGACCGAAGGAACGCTGGATGCGCCGCACTTGGTCGGCCGTCAGTTTGATGTTGTCACCATGTGGGATGTGATCGAGCATGTCAGCGATCCATTGGGGGAGCTACAAAAAGCATACGCACTGACCAAACCGGGTGGCACAATCGTCGTGCATACGATGGACATCAGCAGCCCGATTGCCAAGCTGATGCGCGGCCGGTGGCCGTGGCTGATGGCGATGCACGTTCATTATTTTAGTCGTCGGACGCTTTCTTTGATGATTGAGAAGGCCGGTTTTCGGCCGATTTGTGTCCGGGCAGACGGCCGCTATTTGCGTCTCGGCTATCTGGCTTCTCGCGTGGCAGGTCTCAGCCCCTTCGCTGGCAGAATCTCCCTTGCGCTGATCAATCGCTTCAAACTAGGATCGCACCCCGTACCGATCAATTTTGGTGATCTCGTGACGGTGACTGCCACAAAACCGTTCAAATAAGAGAGCAAGGCATCATCTGCGCCGATTTTTCCGTATGCCGTGCTGAAAAATGACTTATCGGCCGATTTGTTGTCTACTATAATACGAGTATGGCTACGGCCGACACACGATAAACCACTAAAAACAAACGAGGTAAAACATGCAATCCTTTTTCTACGGTCTGATCATCCTCTTGGTATTTGCCATCCTCATGTGGCTCTTTGCTAGTGCGCTTGGCTCAGTGACAGGTGCAGGCATCTTCTTTTTCGTCGCGCTCATCGTCCTGTTTCTCATTCTGCTCTCCATGCTCAATAGCTGGCGGCGCAAATACAACAACTAACAGGAGGCTTTTTCGATGAGCATGACAGCACAATTCTTTCTGATCAATGGCTTGATCGTTTTCTTTTTCATCCTGTTGCTCATATCGCTGTACCGTTATTGGTCAGGTAATAAATAGCCGATCTAGCTGGTAACTTCACTGACTGGTTGGCTATTCCATCAGATAATGATTAATTTCCCAGTGTAATGTGACTATTCACAAGCGCATTGGGTCAAATCTATTGAGTCGATCATCTGGTATGGTCGGCAAGATAAGCGAAATAAGCGAATGGTGGTGGGCAAGGCACGGCCGTTTGAAGGACTACAATGTTTAAGAAAAACAAACGCTCATATTCAGGTATTCTCGACCAAATTAAACTCGTATTGAAATTGATGCGGGACTCCGATGTGCCGACCTATCTCAAATTGATTCCGATAGCGGTTGTCGCCTATCTCGTCTCACCCATCGATCTGCTGCCAGAAGCGGTCGCCGGGCCGTTGGGATTTGGAGACGATGCGCTGGCCGTTCTTGTCGGACTCGATTGGTTTATCCGCATGGTTCCCAAGAGTATTGTGGCTCGGCACACAGGCGAAGAGGATGTTGCCGATGTTGTTGATGGCGAGTATACGAACAAAGCAGATGCAAATTATCATGATACGGTTAACCTAAAAAGTTAGCCCTTGGACTCATATAGCTGATGGAGATTGTGTGCCGGGTTGCCGATAAGGTAGCTCGGCACTTTTGGTTTATGCACAGTTATCAACTGGTGTTACACTTTTGCTATGACAAACAACATCATTCGCGGCCGTGATGTCGCACGAACGATTCGTGAAGAAACGACCAAACGAGCGGCCGCACTCCGAGAGCAAGGCTGGGTTCCCCATCTCGCCTCACTAGAAATCGGGCATAACCCATCGGCCGAAGTATATGTGCGTAACCAGAAGCGAGTTGCTGAAAAAGTAGGCATTCAATTTGTCAACCGCCGCTATCCCCAAGAGATTACCCAAGCGGAAATGCTCGCTGCGATTGGTGCGCTCAACGTCGATCCGCGTATCACCGGCATCATTTTGCAGCGACCCGTTCCCCATCACCTCGATCTATTTCAGCTACAAGGCGCGATTGCCCCCAGCAAAGATGTTGAAGGCATGAGCCCCTCCAATATCGGCAAAGTGGTGTACGATCAATTTGTGCTTGGCCCTTGCACCTCGCTTGCTTCGGTCGAAATTTTACGCGCCACCGGACAACCGCTCCGTGGCATGAACGCCGTCGTCGTCGGTCATTCTGAGATTGTGGGCAAGCCGATTGCTTTGCATTTGCTGGCCGAATTGGTGACTGTCACCATTTGCCATCATGGCACACGCGATTTGGCCGCGCACACGCGCAATGCGGACGCGCTGTTCGTTGCTGTTGGCAAACCGGGCTTGATTACGGGCGATATGGTCAAACCGGGCGCGGTGGTGATCGACATCGGCATCAACCAAATTGAGACGCAAGATGAAGCAGGCAATATCGTTAAAAAGCTGGTCGGTGATGTTGATTTTGATAGTGTCAGCAAAGTAGCTGGCTGGATTACACCTGTGCCGGGGGGCGTGGGCCCTGTCACACTGGCTGTGTTGATGAAGAATACGGTCGCGGCCGTCGCCATGCAGAAAAAAGCGTATGAAGCCGCGATGCGCCAATAAAAATAGAGGCGGATAAGTAGGACTGAGGGGGGGAATGTCAACTTGCTACAACTTGTGAAAGGTCGCTTGCAAGATAGGGTATAGATCGCGGTACAGTGCATAGATGCGATCATAGTCGGCCGCATTATCGCCCACGGCCGTTGTCGATGTGACGGTGATCAATTGTTCACACGCCGCTTCGACCGATGAGAACGCACCCGTGCCAACGGCCGCCAATAACGCCGCCCCATACGCCGCACCCTCGGCCGTATTGATCGTCACCATTTCTGCCTGTAGCACATCGGCTAATATCTGCCGCCACAACGCGCTCTTGGTGCCACCACCCGATACGCGCACCTGGGTCATGTCTGCCAGTCCGGCCGCCTTCATCAGCTCAAAACTATCGCGCAACCCAAACGCCACCCCTTCCAAAACAGCCCGTACCATGTGCGCCAGCGTGTGCCGCACCGTCAGCCCGATAAACGCGCCCCGTGCCAATGGATCGGGGTGGGGGGTGCGTTCGCCCGTCAGGTAGGGCAAGAAGATCAGCCCCTCGCTCCCGGCCGGAATATCGGCGGCCGCTACCATCAATTGCTCAAACGATTGATCGGGGGCGAATGTGTCTCTGAACCAGCGCAAGCTGCCTGCGGCCGACAACATCACACCCATCAAATGCCATTTACCCGGCACTGCATGACAGAACGCATGAAGACGGCCGTCCGGCTCGATAATCGGCCGATCACTGCTGGCAAACACCACGCCCGACGTACCCAAACTGAGCGTCACGATGCCATCGACTACCGCGCCTGTACCCACCGCATTGGCTGCCTGGTCGCCACCACCGCCCACAACCGGAATGCCCATTGGCAGCCCCGTCTCTGCGGCCGCCATCGCGCACAGCGTCCCGGTCACTTCTGTACCTTCATACGTCGGTGGCAGCCACGCCGTATCAATGCCCAGTTGCTGTGCCAAATCGGCCGACCATTCCCGCGCCTGTACATCAAACAGTTGCGTGCCAGCCCCACCCGCTTTGTCCGTCGCATATGTACCGGTTAGCTTGAGGCGCACGTAATCTTTGGGCAGCAATATGTGTGCGATTTTCGCGTAGATGTCTGGCTCGTTGTTTTTCACCCACAAAATTTTGGGCGCAGTAAACCCGGTCAGCGCATCATTGCCGGTGATGTCGATCAATGTTTGCTTGCCTACGATGGCGCGCATTTCATCACATTCTGCACCAGTGCGCTGATCGTTCCACAGGATGGCAGGGCGCAATACACGGTCATCTGCATCGAGCAAAACCAGTCCGTGCATCTGTCCCGTTAGCCCGATGCCGCCCACATCGGCCGCATCGATCCCCGTTTCTGCCACCACCTGACGAATGCTGGCGGCCGTGGCCGTCCACCACAATGCAGGGTTTTGCTCGCTCCATAGCGGGTGTGGCGTTTCGTACTCATAAGAGGAAGCTGCTACGCCGATGACCCGGCCGTTTTCGTCCATCAGCAACGCTTTGGTTGCCGTTGTCGATGAATCAATTCCAATGAAATAGCGCATGATGTTTTCCTTCAAAATCCAGACATACGATGCAAGGCATCGCATGTCTCTACTAGGTGTTTATCCTTCGGGCGCACATTGTGCTGTGTAATGTAAGTACACGATATATCGTGTACTTACGTGTACCAAAGGGCTAGTCGCCAAATCAAATTAAACCAAACTTGAAACTCACGCAGTTGCCCGTCGTCGCCCAGCAACTATCGTGACAAGTATAACCGGAAATAGCCACAACCATACGGCCGAATCGGCCGCACTACTAGCTGTTCCGACTGTGACGGCCGTCGCTTCAGCCGATAATGTTTCGACCAGCGCATCAAATGCCGGTTTCGCATTAAAATCGTCGTCAAACAGATGTGCGTCGTCATACCCGGCAAAGAAGCCCGGAATCCATGAATCAACATCGCTGATGCCCCATGTCGTATAGTGGTTGCAATTGGGAGCTTCGATACAGACCTCTAGCATCTCTTGGTACACCGTCGCCTGCAAAGCCAGCTCATCAATTGCAGGATCGTTTGTCATCGTGTACGGAATCCGCACGTCGATTTCTGTGATGTATACCTCGATTCCCAATTCGTGATAACGTGCCATATTGGCCGCAACCGCTTCTTTGTCTGGTGCGCCATCCAGTTCCCAGTGCATCTGCATTCCCACGCCGTCGATTGGCACATTGTCAGTCAGTACCATCGTGCGAATCATTTCGTACACCGCGTCTGCTTTTGGATGACCCAGCAGTGAATTGTTGTAATCATTGTAGATCAGTTCGGCCGTGGGATCGGCCGCGCTTGCCCGTTCAAATGCCAAATTGATGTAATCATCCCCGATATTTTGTTGCCAGGGTGATTGCCGCAATCCGAATGTCTCATCCTCAATCGCCTCATTGACCACATCCCACACAGCGATCCGTCCTTTGTAGCGATCAACCACCGTGTCGATATGCTCGTACATGATGTCGAGCATATCTGTGCGCGAAATATCGTACCGATCTGCCCATCCAGCCATCTGGAAATGCCACACCAGTGCATGACCATGAAAATTCATGTCGTTCGCTTCCGCAAAATCGACCATTGCATCCGCGTCTGTCCAGTTGTACTCGCCGCGAATCGGCACCAATGGCCCCATCTTCATCGCGTTCGATGGCGTAAACGAATTAAACTCCGTCGTGAAGACATCGTTGTGCAGCCCATTGCAATTGAATGTGCCTGTGTCAGTCGCCGCCCCGATCAAAATGCCGTTTTGCTCCGCCAATTCGCGCAAGGTGAACTCGCTGCCCGTTTGGGACATGTAATCAATGGTGCTAATCGTCACATCAGTCGGCGCGTTGGTCAGCAAGCGCACATTATCGACATACACTTTTCCGGCCGTCTGCGCCAGGTGGAACTCGATCTTGCCACATAGGTCAGACGGATTCATCATCGTAAAGTCAATGGTATACGTCTGCATCTCGTTTGTCAGTGTCACATCGCCACCACCATACGTCGCGTATGGCGCTGGGTTCTGCCCCACTTTGGCAAAGATGTCACGTGTTTCGCCGTCTGCAATATCTGCCCGCGCATCAAATTGAAACGAGTATTGATACCCTTCGACAACAGGCAAATTGAGCTGCCACAGCATCGCGTCGTACACGTTCGGATTTTCGCCGATGGCGGTTACATCTAGCTCCATCTCATCATTGAGTACGGTGGGGATGAGCGACGAGCCGCCCTGTGTATAAATTGTCCAACTAGACGCACTGTTTTCAAATTGACCATTGCGAGCGATGTCCCGATCTAGTGGGGGGACAACTTCGACCATCATCACGTTGTCGAGGCAAATTTGCCCTGTTCCCCGTGCGCCCAAATGGAACTCGAACAGCGCATTGGTGTCAGATACTGCTTGCGTATAGGTGACAGATACCGTTGACCAATCGGCCGTTGCTTGGGCTGACTGATAGGTGTAATTCTCAAAGCTGGTGTTGCCTGTCTTGAAAAATAGCTCCCGATCCGCGTCTGCTTTCACGTCGAACATAATGCTATAGTCGGTTTCTGCCTTCACACTGATACCGGCTTGATTGAGAACGATGTCCCATTGGTTTTCGGCCGCATCCGTTATATCGACACACATTTCACTGTTTGCTGTATCGGCCGTTGCCGCGCCCGTGCCGCCTAGCTGTAGCTGCCAGGGCATCATGCCATCTGCAAAGTCACCATTGGCGATCAATACACCTTCACCCATATCAATTGGCTCAGGCGCGGCCGTCATCACCAGCGAAATGTTATCGACACACACGCTACCTGCGCCCTCATTGCCCAATTGGAACTGGAAGATACCATTCGGATCATCGGCCGACTGCACATAGCTGTTCGTGATCGTCTGCGTTGTCGTCAACGCACCGATTGTATCGATCACATAGTCTCCGTATGGCGCAACAGTTTGCCCCGTTTTATAGGTGATGTTGCGAGGTGGATCGGCCGACAGATCAAACATAACTTCATAAGTCGCCCCTGCCAGCAAATTGAGGTTCGCTTGCTGGAATTGGACATGAAATCCGGCCGTGCCGCCCTCCGTAATGTCGAGACAGCCCGCCCCGGTTGCCGCGTCTACCGTCGCTGCCCCCGTTTCATTCAGGTTCACTTCCCACGAGGCTGTGTCTGTCATAAAGTCGCCATTGACGATCATATTGGTTGGCGCGGCCGGTTCACCCGTCCCACCATCGATCACAATATCATCCAGGCACACTTCGCCCGTCCCTTGTGTTCCCAAATGATATTCAAATTGCGCCGCGCTATCGTCGCCCACCTGCGTATACGTGATCGAGACACTGCTCCACGCCGTTGTAATCGGCACTGTTTGATACACATAATTGGCATAAGCGGGCCCCGAATCTCCCGTTTTGAACGAAATATCCCGCGCTGGTGACGCTTTCGCCATAAACGAAACGGTGTACGTCACGCCGTCCTCCAGCATCACGCCCGATTGCCCGAGCTGAGTCTCCCAGGGGTTGGCCGAGTCAGTATTGATGGTGATGCACAGTGCGCCTGTGCTGGTGTCGTTGGTGATGTCGCCGTTTGTCCACCAGCTACTCAGTCCGTCAGCAAAATCGCCATTCTGGATGACGTTTGCCGCGGCCGCAGATGGGACGATGAGCAAGGCGAATAATCCCCACAAAGGGAGTAGGATACTCAAGAAAAGAGTTGTGCGTTTGTGTGCGAAATTCATCTTTAGTTCTCCTCTAACTATTTTGCAATCGCTTGCAAAAATGTCGTAAAAAAACGGCCGCATACCATAATGCCGCCTTCATTCATTCCGTTTTTCTGATCGCTGCAATCATTTCGGCAACGGCCGTTTCTGTCATTTTTGGCAAAACAGGCGTATACAGTCGCCATACTTCGCGGTGCGAGACCGTTGCGCCCGGTTCAATCATGGTGCGTGGGGCAAGTGTCTCTAGCTCCAAAAATTGCTCATTACAAAAGCATTCACTCGAACTGCCAAAATCGACATACTCGCCATCGTGCTGATACGCCACTTCCTTGACAAACAGCACACCATCGACCCAGTAAGCCAGCCAACCTTCTGTGTTTGCCCAGCCGATTTTTAGCTTGCCTGCTGTCATGTTGGCATGGACAAAAATATAGCGATCTCCCCATTGCAAATGAGGAGAATCGAAGCGCGTGTATGGCCACAGCGCAAGGGCGCGATTGGGTAGGTAGGTCGGCGCGGCCGTGCTTTGGGGCAAAATCGCAACCCCGCCCGGCCGCATCTGTGTAATCGCCCAGGGAATCAATGGCATTGACACACAACCGTCATTCGTAAGCGTATGATCGACCACCACACACGCCGTTTCATCTGGCAACGTGATCGTCATCTGCTTTTGAATATGCGTCAGCCGCTCAGTTGGTTGTGTCACCCGAACACCGTTCTCAACAGGCATGATCGACACCGAACTATTGTCTGGCTGATAGGTGCGTTCAGCATCTTCCGGGGCGTGCCACAGTCGATGGCCGCCCCGAAAGTAAAAGTTCTTGCCCGATGGTGTTGTCTCCATCATGTCGGGAACAACTGCCAGCAAATTATCTCCGGCCGTTAATTGCAAACCGATGATACGCGGCCCCACATGCTGTGTGATCCACACAGACACCGCACTATTCTCTAGCCGAAGACAAGCATAGCCAGCATATTGTTCAACCGTTTGTTTCAGCATTATCTCTGATCTTATTGCCTTAGAGGAGAGGCGTTTTATCGAATACCCATCAATAGCTCAATCGTCAATTGATCGAGCCGCTCGTAAGGCATCCCGCGTGCGCCCAGGGCTGCGCGATCAAACGATTGTGCGCGGAGGGCGGCCGCTTTTTCGGCCGAATATGCCCCGACCAATTCGCCCATCGTGTCATTACCCGCGTCGATTTCTGTCAGCAACGCCTGAATCTCAGCATCTGCATTAAACTGCGCTGCTTTCTCTTTCAAGATCAAATAGTTGCGGATACAGCCCCGTGCGAACGCCTTCACATCATCATAATTGCTTGATCGATACGCATGGGCATCGAAGTGACGCGGGTTATCATACCCATTGTCTTCCAGCAATTTGACAAGGAAGAAGGATGACTTGATACTGACCGAACCAAAGCGATAATCTTGGTCGTAGCGGCCGGGAACTTGATCATTGAGGTCGATATGGAACAATTTGTCCGCTTCCATCGCCTGTGCAACATGATGCGTAAAATTGAGTCCCGCCATCTGCTCATGCGCCACTTCGGGATTGACCCCCACCATGTCGGAGTGGTCAAGCGTTTCGATAAACGCCAGCATATTGCCCGTCGTCGCATTATAGATATCGCCGCGTGGCTCGTTTGGCTTCGCTTCTAGGGCAAAACGCAAATCGTACCCCTGGTCGATCACGTATTCGCATAGATAATTCATTGCTTCCCGGCTGCGCTTGATCGCCGTGATCGGGTCTTTGCCAGCGTCCGTTTCTGTGCCTTCCCGGCCGCCCCAAAAAACAAACGTCGTCGCGCCAAACTCGATACCGAGATCAATCGCGTTCATCGTCTTTTGCACCGCGTAGGCGCGTACCTTCGGATCATTGCTGGTAAATGCACCATCGCGGAAAGACGGGTCGCTAAACAGATTGACCGTCGCCATCGGCACAACCAATCCTGTGTCGTCTAATGCCTTGCGAAAATCGCGCTTGATTTGGGCTGTTTCGCCCTGGGTTGCGTCAATCGGGATCAAGTCGTTGTCGTGGTAGTTGACCCCCCACGCACCGACATCGGCCAGCATATGCACGATTTCGTGCGCGGTCAATTTGTGGCGGGTCGCCTCACCAAATGGGTCACGGCCGACGTGGCCGACTGTCCAAAGTCCGAAAGTGAATTTGTGCTCAGGTTTTGCATCGTACATGGGATAACTCCTTTTTATTTGTGATGATGTTACAGCCCAATCGCGCTCGTGAAAATAGATGAAACCCCCCAACGCAGGTGGGGGAAAACCAATCTTATGCAATCGTAACAGGGCAGGCAAAGCTCTTTTCGGCGATCTCGGCCGTCTCGCCCACGATCTCGATAGTGGTGTGTAGAGGCAGGTTATCGGCCGCATGGCCCACCATCAGCTTGATCGCGCCCGGTTCGATTACAAAGCGCATCGTTTGGTCATAAAAAGCGAGCAAATTGACAGGCAGCGCAAACACCATCGTTTTGCATTCGTTCGGCTCTAGCGCCACCCGGCCGAAACCCTTTAGCTCTTTGATCGGCCGGGTCACAGTTGCCAATTGGTCGCGCACGTACAGTTGTACCACTTCCTCGCCAGCGCGGTCGCCCGTGTTGGTTACGTCAACGCTCACCTGCACCGTCTGTCCGGCCGTCACCTGACTGTGATCGACCCGCAGATCGCTCAATGCAAACGTCGTATAGCTCAATCCATGCCCCAGCGTCCACAACGGCTTGTTACTCAGATTGACATATTCACCCTTCCAGTGCGACCGGCCGCCAGATGGTTTGTGGCTCGCATACACCGGAATCTGCCCCGCGTCACGCGGGAATGTGATCGGCAATTTGCCGCTCGGATTAACATCGCCAAATAAGACATCTGCCACCGCTTCCGCGCCTTCTTCACCGGGCAGCCACGCCTCGACAATGGCAGGAATATGCTCCGCCTCCCATGTAATCGACAGCGGCCGTCCATTGATCAGCACCAGCACCACAGGCGTACCGGTCGCGTAAATGGCTTTGATCAAATCATGCTGCACACCTGTCAAATTGATGTCGGCACGGTCACGTGCCTCGCCACACGTACAGTCGTCTGTCAGCCCAGACCGGCCGCCCATCACCATGATCGCCACATCGGACTGCGCGGCCGCAGCGACGGCCGCATCAAATTGAGAGCGATCATCATCATTCACCTGACAGCCCTGCACATAGCGCAACAGCGTACCGGCCGCAACCCGCCCCGCAATCGCTTCTGTAATTGTGTTCATCGGTACATACGCATTATCGAGCGTCAGCCCTTCTGGAATCGGCATGTTAAACGCATTGGTATCTGTTTGTTCCATCAGCGTTTCGATGTGCGCCACATACGCATAATCGCCTACGAGATGCCGTTTTGTATCTGCATTCGGGCCGATGATGGCGATTGATCCGGCCGTTTTTGCCAATGGCAATGTGTTATTCTCGTTTTTCAGCAACACTATCGACTTTTGTGCGATCTCACGTGCCAGTTGCCGTTGGCGCGGTGTATCGAAAACAGTGATCGCTGCATCTTCATCTACATACGGATTCTCGAATAGCCCCATCTCAAATTTGTGGCGCAAATGACGGCCGACACTGAGATCAATTACTGCTTCATTGAGTTTGCCGCTCAGCACCGCTTCCTCCAGAGGTTTGCCATAACAGTTGGTGCTAGGTAGTTCTACGTCGATCCCGGCCGTCAATGCCAGCGCGGCCGAATCCCCTTTTGTTGCCGAGATCATGTGCGACTTTTCGATTTCGTTGACCGCAAAATAGTCAGAAACGACCGTGCCATCAAACCCCCATTGCTCGCGCAGCAAATCAGTCAGTAGCCAGCGCGAAGCCGCACACGGTACACCGTCTAGCTCGTGGTACGCATTCATCAACGATTGCAGATTTGCCTCTTTGACGGCCGCTTCAAACGGCAACAAATACACTTCATGTAGTTCACGCGCTGGAATATGTGCCGGGGCCCAATTCATCCCGCCTTCCGAAATGCCATATCCTACAAAATGTTTCGCTGTTGCGATCACCCCATCACGCCAATCCTCTGTTTGCAGCCCTTTTACAAAAGACACGCCCATGCGCGTCACCAAATACGGGTCTTCGCCGAACGTTTCTTCGACCCGACCCCAGCGCGGATCGCGTGCCACATCGATCACAGGAGACAGTCCCTGATGTGCGCCACCCGCCCGCATTTGCGTCCGCACCACGGCCGCCATGCGCTCCGCCAAATCAGGCGACCATGTACTCGCCAGCCCGATGATTTGCGGAAAACAAGTGGCACTGTGCGCCATGTACCCCGCGCAACACTCTTCATGCACAATCGCCGGAATGCCAAGCCGCGTATCGTTAACCAAATAATGCTGAATGGCGTTGGCAAGTGCTGCTCCAGATGTTGGATCAACATTACTCGCTCCTGCTACACGGGTAATTTGCCCCAAGCCCAGCCGCATTTTGTCATCTGCTTTGGCTGGGTCTAGCTGCAGGTCTGTCAAAAGCTCAAAAACCCACACGCTACCCAATTGTGCCAGCTTCTCTTGGAGTGTCATCTGGCTCAACAAGTCAGCCACACGGTCAGAGATCGGCAAGGCAGGGTCTTTGTATCGTTGTTGTATTGTGATCGCTTGCATAATATGCACCTTATTGTCGGTTCAAGGTTGAGAAAAGGTCAGGACTACCATGCAGCCATGCCTCTTCTGATAACTGTGTTTGCCAACGATCTAAAATCAGATCGTTCGCTTGAACGCGAGAATCGCCCCAATAACCGTTGCGATAGGGCGAACCCCACATCGCTTGGTTGTCCCAATCAGTATTGATGTAGGCGACTGCCCGAATTGTGTCTTGGTTGGTGTCGATATAGTTGAAAAAGGGCGCGTACCATGCGTCCCAAATTTGCGCGGCCGACATTGATTTGAAGGAGCGGCCGCTCGTGCTGTGTGTCTGCTCGGCCGTGTCATACTGTTGGGGCGCAGCTTCCGCGATCATCACCGGTTTGTTGTGTTCACGGGCAAATGCCACCATTTCACCAATCGGTTGATAGTTACAGTCTGCTTGGGTAAACCATGACACGCCTACCCAATCGACATAGTGATCGCCCGGATACCACGCATCGAGCGGCGCGTTTGTATAGCGGCCGACACACGCCGTTGCACTCTGCCACACCATCGCCACATTGGTCACGTTTTGCGCCATCATGCGATCATAAAAACGCACCCACGCCGCCACAAATGCTTCAGGATCATAATGATTCCAATTGCCGTCAAATTCATAACCGAACCGCAAATAAACAGGTCGTTCATACCCTGCCAACAACATTAGTAAACGGTCGATGCGGTCGTCTACCTCACCATCATTGATCTCGTCCAAATAATCGACGAGGTACAAGCCCAATATCAGTGCGCTGTCTGGGTTTTGGTTGGCGGCCGCGTCTAAATGGATTGTGCCAGCCCCGTAATCGGCCGCACTGGCCAATCCTTCTAGCCGCTCTAGCGACGTATAGCCAGTCACACCACCGGGCGCAGGCAAATCGACGGCCGCCAAATAATCGGTGATCGTGTCATTGTCCTGCCCGATGATGAATAGCGTTCGCCCTGTCGGAGGCGCAAACTTGCCTGTTAGCACACCAGCTCCCGGTGCATCAGGTGGTGTTGCCGTGCAGCCCATCACGACACACAGCAATCCAAAAAGCACAAACCATTGCATCACGGTACGAGCATGGCAAGCCATGCCCCTCCCGATACACAATACGGCTCTGCTACATTCAATACACATTAAAATTTCCACTCACCATCAGCAACGACATGAAATAGAGCAGCCCATCGTAATAGCGCCATTGTCCTGTTGGCGGCTCTAAATCCCACAACGCCTGCACAAACTCAGTGCGATAATCATGGGTCGATGCCAGGGCTGCCCCTACCGCATTGGTACTAACCAGACCGGTGCCGTGCCATTGTGACATCGGTTCGCCATCCAGCGTGTACTCGCTACGATAATCGTCGATTCCCTGGCTATAAAAGAACGCCAAAATGCGATCCACCTGTTCCACTTGCCACGGGTCAGCATCGTTCCAGGCGTGGTCGAGCGCGATGTTCATCGTGGTGCGCCAAGCGTCATAGGCGAAGCGATCATGGTTGCCACTGCCAAACTGCACCGGCTTGCCTTCAAAGTCAGCATAGTCAGGCATCAAGCCTGTTTCGGGATGTGCGGCCGTCTTCAAATAAGCACGACTCGCCTCTGTTGCTTCCCGCCAAAAGTCGTTATCTTCGGCCGCCCATTGCGCCCACAAATCATAGTAGTGTGGTACATGGTAAGACGGATCGCTGAACTTGCTCACCCGGCCGAGCGTCGGCACAAACACGATCAGCTTGTTCTCTTTATTAAAGATGCCTGTCGCAATGGTGCCGTCCTCGCCCTTGTGGATCATCGTGTGCAAAAGCTCATTTGCTTGCGCCTCATAGTCGAAAATGCCCTCACCATTCCCCCACCGGTGTGCAGCAAAAAAGAGCGCCATCGCCATCCATACTTCGCCGTCCGAAGCCGGGTTTGCATCCAATGGCACACCGTCTGTCGTCGTGTGCCATGCAAAGTAGCCAGCGTACTGCCCATCTTCGTGATACATGTATTCTTTCGCCCACTTCCAAATACGGTCAAACTCTGCTTGCTTGTCCATCTGGACGGCGATCATCATGCCATACGAAATGCCTTCGGAGCGCACATCTTGGTTGCCTACGTCCAGCAGGTACGCCATGTCGTCGCCCACCGGATAGTAGACGCGCTGGCTGTCATCGTTGCCATAGAAGAAATGTTCCCAAGCGGCATCGACTTTGGCTTGTACTTCTGCGTCGCTTTTGCCCAGAAGTTGTTGAAACATATCGGTTTGTGTCGGTGTATCTGGCTCGGCCGACTCGCCACTACACCCCACCAAAAACAGCACCAACGTAAGCGGTAGGAAAACGGCCGCCAATAGCGGCCGCTTTCCTACACGCTTGAGAAACCCCAGTTCTGCTACTGAAACGAAAGTTGATATTGCCATCACATTACCCTTTTAGTTCGCCACCTGTTAGCCCGGTGACGATGTACTTTTCGGCAAAGATATAGAAGATCACAGACGGGATGATGAGCAGCGTAATGAACGCCAGTACCTTGCCGTAATCTGTGCCGAACTGCCCCTGGAACTGCATGATGCCCAGTGGGAGCGGCCACTTGTTTGGGTCATTTAGCACGAGCAGGGGGAGGAAAAATTCGTTCCAACTGGCGACGACAACCAGTGTGGCCACGGCCGCAATGGACGGCCGTGCCATCGGAAACAAAATGTAGCGGAAAAAGCCAAATGTCGAACAACCATCAATGTACGACGCATCTTCTAATTCCTGCGGTATCGCCGTGAAAAAGTTTCGCAGAATGACCGTGTTGCCCGGTGTGGCAAACGTTACCATCGGCAAAATCACACCCCAGAACGAATCGAGCAGCTTGAGGTTCATCAACTGGATAAACACTGGCAAAATCGCCACCGATAAGGGGAATAGCATCCCCAGCATCAAAATGTTGAACCAAATTTCACGGCCGCGAAAATCGACCCGCGCAAAGATAAACGCCAAGAAGCTGGAGATGATCACCGTCATAACCGTTGCTGTCACGGTGATATACGTACTGTTGGCTACCTGCCGCCAAAAATCGGGATTGGTCAGAATAAACGTATAGTTTTCCCATTGGATGCCATTTTTGGGCAATGCAAATGGGTTAGAATACACTTCGCCTGATGTGCGGATACTGCCCAAAATCGCTGTCAAAATCGGGCCGCTCATCACCACCGTGAGGAACAAAACAAACACGTACTTGAGTATGTTGAGAAATAATTTCATGCGATTACTCCAGACTGGTTTGCATCACCGTTCGTTGGTAGCCGATAGAGAAGAACAGCGCGATGATGAACAAAATGACCGACACGGCCGCGCCAAAGCCCAACGAGAACCGTTGCAGCCCCACACGATACATGTATGTCACCATCACCTCCGTCGCGTAGACGGGGCCACCCTTCGTCATCACCAAAATAATCACAAACACTTGTAGTGATCCAAGCACACCCAGGAACATCGTCAGCTTGATCGTGTCTGCAATCATCGGCAGCGTGATACGGCGTAAAAGCTGCCACTCATTCGCCCCATCTAGCCGCGCCGCATTTTCCACGTCGGGGTTGATATTTTGAATCCCCGCCATGTACAACAGCATGTGCAGCCCAAAGTATTTCCACGTCATCACAAAAAAGATAACAGGCAGCACCAGATCGATATTGCCCAGCCACGCTTGGTTTTCAAAACCGGGGATGATCGCCTTGAACAACACATTGGCAAACCCTTCGCCCGGGTTGAGAACGAATAGCCAAATGAGACCGGTGATCACTTCGGAAAAGACGTAAGGGAGGAAGAAGATCGCCCGAAATAGGCGCACAAAACGCAAATTGCCACGTACCAGCAGCAGGGCGAGCGCCATTGCCAACGGCAGCTCTATCAGCAGTGTAAGGATGACGACTTGGAAGTTGTGCCACATCGACTTTCGGAACACTTTGTCTGCAAATGCACGCGAATAATTTTCCAAGCCTACAAAATTATCGACGGGGCCTAAGCCATTCCAGCGAAAAAAACTGTAGAAAATAGATTGAAAAATCGGCATGACCAGAAAGAGAAACAACAAGCTGAAACCGGGCAAGAAAAACAGCGCGATCAGCATCATCTTGTTGCGATCATCAGCCTTCTTTTCAAAACTTTTCGGATTGTTTTTGGGTAGAACACGATAAGGAATTGCAGACATGGGAAAGCCTCCGTCGGTGGGGCAAGGGTGTGTTTGCCCCACCGACTATGTTGGTTCGGGTGTCTCTCTATGGCTCTAGTTCAAATGATGCGCTGTCCTCGATTTGGGCAGCGACATCTTCAGGAGAGGCGACACCCGCATACAGTTCTTGCACGGCATCGTTGACCACACCACCCACGGCCGGGGGTAAAAATTGATCGTAGTAAAGCTGGAAGTATTCCGCACCGTTCCGGGCTTCGATAATCTGTCCCAGCCACTCGCTATCGACCGTCTCATCCAATCCTTTGATGGTGATGGGGGTCATGCCTTCGTCTGCAATCCGTTGCTGGCCTGTTTTGCTCGTGATGAATTTGAGGAAATCAACGGCCGCATCGGATGCATTGATCCCGACCGCAAAGCCATCGCCACCGCCCAGCGTGTCGCCCGGTGCGCCTGCGCCGCCTGCTACCTCTGGGAACGGACACCAGCGCAACGCCTCAACGCCTTCGCCACTTTCGCTCTGCGAAGCGGAGAATCCGGGGCCCCATTGCCCCATCAGTTCCATCGCTGCCAGCCCATTGCCAAACGCTGACGCTTGATCGCCATACGTGAGACCGAGGAAGCCTTCGGGGAATGGCTCAAGGTCTACCAACCGTTTTAGCTCTTCACCCGCTTCGATAAAGGGCGCGTCGGTAAAGCCACCATCACGGCTGTATGCGTCCAAGAACGCTTGCTCGCCACCGATGCGAATAGCGAGATAGACCCACCAGAAGTGACCGGGCCATTTGTCTCCTTCTCCCAGTGCAATCGGTGTGATGTCGGCCGCTTTTAGGGCTTCTACATTGCTCAAGAAATCGTCCCACGTGCCAGCACAGCTTGTTTCCAATCCGGCCGCTTCAAACAGGTCGTCATTTTGGAACAAACCGACCGCTCCCCAGCGCCAGGGCGCACCATAGTAAGCACCGTCTTGGGCGTACAGGTTTAGAGCGGATTGGGTTGCAAACGAATTTTGCCATGCGCCTTCCAACTCGGCCGTAATATCGCGCACAAGACCCGCACTCGCATATTCCCACAGCACGCCGCCGCCCCAGCTTTGGAACAGGTCGGGCGGGTTGCCAGATTGCATCACAGTGGTCAATCGTTGCTTAAATGCTTCGTTCTCTAGCACGGTGATCTCGACTGTAATTTCGGGGTGCAGTTCCATGTATTGGTTGGCGAGGTCTTCCCATGCGGCCGCTTCGTTTTCTTGTGTTTGGATGTGCCACCAGGTAACTGTGCCAGGTTCGAATGGCTCGGTCGCCATC